>JBCCZJ010000455.1:0-4461 GCA_039187915.1 Myxococcota bacterium
CGAGGCGCGCCTGCGCGCCGAAGGCGCCTCGGCCGACGACCTCACGCGGCTCCGCCAACGGCGCTTCGGGGTCGAGGCCGCCGCGCGCCTCGCGGTCCTCGACGGGCGTCGGGCCTCCTGGGAGCGACGCGTCGACGCGTACCGCGTCGAGCGGGCCCGCCGACTCGCCGGAACGGACGAAGCGGATCGCGCGGCGATCCTCGACGCGGTGCGAACGGCCCACTTCCCGGATCCGGCCGAGCGCCGCCGCGTCGCGGTGCTCGACCGGGGCGGCCGCCGAGGCGCCGCCGACTGACGTCCACGGGCCGGTCGCTTCAGACCGTGGCGCCGTCCTGTGCCGCCTTCAGGGCGCGCAGGAAGTTGCCGCTCCAGATCCGGGCGATGTCGTCCTCGCCGTACCCGCGCGCCATCAGCCCCGCCGTGAAGTGGCCGGCCTCGGTGGCGTCGCGGAAGCCGCGCACGTTCGTGCCGTGATTGAAGTCGTTGCCGACGCCGATGTGGTCGACGCCGACGCGCTCGGCGAGATGGTCGACGTGGTCGAGCATGTCCTCGACGGAGAGGTCGCGGATCAGTCCGCGCATCGCGGTCAGGAAGGCGGTCCGCGCCGTCACGTCTTCGATCTCCCAGTAGAGTTCGAAGGGGTAGGAGAACGTCTCCGGCAGGCCGTGCTCGCGCCGGGTCGCGACGACCCGGGCCATCAGCGCGGGATCACCGAGGCGCGGAAGATAGGGCGCGAAAGAACTCACGTGCACGACGCCGCCGCTCCGGGCGATCGCGTCGATCTCCTCGCCCGAGAGGTTGCGCGTCACGTCGGAGATCGCGCGGACGTTCGAGTGGGTCGCGACGATCGGGCGCCGGGTGCGTTCGATCGCCTGCAGGGTCGCGTTGCGCGAGAGCTGGGAGACGTCGACGAGTCCGCCATGCGCGACGATCCGGTCGAGGGCGGCCTCTCCGAGCGGCGAGAGGCCGCCGTGCTCCTCCGTCGGCTCGTAGGCCCGCTTGCGCGGGCGGTAGAGGGGGCGGGAGCTGTCGGCGAAGTCGTTGTGTCCCATGTGCGTGAGCGCGAAGACGCGGCAGCCGGCCTCGAACCAGGGGACGACCGCATCGGGATCCGTGCCGAGGATCAGTGCGTTCTGGAAGCCGAGCACGAGCGCGCGCCGCCCTTCGGCGCGGGCCCCCTCGATCTCCTTCGGCGTGGTCGCGGCCACGACGTCGGGGTGGTCGTCGACGATCCGCCGGAAGGCCGCGAGCTTCTCCGCGGCGATCGCGGCGGCGCGCGCGAAGCCCTCGGCGTTGCGTCGCTGGGGTTCGACGGCGATCGCGAGCACGACCGCGTCGAGGCCGCCTTCGCGCATGCGCTCGGGCGAGACCTTCGAGGTGCCGTCCTTCGCGAGGTACGACGGGTTCGTCGTGGGGAGGACGAGGTCGGCATGGGCATCGAGAGCGAGCACGCGCGCGTGGAGCGCGCGGGCCTCCTCCGGGATCCCGGCGCGGGCGGGGGCGTCTCGTTCGGTCACGGCGCGGCTCCAGATCGACTCGAGTCCGGGAACCGACAGGATACAGCAGGCATCCGGGGCGCGATCCCGGATGAGCGGCGGAGGCGGCCCGGGCGCGCTACCGATCTGGCATGCAGAAGCAAAGCGTCTGGGTCATCTGGATCGGGTCCGTCCTCGCGATGGTGCTCGGGAGTGGTTGGGTCGCGACGGTCGGTCAGGTCCTCTTCGGTCTGACCTTCGTCGCCCACGTCATCGAGTTCGTCCTGAAGCGCGAGCTCTTCGAGCGCGTAGGCGGATCGATGGGCCACCACTTCGTGCAGACCATGATCTACGGGCTCTTCCACTGGAAGCCGCTCGAAGAACAGGCAGGCGACTGACGTCCGGACGGCGCGCGCGCCGCGGCGAGCGGTCTCGCCGCTGGACGGAGCCCGGTCGCCGACGCGCGGGCTCGCGCTTCAGCTGAGACCGAACGCCTTTCCCGGATCCGGTGTGGCCCCGCCGCAGAGACGCCAGAGCGCCTCGCGGTCCGCCCTGGTCTCGCGCGTGACCGGGAGCCAGTGGGTCCGGACCGCCTCGCGGTCGAAGAAGAACCGGCCCGACGACTCGGTCGCGGCATCGGCGGCCGCCAGCCAGATGACCGTGTCGGCGCCTTCCTCGGGCGTTCGCAGGATCGCCTCGGTGACCTGGTGGAAGCGCGGGAGTGACGACGCGACCGCCGGGGTGTCGGCCCATCCGGGGTGCATCGAGTGCACGACCACGCCGCTGCCGGCCAGCTCCGCCGCCCACAGCTCGGCGAGCACGACCTGTGCCCGCTTCGTCTCCGCGTAGGCGCGCACGCCGTCGTATTCGCGGTGGCGCCACTGCGGATCGTTCATCTGCAGGCGCGTCGTCAGCATGCCGCCCGACGAGACCCAGACGACGCGTCCGTCGTCGCTCGCTTCGAGCGCTTCGCGGAGTCTCGCCGTCATCAGATGCGGTCCGGCCACGTGCGTGGCGAAGGTCAGCTCGAGCCCTTCCTTCGATTCGATGCGGTCGTCGGGAAGGACGCCCGCGTTGTGGACGAGGACGTCGATCGGCTCCTTCGCGAGCTCCGCACAGGCTGCTTCGACGCTCGTGAGGTCCGACATGTCGACCGTCTGCCACGAGACGCGCCGGCTTCCGGTCGCCTCGCGGATGCGCGCGGCGGCGGCCTCGGCGCGTTCGGCGTTCCGGCAGAGGAGCGTCACCTCGGCGCCGAGGTCGGCGAGGGCGAGGGACGTGGCGTAGCCGATGCCCGAGTTCGCGCCCGTCACGAGGGCGCGCCGGCCGGTCAGGTCGACGTCGAGGTCGGCCGGGTCGAAGCCGAGGGCATGGCGCGCGAACCCGATCCGATCGAAGGAGCCGACCGGCGAGAGGTCCAGCACGTCGCGGGTCGCGCGGGCGACGGGGGCCAGGGGCGATCGCGGCGGTGGCGATTCGTCGAGGACGACGTCCTCTTCGAGCGCGTGATCGACGGCATGGGCCTCGACGTGATCGCCGGAGGACTCGGCGCGATGGATCAGGAGCAGCTCGCCGCCGCGCCGGAAGACGAAGGCGCCGCCGAGCTGCCAGGCGTCGCCCTGCACGCCCGACTGGCGCGCGCCGGAACGGCGTGCGCGCAGGGCGTCGCTGAACAGGCGTCGCGAGAGGAGCGCTTCGGCGCCGCGACGCAGGCCGGCCGCGCGGTAGGCGACGAGCTCCGGGTCGACCAGCACGTCGCACGAGAGACCGAAGTCTTCGATGAACGCCTCGGCGAACGCGCGGGTTCCGTTTCCGACGAGGGCGACGCGGATGCCGTCCTGCTGCCAGCGATCGAGGTCGTCACGCAACTGCGCGACCTGCTCACGGCAGAACAGTCAACCGAAGTGGCGGAGGAAGACAACGAGGGCGGGACCTTCGCTCCAGAGGGATTCGAGCTTTCGGGGGGCGCCGGTCCGCGCGTCTTCGAGCGCGATCGGGCCGAGGCGTGAGGCGAGGCGCATGGGCTCTCCCACACGGGCGACCCGAAGCGTAGCGGCGCGATCGAACCTGAAAAGGGTGCGGGCGGCCCGGTCGCCGGCCACGGCCCGGAGGGGGCCTGGCGCGACGGTTTGCGGGGACCCGCCCCCGCAGAGGGGGCCGCTCCCGGGCCTCGGGTCGCGATACCCTGCGGCCATGCCCGCCCGAATCCTGTCGCCCGACGATGCTGCCTACGCGGAAGCGGCTCGCGTCCTCCAGGCCGGGGGGCTCGTCGCCTTTCCGACCGAGACGGTCTACGGCCTCGGCGCGAACGCGCTCGACGCCGATGCGGTCGCGCGGATCTTCGAGGCGAAAGGGCGCCCCGCCGACAATCCGATCATCGTGCACGTCGCCGACGCGGCGGCGGCGCGTTCGCTCGCCGCCGCCTGGCCGTCCGCGGCGGAAGAGCTCTCGACGGCCGCCTGGCCCGGACCGCTCACGCTCGTCGTCGAGAAGACCGCCTCGATTCCGCCGATCGTGACGGGTGGCGGAGCGACCGTCGGGCTGCGGGTGCCCGACCATCCCGTCGCGCGCGCGCTCCTCGAGGCGGCGGCGTGCCCGATCGCCGCCCCGAGCGCCAATCGTTCGGAAGCCGTCTCGCCGACGACGGCCCGACACGTCGTCGACTCGCTCGGTCCGTGGGTCGACGACCTCCTCGTCCTCGACGGCGGCGCCTGCGCGGTCGGAATCGAGAGCACCGTGGTCGACGTGACCGGCGATGCGCCGACCGTCCTTCGGCCGGGGATGTTCCGGCTCGATCGGGCCGCGACGTCGGGCGTCGATCCCGCCCCGGCGGCGCCGGGCCCTGCGCGCTCTCCGGGGCAGCGTCCACGGCATTACGCGCCCAGCAAACCGCTGGTCGTCCTGGCGCCGGAGGCACTCGCCGACGCGCGGCCCGCGGCCGACGGCGTGCCCTTCCTCGGGGACGATGCCGTGCTCGTGCTCGGAG
>JBCCZJ010000456.1:0-4456 GCA_039187915.1 Myxococcota bacterium
CCGTAGGCGGCGGGTCGCTTCGGCTGAGCCCACAGAGTTCCGACGGAGGCGAAGTCTGGTCGAAAGCCGCCTCGGTCCGAAGCGCGGACCCACCGCCGGCGGGCCGTCCGAAAAGCGCCCGCGGCTCAGGGCGTCGCGGCGGCTCTTCCGGCGCGTCGTCCGAAGAGCGCCTGCGGCTCAGAACGTCGCGGCGGCTCTGCCGGCGCGTCGTCCAAAAAAAGTCCCGTCCCCCAGAGAGAGTCCGCTGCTGTAGCCGCCGACCGCGAGGCCCGACGTCGATCGGCCGGCGCCGTAGAGACCCGGGATCACTCGGCCCTCCGGATCGAGGATCCGCCCGTCGACGTCGGTGGCGAGCCCGCCCAGGGTGAACACCGCGTAGCGCGCGTTCTCCGTGGTGCAGTCGATCGCGCCGAAGGGCGCGGTCTCGAGTGGCTTCAGGTAGGGTTCGCGCTTCCCGAAGAGCGGATCCTCGCCGCGCTTCGCGTGCCGGTTGAAGACTTCGATCGTCGCCTCGAGGGCGCCTTCCGGCAACCCGAGCTCGCGGCCGAGCTCGGCGGGGCTCTCGCCGACGGCGACGAGCTCGAAGCCGTATTCCGCGGGCGTGTAGAAGTCGTCGTCGACGATCAGCCAGCAGCGTCCCTCCTGCCGCAGGAGAGCGTAGTCGCCGAGCCGCCCGTAGTAGGCATCCTCGTTGATGAAGCGCTGGCCCTGCGCGTTCACGAGCAGACCTGCTTTGAGGTCCCAGGGCTGCGTCACCGGGAGCGAGACCGAGACCTTGTCGAGATGGCGGGTGCCGGCGCCGGCGGCCATGCCGAGACGGATGCCCGAGCCGTCGTCGCCGTCCGCGGCGACCCGCATGGAGCACTTCCGGGCGGCCGGCACGTAGGCGTCGAGCATCTCGTCGTTCAGGACGAACCCGCCGGTCGTGATCACGATCCCGCCGCGGGCGCGGACCGTGTGCGACGCGCCGAAGCACTCGAGGCGCGCGCCGCTGATCGTGCCGTCACGTTCCTGGAAGAGCGCGCTGCAGGACGTGTTGAAGGCGGTGCGCGCGCCGCTTCGTTCGACGGCCTCGCAGAGCACGCTCATCACCTTGTGGCCCGCCGCCCCTGGGACCGCGGCGACGTGGCCGCGCGGCGCGGGCTTCGCCACGTCGCGGAAGGGATGGACGTTCTCGGAACCGGACCAGACGAGCCCGTCGTCGGTCGGTGGCTCGCCGGACTGTCCGTAGTAGAAGGTCTCCCTGTAAGGCACGCCCTGCGCGACGAGCCAGTCGAAGTGTTCGACGGAGCCCGCGCAGTAGCGCTCGAGCTTGGGGTCGTCCCGGCCGGGCCCGATCGACGCCTGCAGGTACTTGAGCATCTCCTCCGCGGTGTCGTCGAAGCCGCAGGCCTTCTGGAGCCGGGTGCCGCCCCCGAGATAGATCACCCCTCCGGACATCGCGCTCGTGCCGCCACCGCCTCCGGCGCGCTCGACGACCAGGACGTCCCCGTCCGATTCACGCGCGCCCAGGGCCGTCGCTGCGCCGGCGGCGCCGAGCCCGACGACGAGCACGTCGACTTCTTCGTCGTAGGCGGTGATCGATCCGGCGTCGAGGACCTCGGTCTTCATGCGTTCTCCCCTTGCCGGCTGCGCGGCTTCAGAGACGGTAACCGCCGTCGACGCCGATCACCTGACCCGTCATGGGCGCGCCGGCGTCCGAGGCGAGCAGGACGCAGATCGGTCCGAGCTCCGCCGGCTCGAGGATCCGTCGCTGGGCGCATTCGGCCTCGGCGCTCTCGCGCGCCGCGTCGGTCGTCGTGCCCTGGGCCTTCGCGAGCGCGTCGAAGTTCACGAGGTCGGTGTTCGTCCAGCCGGGGCAGACGCAGTTCACGGTGATCGCGTGCGGCGCGAGGTCGACCGCGAGCTGCTTCGTGAGCCCGACCAGGCCGTGCTTCGCCGCCGTGTAGGCCGGACTCGCGGCCGCGTGCTTCGAGGCGCCGGAGCCGATGTTCACGACGCGGCCGCGCCCGCGTTCGCGCATCGAATGCACCGCCGCCTTGGTGGGCCAATAGGCCGAGGTCAGATTGAGTCGGAGGTTGGCTTCGAAGCCGTCATCCTCGGCCGGATCGCCGGCGAAGACATCGGCATGGCCGCCGGCCACGCCGCCCACGTTGTTGACGAGGATGTCCACGCCCCCGAAGCGCTCGATCGCCCGACGGACCGGCTCGCCCGCGGCCGCGCGATCCGCCGCGTCGGCCACGACGCTCGTCGCGCCGATCTCGGCCGCCGTCGCCTCGAGGACGTCGGCGCGCCGGCCGGAGATCACGACCTCGGCGCCGGCGGCGACGAGTGCGGACGCGATGCCGGCGCCGATGCCGCGGGAACCGCCCGTCACGACCGCGACGCGGTCGCGGAGGAGAGGGCCGAGGTCAGCGGGCGGAGGCATGGGGATCCTTTCGGGAAGGAGGAGCGGGCCGAGGGAAGGCTTAGCCGATCGGAATCGCGCGGGGCAGGGGCCTGTCCCTCCTGCCTCGCGGGCTCGACGTCTTCAGCTCGGCGTGTGCTCGAGCGGCGACTTGTAGTAGCGGGCGACGTCCGCCTCGATCACGTAGACGACGCGGCTCGACCACTTGCGACGCGGGAAGGGCGCGCCGAGATAGCGTTGCGCGAGCGCGTCGAGCACGACGAGCTCGTTGTCGTCGCGCGTCTCGATCACGCGTCCACGGATCAGCGCCTGTTCGTAGGGATTCGTGTAGTCCGTGATCGAGAGGGCGACGCGACCGTCCTGCGCGAGGTTGCGGCCCTTGATGCCGCGCGCGTCCGTGGCGATCAGGACGTGGTCGTCTTCGCGGCCGATCCAGACCGGCTCGACCTTGGGCGAGCCGTCGGGCATCAGCGTCGCGAGCGCCGCGAAGTTGGGCGCGTCGATCAAGCGGCGCACGTCCTCGTCGAGCGGGCGGGGCATGGCGGGGCCTCCTTGGTTCGCGCGGTCAGGCGAGCAGTCCGCCGTCGACGACCATCGCCTGTCCGGTCATGAACGAGGCCGCGGGGCTCGCCAGGAAGCGGACCGCGCGTGCGATCTCGATCGGCTCCGCCAGACGCCCCATCAGGTTCTGCTCGCCCATCTCCCGGGCGAAGGCTTCGCGTTCGGTCTCGTCCCTGGGCAGGATCATGTCCGTCGCCACGGAGCCGGGCGTGAGCGCGTTCACGCGGATGCCGTCCTTCGCCCACTCCTGGGCCAGCGTCGACGTGAAGTTGATCATCGCCGCCTTCGAGGCGCAGTAGGCTCCGAGGCCGCGCATCGGACGATGAGCGCAGGCGGCGGTCACGTTCACGATCGAAGGCGACTCGCTCCGCACGAGCAGCGGGTGGGCCTTCTGCGACAGGAAGAGCGCGGCGCGGGTATTCACACCGAAGACCTCGTCGAACTCCGCCTCGCTCAGGCGGCCCACGCTGTGGGGCTTGAGGATCGCCGCGTTGTTGACGAGCACGTCGAGCTTCGGGGTCCGCGCGGCGACCTCGGCGACGAGCCGTTCGGCGGCGTCCGCTTCGGCCGCCTCGTAGTCGAGCGCATGGGCCCGTCCCCCGGCGGCTTCGATCTGCTCGACGACGGCCGCTGCGGCGGCGGGGCTGCGGCCGGTCACGAACACCTCGGCGCCCGCGGCGGCGAACTCCAGGGCGATCGCCGCACCGATGCCGCGGGTGCTGCCCGTGACGAGCGCCACGTGCCCCTCGAGGGCGAAGGGGGCGTCGGAAGCGACCCGTTCGGTCATACGCTCCTCCTGGGCGGCGGCGCTCAGCCCCGGTCGGGACGGGGGACGGTCGGCGGCCACTCGCCGCCGCCGTAGACTTCGAGCGCGGCGCCGGATACGTAGCTCGAATCGCGCGCGGCAAGGAAGCGCACCGAGTGCGCGACCTCTTCGAGCCGCGCGCGGGGCACGAGGGTGGTCTGGCCTTTGCCGTGCGCAAGATGACCATCGACTTTCTGTCTTCAGCGACCATCGACGATGTCATTCAGGTCGAAACGCAGATGGCGGAGATGCGTGGCGCATCCATGACCATTCAGCAGGCCGTCATGAAGGGCGACGAGGCGGTCGTCAAAGCGGACGTTAAGGTCGCGTTGATCCAGATGGACTTTCGTGACTTTGGCGAGGGCATGGGGAGGGGCATCGTTTCGTTGAGGGGTTGGGGGTGACCGCTTCAACGCATCACCAAGCCGGACCTTACGAAAAACGAAATACGTGCCACTACGGCTCGCGCCCAGAACGCGAGTGCTGACTGCCGTTTCAAGTCGAGGCCACGTTGTCTGCAAACACCTCGCGGAGCCACAGCGGGATCCGCCGCGCACCGCCGTCTTTATGGATCAACGCGACCTTAACGTCCGCTTTAACGACCGCCTCGTCGCCCTTCATGACGGCCTGCTGAATGGTCATGGATGCGCCACGCATCTCCGCCATCTGCGTTTCGACCTGAA
>JBCCZJ010000457.1:0-4433 GCA_039187915.1 Myxococcota bacterium
ATCATCGAGCGCGTCGCGACGATGGAAGGCAATACGACCGAGGAGATCCAGACCGTCGACCTCCCGGCGGACGCCTTCGTCCCGGGCGACTTCGATCGTCGGACGCCGGGGCGCCCGATCGGTCCGTGAGGCTCGACGGTCGCTTCGAGGCTGCCCGAGCGGCGCTGGATCGGACGGGCGGGCCAGGGATCCCGCTTCGTGTGGAGCCCTTCACGGAACGCTTTCGAGCGAGCCCGTACCGTGACGACTGGACGCGCGGCCTCTCGCTCCCGGGGGCGCGCACGGACTCGAACCGATCCGCGTGATCGGAGGAACCCGCCATGTCGCCTTCGTCTCTGCTCTCCAGCGCTCGTCTTCCGGGCAGCCTCCCGATCTCCGGAATCCGCCGAACCGCCGCGGGCCTCGCGGCCGCCCTCGTCGCGACGCTCTGTGCGAGCGGGGCGAGCGCGCTCGATCCGGGCGACCTCGTCGTGACCGCGCCGCGCGCCTGCGCGCCGGATCCGCGGACGGAGTCGGTGTTCCGGATCGATCCCGCGACGGGAGACCGTTCGATCCTGTCCGGCCTGAACGGCGACTGCAGCGCCGAGATCGGCGCGGGCTCGTCCCTGAACGACATCGAAGGACTCACGCTCGACGAGAACGGGACGATCCTGGTCGGGGACGGCGACGGAGGCGACGGGGCGCGCCTCCTCGCGATCGACCCGATGGACGGAGACCGGACGGTCGTCTCGGGCTGCCTTTCCCCGGTGAGCTCGTTCTCCTGCGGGCCCGGCGGCGCCGATCGCGGGACGGGACCGGATCTGCCCTTCTACGCGGACCTCGCGGTCGTCGATGCGGACGCGGCGGCCCTCTCGATCCTCCAACCGGGCGACGTGGTCGTCCGGACGAGCTTGCCCGGATGCGGTGGCGAGAGCGCCCTCGTCCAGATCGAACGGACCTCCGGCGACCGGATTCCCCTCACGGGCCAGGACGCGGCCTGTCGCTCCCTCGGCAGCGGCCCGCTCCTCTACGGCGTGAACGGGACCGTCGTCGCACCGGATGGGCAGGTCTACGTGGCCAACGTCTCTTTCGGACCGAGCGGCCCCGCGCAGCTCCAGATCCTCGCCGTCGACCCCGACACGGGAGACCGGTCGGTCGTCAGCGGCTGCGCGGAGATCGCGCCGCTCGCCCCGACGTTCTGTGTCGGCGGTTTCGTCGGCGCCGGGGCCCTGCTCGCGGACGTGGACGACCTGACGATCCAGACGATGCCCTTCGGCGCCTTCGAGATCCTGGCGCGCGCGAAGTACGCGGGCTGCGCGGACGAGAGCGTCGTCGCGATCGATCCGACCACCGGCGATCGCTCCGTCGTGTCCGGCCCCTTCGGCGTCTGCGCCCCGATCGGAACGGGCCCGGCGCTCCTCGATCCGCCTTTCGACGACGACCGCTCGATCGCGACGGACGGCTTCGGCACCGTCGTGACCGCCGACTACCGCGTCCTCGAGATCGACGTCGCGACCGGGGAGCGCACCCTCGTCTCCGGCTGCACGAACTACGACCCGATCGCGGGCGTCTGCCTCGGATCCATCGTCGGAGCGGGCCCCGCGATCGACGCGCACGGCGAGGTCGCCGTCGTGCCGGAACCCGGATTCGGTGGGGCGCTCCTCGGCGGCGCCGTCGCGACGTGTCTCGGCGCCCGGCGTCGCGTCGCGCGCCTGGAACGCGCTGCCTAGCGCGCTCTCGTGAGCGCGCGCTCGATCCGTTCGAGCCGGTCCGCGTCGACGTCGAGATGCGTGACCCAGCGCGCGCCGTTCACGCGTACGCGTTCTTCGGCGAGCCGGTCGATCCAGCGATCGAGCTCGGCTTTCGGCCGGTCGACGAACACCATGTTCGTCCGCGCCTCGGCTGCGTCGGGGAAGCGCGCGTTCACGAGGTCCGCGATCGCCTGTGCGAGGGCGTGATCTTCCGCGAGGCGCGTCACGTGGTGTTCGAGCGCGTGGAGGCCGCCTGCGGCGAGGATTCCCGCTTGCCGCATCCCGCCGCCCACCTTCTTCCGCCAGCGCCGTGCGCGCGCGATGAAGTCCTCCGAGCCGACCAGGACCGAGCCGACCGGCGCGCCGAGTCCCTTCGACAGGCAGAGAGAGACCGAGTCGCAGGCGCGTGCGATCTCGTCGGGCGCGCTCTCCGTCGCGATCATCGCGTTGAAGTACCGCGCCCCGTCGAGATGGATCGCGAGTCCGTTCCGGTCGGCCACCTCCCGTGCGCGCTCGAAGTACGCGGGCTCCGTCGCGCGACCGTCCTGCGTGTTCTCGAGGCAGAGCAGGCGGGTCCGCGCGAAATGGACGTCGTCGGGCTTCACGAGGCGACCGACCTGCTCGAGATCGAGCGTGCCGTCCGCTTCGAAGGGCAGGGGCTGCGGTTGGATGCCGCCCAGCGCGGCGGCGCCGCCGCCCTCGTAGCGGTAGGTGTGGGCCGATTGGCCTGCGATGTACTCGTCGCCCCGCTCGCAGTGCGTCAGCAGGGCGACCAGGTTCGATTGGGTTCCGGAGGCGACGAAGAGCGCCGCCGGCTTGCCGAGCATCTCGGCCGCACGCGCCTCGAGCGCATTCACCGAGGGATCCTCGCCGTAGACGTCGTCTCCGACCTCGGCGTCGTGCATCGCCGCCCGCATGGCCGCGGTCGGTCGCGTGACGGTGTCGCTCCGAAGATCGATCCAATCCGACGTCGACAGGGGGACGCCTCCTCGCCGTTCGTATAGCACGACCCTGTCGTGACCGAGCGCGGGGCCGGACGGGATCCGGGCGCCCGGTCGAGGGCTTCGGATCTTGAACGGAGGCGGCTTCGCGGGCGATACTGCAGCGGATTCGATCGTTCGAAGGGAGGACCGCAATGAAGACCTATCGCGTCGCGCAATGGGCCACGGGGGCGGCCGGTGCCGCCTCCTTGAAGGGCATCATCCGCCATCCGCGTCTCGAGCTGGCGGCCGTTCGCGTCTACAGCGACGACAAGAGCGGGAAGGACGCCGGTACGCTGGTCGACCTGCCGGCGACGGGCGTGATCGCGAGCCAGGACACCCGGTCGATCTACGACGCGAAGCCCGACTGCGTGATCTACTCGCCGATGCCCTGGGATCTGGACGAGATGTGCGGGCTGCTGGCGGCCGGCATCCACGTGATCACGCCCTGTCCCTACTGGTTCCCGTGGACCCAGGACCCGGCGTCGGCCGCGGCGATCGAAGCGGCCTGCCGGAAGGGTGGGGTGAACTTCCATGCGTCCGGCTGCAATCCGGGAGGCGTCGCCGAGCGCTTCCCGATCACCTTCACGGGGTGGTGCAACCGGATCGATCGGATTCGCATGACCGAGTACGGCGACTGCCGGGAGTACACCTCCGAGGGCGTGCTCCGGGAACTCATGAACATCGGGAAGACGCCAGCGCAGGTCGAGGCCAACCCGATGAAGGAGATGCTGAAGGCCTTCTGGTACGAGCCGATCGACATGATCGCCGAGGCGATCGGCAGCGAAGTCGTCGAGCACGAGCAGCGCCATCACTTCGGGCTCGCGACCGAGGACATCGCCGACACCCGGATCGGCGTGATCGAGAAGGGCACGGTCGCGCTCAACAACTACCAGCACATCGGGCGGACGCGAGAAGGGACCGAGATCATCGAGGAGCAGTTCTGGTTCATGGACGATCTCGACTTCCCGCGCGTCGAGGGCGACTGGGACATCCCCCGGACGTCCGGCTGGCGGATCCACATCGAGGGCGACGTGGAGCTGATCGTCGACATCGACGTCGGGCCGGACCTGCCGCACGAGGAGCACACGGCCATGGGGATCAGCACGACCGGCTACCACTGCGTGAATGCGGTGACCGATCTCTGCGAAGCCGCCGACCCCGGGATCAAGACCTACCTCGATCTCCCCATGACCCGCGGCTGCATGGGGACGTACTCGTCGCGACCGGCGGAGGCGGGATAGAGGTGCCGAGGGCGTCGTCCGGCGTCCAGGGGGCTTCGCGCGCCGTGCGCCGAAGATCGGGCGCTGTTCCTTCGGGAAAAATCGCGCCGATCCGGAAAAAAGTCGCCGGGGCTGTCGATTTCGCGAGCCTTCGTCCGTCTCTCCCTCGAGGCGGGCGAATCCGCCGACGAACGCGCAACGAGGCGCGAGGAAGGAAGACGAAGAGATGCAGTACGTACTCTTGATCCACGAAGACGAGCAGCTCTGGGAGAATCTGACGGAGCCGGAAGCCGACGAGACCATGGCCGGCTACGCGCGCTTCGGCGAGCTCCTGGCCAAGGGCGATCACATGCGTGGCGGTGAGCGCCTGCGTCCCACGGAGACCGCGACGACCGTGCGCGTGCGTGACGACGAGGTCTTGCTCTCGGACGGGCCCTTCGCGGAGACGAAGGAGCAGCTCGGCGGCTTCTATCTCGTCGAGGCGGCCGACCTCGACGGCG
>JBCCZJ010000458.1:0-4395 GCA_039187915.1 Myxococcota bacterium
CCGTGACCGCGCCGAGCAGTCCGAGTCCGGCACCGGAGGCGACGAGGGAGAGGGACTCGCTCCACGTGAAGAACGACAGCTCTGCGCGGCCGACGAGCAGCTCGAGCCCGTAGCGCAGTTCCGGGAGGAGCAGCTCGTAGGCGCCGAAGACGATCACGAGGGCGAGCAGGCCGCCGAGCATCCCCTGCAGCGTGCCCTCCAGGAGGAAAGGAACGCGCACGAAGGTCCGGCTCGCCCCGACCAAAGCCAGGATGTCGAGCTCGTCGCGCCGCGCGTAGAACGCGAGCCGGATCGTGTTCGCCACGATCAGGAGCGCCGCGAGACCGAGCACGAGGCCGATGCCCCAGGCGCCGCCGCGGATCAGCGCAACCGCGCGCGTGTAGCCCTCGATCCATTCCTCGCCGTGGGCGAGCTCGTCGATCCCGGGCAACCCGTCCAGCGACGCGCGCAGCGTCGCGAGGGCCTCGGCCGTCCGCGCCTCGGGGCGCAGCTCGATCTCGAGGGACGCCGGCAGCGGATTCTCCTCGAGGCCTTCGAGCAGCGCGCCGCCGCCCGCGATCCGCTCGAAGCGATCGAGGGCCTCGGCCTTCGTGATCAGGTCGACCGACGCCACACCGGGCGCGCCGGCCACGCGTTCGGCCAGCCGAGGCAGCTCGTCCTCGGGCAGGGTCGCGTCGAGGTAGGCCGTGAGCTGGAGTTCGGCGCCGAAGTCGTCGAGGATGCCCGTCATGTTGCCGACGAGAAGCGATGCGCTCCCGACGAGCACGAGCACCACGGCGATGGTGAAGACGGCGAGCAGGCTCGTCGTGCTCGCCTGCCGCACGCCGCGCAGGGCGTTCGCGGACATGACGCGGAGCAGGACCAGGACGCGACTCATGCGCCGCTCCCGAGCGCGGCGGTCGCCGCCGGATGGTCCTCGGCGATGCGGCCGCCTTCGAGACGCAGCATGCGCTTGCCGTAGCGATCGATCAGCGAGTGGTCGTGGGTCGCGACGATCACGGTGGTTCCCCGCGTCGCCGCCGCCATGATCAGATCCATGATCTCGATCGTGAGCTCGGGATCGAGATTGCCCGTCGGCTCGTCGGCGAGGAGGATCTCCGGTTCGTTCACGAGCGCGCGCGCGAGCGCCACGCGCTGCTGCTCGCCGCCCGAGAGCGAACGCGGATGATGGAAGCGGCGGTGCTGCAGGCCGACCGACTTGAGCAGCTGGAAGACGCGCGTGCGCGCCTCCCGCCGCGGCGTGCCGATCACGTCGAGGGCGAGCCGCACGTTCTCTTCGACCGTGCGGTCGTCGAGGAGCTTGAAGTCCTGGAACACGACGCCGACGCGCCGACGCAGCGCGGGCACCGCCCCCGCGCCCAGCCGCGCGACGTTCCGTCCGAGCACGAGGATCTGACCCTCCGACGGCTCGGTCGCCGCGAAGATCAGCTCGAGCAGCGTCGTCTTGCCCGCGCCCGAAGCACCGGTCAGGAACACGAACTCGCCGCGACGGACCTCGAGGGATACGTCGTGCAACGCGTACTGCCCCGCCATGTACGACTTCGATACGTGGTACATGCGGACCGGCGGCTCACCGGCCGGATTCGTCACCCTGCGTCTCAAGGCGCGCTCGCTCGATGGGTCTGCGGGGGGTGCGCGTCCCGGATGGACGCGGCGAGGGTCGCACAGAACCTGCGCTGCGGCCCGTTTCGCTCTGGAACGGCACGGCGTGAAGCGTCCTACTTCGACGAACGCTTCCGCTTGCGCGCGTTCTCGACCAGGTAGTCGAGCACGACTTCGTCGAGGGGCTTCTCGCTGACGACGCGGTCACCGAAGACGCGCGACAGGCGGGACGACGGATCGCCCTCGGCGGACTCCGGCAGGTCGGTGGGCTCGATCCGGGTGGGCTCGGCGACCGGTGGCACGTCCGCACCGGCGGCCGGTGCTTCGGCCGAGGCCGCTGCGGGCGGACGCTCCTCTTCGGTCACCGACGGCGGATCCGCGGCCGGCGTGGGCGCCTCGGCGCGGAACACGTCGGAGCCCATGCGCTGCTCGATCGCGGCGTCGTGCTCGCCGCGCGACAGCTGCTTGAGCATCGACTTGTGGAGGCCTTCCATGAGCTTGCGGACGGCGTCCTCGAGGACCTCCCCGTCCTTCTCGCCGAGGAACTCCGAGTAGTCGCGCTTCTCGCTGGCCATGATGTTCCCACCGTGGAAGAGGTGGGTGATCACATGCGGGTTCTCCAATCCCGAATCCTCCGTCTGGACGTGGAAGAGCACGCCCCGGTAGCGGAAGTTCGTGTTGAAGCCCGACAGCATCGCGAGTCGACGCCCCCATTCGATTCGACGCCGCCGGCCCGGCGCACACGTCTCGTGATCCTCGTCCGACCGCGGCCACGGCCGAACGTCCCCGCGACCGGAAGGTCGGACGCAGGTCCTTTCCCTATCGGGTCGCCGCGGTGGAATCTGAAAGGCCCCGCCCCGGGGCCGACCCGACGGTCGGATTCGCCCGACCACGGCGAGGGCATTCACCCCCGCTCCTCTCGATCCGCCGCCCGACCGCCGCGCCGCGCCCGGCTTAGAGCAAGACGTCGGAGAACGCGTCCTCGTTGAAACCGACGACGGTCGTCTTCCCGATCCGCATCGTCGGCGCCCGCAGGTTCCCGGTCGGGCCGAGCATCTTCTCGGCGACTTCCCCGAGCTTGGCCGACTTCATGTCGAACACGTCGAGCTTCTTGCCCTTGGCGACGTAGACCTTCGAGGACGCCTTCGCGATCGCCTTGGCGTCGCTCGCGCCGAGCTTGCGGCTCGCCGGGATCTCTTCCTTGACCTCGATCTTCTTGGCGTCCAGAAACTTGGACGCTTTGGTGCAGCTCGTTCAACCCTTGCGGAAGTAGTACCAGTCGACCTTCTTGGCCATCGTCGTTCCCTCGCGATTTGGCGGGTAGGCGCGCGATCGGGGACCGGCCCCGACCGCGCGCACAGAGACTAACGGCCCATGGCCGACCCGTCCGCCCTGCGCGACGAACCCGCGCGAGGCTCGACGCGCGCGAGGCCCGCGAGTCCGAGCCCGAGCAGGAGCGCCGCACCGGGCTCCGGTACGACGGCGAACGGCGCGGCTCCGGGCGAAGGCGTCCCGAGCACGTAGTCGGCGGCGTTGTCGTCCGTGTCGACGTTCGCGAATCGCCGCGCGAGGCTCTCGCCCGCGGCCCCGTCCGGTGCCGCCGCACCCTCCCCGGCGAAGACTTCGTCCGGGGCGAACACGCCGTAGCCGAGCGCGTCCCGAACCTGCGCCGCCGAATCTCGGAGCACGACGCTGTCCGGCCCGTTCTGGAAGTCGAAGTTCGCGAGTTGACTCGCGTTCGCGACCGTCGTCGTGCCGTCGGAGATGCGATCGGCGAGGACGAAGAGCCCCCCGCTCCCGATCGCGCCGTCGAGTACGATCGACGGGCCGACCGCTCCATTGCTGCCGTTCACGCCTTCCACCACCCAGCCGTCGAGCACGAAACCCGCCGGTCCTGCGAGTTCGACGAAGACGGCGCCGTCGTCGCTGCCCGGCGCGTCGTAGTACACCTCCGAGAGGAAGACCGCCGCCAGCGCCGATGCCGGCGCGGCGAGCGCGTAGAAGAGAAAAAAGAAGGCGGCGCCCAGACCGGGCGCGCCGCTCGTTCGAGAGAGACATCGTTGGTTCATTCGAGAGTTCAACCTCACAAGGGGGGACCCGGGTCGGGGGATGAAGATGTTCGATCGGACGGAGGCGAGAGCGCCGACCGACGCCGATGCCACTCCGAGAGCCAGCCTCCGGTCCAGGCGTCGAGCCCGGCCGCGAGCTCTTCCGCTCGCAGACGCAGCCTCGCCGGCTCGCCGGGTTCGAAGGGACCGCCCGCCGCAAGGCGCGCGCGAATCCGAGCGCGTTCGAAATAGAGCTGATGGATCTCGTCCGTCACGTCGTCGCGAAGCGCGAGGACCTGCCGGAGCTCCCGCGACAGGTCGACGGCGTCTTCCGGATAGGCGATCTCGCCGAGCGCCCAGTCCAGCTGGAGCACCGCTTCGAAATGCGCGCCGCGATCCCGGGTGCGATCGAAGAGACGTCGGGTGTCCCCGGACGAAAAGGTCTGATCGTCGAAGCGACGATCGTCCCGATCGAGGTCCGCACCGAACTGGAGTCCGACGTCGGGCCACCATCCCCGTCGCGCGAGCCCGGCACGCAGCGCTTGATCCCGCGCTGGATCGAGCCCGGCGAGCGCGAGCGCCCGGGCCCGCAGCGCCGCGACCGGCGGATCGGGCGGAATCGCGGAGAGCTCCGCGCGCGGCCGATCGGACGGAATCGCGGAGAGCTCCGCGCGCGGCCGATCGGACGGAATCGCGGAGAGCTCCGCGCGCGGCCGATCGGACGGAATCGCGGAGAGCTCCGCGC
>JBCCZJ010000459.1:0-4375 GCA_039187915.1 Myxococcota bacterium
CCCAGGAAAGCGCGCGCGACCCCCGGCGAGCCGCGGCCCCAGGAGAGCGCCGCGATCGCAGGAGAACGCCCGCGGCCCCCGGCGAGCGCCGCGGCGTTCAGAAGTAGAACCGCGCGGGCTCCGCCTCGCCGCTCGCCGCGGCCTCGAGCCAGTCGTGCCGCTCGCCGCAGGTCGCGTCGACGAAGAGGCTCGGCTCGCCGTGCGCCGCGTGCGGGCGGGTCGACTCGAGCATGGCCGTGCGCTGAGCGATCGAATCGCTCGGTCCCTGCCAGGCGTAGTCGATCAACCGGAGCGGAAAGTCGCACTGCTCGTGCAGCGCCGTCCGGAGACGGCGATAGGTATGGTCGATCTCGTCGTCGAGTGCAGCCGGGCAGAGCAGCGGCGAGTCCACGCAGGCGGACTGCCCGGTACACGCCGCCACCTCGTGCGAGAGCGCGTGCAGCTCCCGGAAGAGTCCCTCGCAGACCGTCTCGTACTTCGTGATCCGCATCGGCCCCGGAATCTCGTCCGGCACCACCGAACGCTCGAGCGCGGAGACCAGCGAAGAGGCGCTCAGCAGCAAGAGGAAGGTGATCAGACCGGCCACGGGCAAGAAGGCGAGCAGTCGAAGACGCATGCGGATCCTCCCGAGAGACCGGGCGGACGCGCTGCCTCGCGAGGCGCGCCGTGGACCCCGGCTCCTGATTCCAACCTAACAGCATCCGTCCGGGCCGTGGAACCAAATCGGTTCGGCCGCCGAACTGAGACGGCGTCAAGAAGCGACACGCTCGTGCGTCAGCGGAGGGATTTCCCGGAAACGGCATCCGACGTTCCGTCAGTCGACGCGAAAGCCCCTTTCACTGTCCGTCTTCGATCATCTCCACGCGTAGCCCGTCGGGATCCTCGAGGAAGAACATCCGGACCGGCGTTTCGAGCTCCGAGAAGGCGTGGATCTCCGTCGGGCGGCGCCCCTCCGCCGTGGCGCGCGCGTGCGCGGCGTCGAGGTCGGGCACGCGGAACGAGAGGCCCGAGAGGCCGAGCGGCTTCTCGAAGGCGGCGAGCGGCGCGCGGGTCCGCTTCTCGTCGAGGGTCTCGATCGTATGGATCCGGAGCCCGCCCACGCGGATGAAAGTGTCGCGGATCCGCACGCCCTCACGCCCGAAGATCGCGTCGAGCGCGGGCGAAGCCAGCTCCTCGTCCTGCTCGAGTTCGCCCCCGAGCCCTTGACACCAGAACTCGAGAGTCGCCTCCGTGTCTGCGCAGTGGAGGATCAGGTGACTCGTCTCGAGGCGGGCGTTCGTTTCGCGCATGGGCGACTCCTCGCGGACTCCGTTCGGCGAAGACCGGCTTCTTCCGCGAAGGTGACGCGGTCGCAGGCGCTGGACAAGCGGGCCACGCCCACGCCGCAGGACCCGGTCCCGCTCCGGATCGTCGCGGGGAACCGCCGAAACCACTCGCCGGTCCCCGAGGACGGCGTTCCCGCCTCCGAGACGTTGCCGGGCGTGTGCGGCGACTAGCGGATGGTCTCGACGTTCGATTCCCAGTTCTGACCGTCGAAGGGGATCGCCTTCCAGCGCGGATCGTCCTCGCCCTGCCATTCGTCGAGACAGCGCACGTTCACGTCGATGCCCTCCGGATGCGAGCGGGGGTGGCTGAAGGGGTGGATTCCGCAGATCCGGCAGAAGCGGTGCCGCGCGGTGCCCGTGTTGAACCGGTAGGTGTCGAGCGCGTCCTCGCCCCGAACGATCTCGAAGGCCGCTGCCTCGACGATGAGCCCGCGCATGCCCTTCGCGTGGCAGACCGAGCAGTTGCAGACGAAGTGCTCGCGTCGCTCGATCCGGACCCGGAACCGGAAGGCGCCGCAATGACAGCCGCCGTCGAGGATCTCGCCCATGCTATTCGCCGAGCTCGCCCTGGCGCTTTTCCAGTCGCCAGACGAACCACGCCGCCACGAGCACGGGGACCGAGAGCGCCAGACATAGAATGCCGAGGCCGCTCCCGAACGCCCCGGGCGGCAGCATCCGGGTCGCGCCGATCTCGAGCGCCGCGAAGAACACGAAGTAGCCGACGACCGCGAGCGGCCGCTTCCACCCGCGGAAACGCAGGACATAGAGCGCCGTCAGCAGGGTCGCGAACGCGAGCGGGTTCAGGACGGACTCCATCGCCCCCGCTCCTCCGCGAACGCCGGGCTCCGTCGTGCGCTCCGTTCCGCCACCCGTCAGTCCACCGGCCGCAGGATCGGGACCGGGCACGGACCGCCGACGAGGAGCAGCGCTTCTTCGTAAGCGCCTCCGACGTCGACCCGGGTCACCTCGTCGACCGCGACGGTCGTGACCTCGTCGTCCCACTCCGCGTCGGGATCGAGCGCGACCAGGCTCGCGACCGCGTCGTCGACGGTCCGGATCCGGCCGATCTTGCAGAGACCGGGCTCCGTCGTCTCGGTGTGGAGCGTGACGATCTCTCCGACCCGACCGGCGCTCCGGATCGCCGTCTTCATGCTCGCGAGATCGATCGGCGGCGGCTCCGCGACGGACTCGTCGCGCAGGCGAAGCGCCGACTCGACGAAGTCGGCGTGGGCATGGGGGATCTCGATATCGCTCACGTCGCTGGTCCGGAGGACGGAGAAGCCGTTGAAGCGCATGGCATCCGAGACCTGCAGCAGGACGAAGAGCGACTCGCCGACGGCGACGACGTAGCCGAGCTCGCCGACCTCCTCGAAGCCTTCGCGATCGATCGAGACGACGCGGGCCTCCGCCAGCGCTTCTTCCAGGAGCTCACGCATGAATCCGGCTCGCCTCGCTCATGCGGACCCTTCCGCCGCAACCTGCTCGTCTTCCTTCTTTTCCTGCCGTCGGATCGCATGGTTCGTGAGGCGATCGCCGACCCGGGCCTCGATCGGCAGCAAGAGCGGCGCGACGAGCGCGGCGAGGAAGACGGCCACGATCACGACGAAGCCGTCGAGCGCGATTCCGACGAGATGGTAGGCGCCGAGCACGACGAGGAACGTCGCCGCGATCGGGAGGTGATAGAGCCAACGCGCCCAGGTGAATTTCCACCCGGCCATGCAGTCGCCACAGCGCTCCTTGGAGCCGAGATAGAGCCGCAGGCGCGCCACGGTCGTGATCGTCGACGCCAGGCAGACGGGGCAGCGCGCGAGCTCCGCCCGATCCGGCGGGAAACGCGTCGCCGCGCGCGCCGCAGCCTTCCCTCTCTCGTCGTCGCGACGTCTCGCCATGCTCGTCCGTCCGCCTGCGGGCTGCCCCCGACCCGGCCTTCAGGACACTCCGCAGAATGCGTTCAGCTTGTTGCCGTCGATGTCTCGGAAATAGCCGGCGTAGAAGATGTCGCCCCGATTGCCGGGCGGTCCCTCGTCGGAGCCGCCCGAGGCGAGCGCCCGCTCGTAGATCCCGTCGACGTCTTCCTTGGTTTCGAGCTGGAGCGCGACCATCATGCCGTTGCCGGCGCTCTGGGGCTTCCCGTCGAAGGGCCGGACGACCGCGACCGAGGCGGTGTCCATCGAGCGACCGATCAGGACGAAGCCCTCGAACTCCATCAGGCGCTTCGCGCCGATCGGACCGAGGAGCGCCTCGTACCACGCAACGCTCTTCTCGAAATCACTGGCACCGATACAGACATAACCGACCATGGACGCGATCCTCCTACGGGCCCCGCGATCATCGTCCGGTGTGCGGCTCCGCGCCACCCTTCGCGATCAATCGGACGCGCTCGACGTCTGTCGCCGCCGTCAGGGAAGCGGGGAAGACCGAGCGCCCCGCTTCCGGCGACCGCTTCGATCGACGCGTTGCGGACCTCGCGCCGCCTGAGGTTCGCGTCGACGAATCACGACCCGTCCTTCTCGCGAAGAAACTCCACGAAAAAACGGACCGGACCCAGCATCTCGAGGTGATGGGGAACCTGCGGCTCGACGATGCCATCGAGGCCGGGCTCGAGGACGTGCTCCTCGACGTCGGGCTCCAGGATCCGGTAACGCAGCCGGCCCTCGAGAACGCGGATCCGCCCCCAGACCCCCGCCTTCGTATCGTGCCGCCGCTCGAGTCCGGCGGGCACGGTCGTCTCCGTGAACTCGGGCGTCCGCTTGTACGCCTGCGCGGCGTCCGGCAGGGTCTTCATCGTCGCCGTGCTCCTCGATCGCCTGCGCATCGCGCGCCCGCCGACGCCAGATTGGCTTCGTCCGCTAGTCCTCGTGCCGAGCTGTTCCGCCAAAGACGCCCTCGACGAAGCTCAACGCGGCGACGCCGAGCAGCAGCGCCGTAGCAATCGAATAGCGGGCACCGCTCGAAGCCGAGGGCGCCAGGACGACCGAGAAGAGCAGCATCAACGCAGCGACGTTCATGATCGAGTCCGCTGAGAGGAGCTGCTTCCAGCCCTTCGGCCG
>JBCCZJ010000460.1:0-4363 GCA_039187915.1 Myxococcota bacterium
CTCGGGCGCGCCGGGGGCGCGGCGACCAGGTCGACGGCCACGTACTCGGGCAGCTCGACGACGGGCGCCGGGGGCGCCGCCGCGAAGAGCACCAACATTAGACCATGGATCGCGAGCGACACGCAGATCGCGGTCCGCAGCCGCCTGCGGTGGTCGAGCAGATGCTCGTCGTGCCAGGCCGCGAAGTCCGCGGTCAACTTTCTTCCTCGGTCACGATCCCGAGCCGGGTCGCGCCGGCGCGCCGCGCCGCGGCCATCGCCTCGACGACCACACCGTAGGGAGCCGCTTCGTCCGCGCGCAGGAAGACCTCCTTCGAGCCGCGCGCTTCGAAGACCGCCTCGAGCTTCGCCTGCAGCCCCTCGATCGGAACGATCTTCCGCGCGAGCGAATACTGGCCGTCCTTCGTCACGGTCAGGACGAGCGGCGCGTTCGGCATCCGGATCGGCTGCGTGGACGTCTCGGGCAGGTTCACGTCCATGCCCTGCAGCATGAGCGGCGCCGTCACCATGAAGATGATGAGCAGCACGAGCACCACGTCGACGAAGGGCGTGACGTTGATCTCGCCGTTGCCCCTGCGCCCCCCGGATCGAGACAGCTGCACCCCCATCGCGCCGCCTCAGTCCTGCCCGGCGACCGGGGCCGAGGCGGTCGGCGGGCTCGCCTGGACGAAGCGGCCGACGTCTTCCTCGAACTGGTTCGTGAACCGTTCGAGCATCGCGAGCAGCCCGTCGATCCGACCGCCGAAGGCGTTGTAGGCGATCGTCGCGGGGATCGCGGCGAGCAGTCCGACGGCGGTCGCGACCAGGGCTTCGGCGATCCCGGGGCCGACGACGGCGAGGGAGGCCTGGCCCGCCTCGCCGATCGACTGGAAAGCGGCGATGATGCCGACGACGGTCCCGAAGAGGCCGATGAAGGGGGTGGCGCTGCCGGTCGTCGCGAGAAAGGGCATGCCGCGTTCGAGGCGACGCACCTGGGCGGTCGCGTTCCAGGCGATCGAGCGCTCGAGCTGGGTGACCAGCTTCTCTCGGGAGCGATCGCCCGCGTTGCGTTCGCGCGCGGCCTGCAGCTCGCCGCCGGTCGTCAGGAAGACGACGGCCAGCGGACTCCGATCGAGGTGACGCGCGGCGTCGAAGGCCTCTCCGAACCCCTCGCGTCGATAGACCTCGAGGAAGGCCTCGCTATCCTGATCGGCAGCGCGGAGTTCCCACCACTTCACGACGATGATCGTGAGCGAGATCAGGGAAAAGACGAGCAGAACGAGAAGGACGAGCTTGACGATCAGACCGGCCTGCAGGATCAGGTCGATCAGGTCGAAACTCATGGCGACACCCCCCTAACAACCCCGGGCTCGAGGCGCTCGCCTCGAACCCGTGGCCGCCGCCAGAAACCAAGCCAGTGCGTCGTCCGTCCGCGACCGGGACACCGCCAGCCAACAGTCAGACCGCACACCGCGCGCACGCCGAACAGGTCCGAAGGACACCGAGCCCCGTACCACGGTGCCGCGAAAATTAGGGGAGAAGCGAACCCATGACCATGCGAATCCAGATCGACGCCGGCGGAGCCGGGGACGTCAAAGCCGACACGGTGGTGATCCCGATCACGCGCCGGGGCGAGACGCCGACCACGCTGCCCCAGGGCCTGTCGGGGCTCGATCGACGCATGGGCGGACGCCTCTCGGACGCGATCGCGAGCGGTGACTTCGGCGCCGCCGTCGGCGACCGACTGCCGATCTACGGCCCGCAGGACGGCGACATCGTCCGCGTCGTCTTCCTCGGTCTCGGAGAAGGGGACGGGATCGACGAGGGACGACTGCGCGAGTTCGGCGGGCGCGTCGGCCGCGAGGCCAATCGCGAAGGCCGTGGGCGCGTGGTCCTCGTGCTTCCCCCCGGCGCGGGGCTCGCGCCGGAGAAGGCGGTGCCGCTGATCGCCGAGGGCGCCCTCCTCGGCGCCTACACGTTCGACGCCTACAAGTCGGGCGGGCGCCAGAAGAAGAAGGCCGCGGCGAAGCGGCTGCGGATCGTTACCGTGCGCAAGCTGAAGGGGCTCGCCGGTCTGCGCGCCGAGACGAAACGCGCGACCCAGATCGCCGAGTGCCAGCTGATCGCCCGCGATCTCTCGAACGAGCCGCCGAACTCGATCTACCCCGAGACGCTCGCGCGCGAAGCGCGCAAGATGGCGCGGCAGGTCGGCCTCAAGTGCTCGATCATGAACGTCGCCGAGATGGAGAAGCGGGGCATGGGCGCGATCCTGGCCGTCGGCCAGGGCAGTCTCCGCCCCCCGCGCATGGTCGTCCTCGAGCACGGCGCGACCGCGGCGCGCAAGCGCAAGGGCACGATCGCCATGATCGGCAAGGGCATCACCTTCGACTCCGGCGGCCTCTCCCTCAAGTCGGCCGGCGGCATGCTGGAGATGAAGCACGACATGTCCGGCGCCGCCTCGGTCTTCGGCGCCATGAAGGCGATCGCGCTGCTCGATCTGCCGATCCACGTGGTCGGGATCCTCGCCGCCGCCGAGAACATGCCGAGCCACATGGCCTACCGACCGAGCGACATCATCGAGTCCGCCTCGGGTCAGACGATCGAGATCGTGAACACCGACGCCGAGGGGCGCCTCGTGATGGCGGATGCCCTCGATCACGCGGTCAAGACCTTCGCGCCGGACGCGATGATCGACATCGCGACGCTGACCGGCGCCGCGATGATGGCCTTCGGGCCGCATGCGACGGCGGGGCTCGGCAACGACGACACCGTGCTGGCGGAGCTCCAGGCCGCGGGTGATGCCGTGGGCGAGACGGTCTGGCCGATGCCGCTGCTCGATGCGCACACCAAGGCGATGCGGTCGAAGGTCGCGGACTGGAAGAACTCGGGCGGGCCGAGCGGCGGCGTCTCGACGGCCGGCGCCTTCCTCCAGGGCTTCGTCGGCGACACGCCGTGGATCCATCTCGACATCGCCGGCTCGGGCATGACGAACGTCCAGACTCCGCTCCACATCGGCGGCGGCACCGGCGTGGGCGTCCGCATGCTCACCGAATGGGTCCGCGCCCGCGCGGAGTAGCGCGCGCCCGAGCGAACGAACGCCCGTTCGCGTCCGGACGGCGCGACGCCCGTCCGGCGAGGGCGCGCGGACGGGACGGTTCCGCTTCGGAGAGCCTTCGCTCTGCTAGACTCCGCCTTAACGAGATCATGGCCCCCCGAACCGTCGAACCCGAAATCGAACCCGCCGCCCCCGACGAAGAGGGCGCGCCCGAGATCAGCGCGGACGCGGTGATCGAGGCGGAAGCCATCGAGATCGAGGCCCTCGCGCGGGAGCAGGCGGACGACGACGCGGACACGATTGTGGTGTCCGCCGTTCCGACCGACGGCACCTCGGACGGTGACGGCCGCGACGAGGCGGACTCGGGGAGCGGCGAAGCGATCCTGCCGATTCCGGCGGATCCGAAGGCGCCCGGCGTCTCCCAGGCGAGCGCCCTCACCGCCTACATGTCCCAGCTCCGTCACCACGCGCCGATCTCGCGCGAGGAGGAGCACGCGCTCGCGGTCAAGTGGGTCGAAGAAGGGGACGTCGAGGCCGCCAAGCAGCTCGTGCTCGCGAATCTCCGGCTCGTGGTGAAGATCTCGATGGAGTACCGCCGCGCCTGGACGAACACGCTCGACCTGATCCAGGAAGGCAACGTCGGCCTGATGGAAGCGGTCCAGCGCTTCGACCCCTACCAGGGCGTGAAGCTCTCGTCCTACGCGGTCTATTGGATTCGCGCGTACATCCTGAAGTACATCCTCGACAACATGCGGAGCGTCCGGCTGGGGACGACCCGCGCCTCGCGCAAGCTCTTCTTCCGTCTGAACAAGGAGAAGCGCGAGCTCGAACGCCAGGGCTACGAGGTCGAGCCGCGGCTGCTGGCCGAACGGCTCGAGGTCTCCGAAGACGACGTGATCGACATGGAGGCACGGCTCTCCCGTCCCGACGTCTCGTTCGACGCGCCCGTGCGGAGCGACGAGAGCGACGGGATGACCTTCGGCGACCGCATGATCGCGCCCGGCGTGAGCAGCGAGGCGACGGTCGGCGCCGCCGAGCTGCGCGAGGTCTTCCTCGAGAAGATCGGCGAGTTCGCCGAGAGCCTCGAGGATCGCGATCGCCAGATCCTCGACGAGCGGATTCTCGCCGAGGAGCCTCGGACCCTCGCGGATCTCGGCGAGGAGTTCGCCGTGTCTCGCGAGCGCGTCCGTCAGCTCGAGGCCAAGCTCGTGAAGCGCCTGCGGAGCTACATGGAAGAGAACCTGGTCGACTTCGAGTACTACTCGGAGGGCGGCGGGTCGTGACCGCGCGCGCTCCTTCGATCTCCCCGGGTCGGCGGCGCGCGGCGGCC
>JBCCZJ010000461.1:0-4346 GCA_039187915.1 Myxococcota bacterium
CGGCTCCACGAAGATTCTCCCGGGCGACGCGCGTTACCGGTGAACTCAACGTCCGTATCGGCCGAGTAGCGGGCTCATGAGCTCGCTCATTCGCATCCTAGTCGTCGACGATCAACGCAGCATAGAGCGTACGGCCGCGGTCACGCTGCGTTGATCGTCGACGACTAGGATGCGAATGAGCGAGCTCATGAGCCCGCTACTCGGCCGATACGGACGTTGAGTTCACCGGTAACGCGCGTCGCCCGGGAGAATCTTCGTGGAGCCGCTCGTACCTTGCAGATCGAAATCCGTCCGCCATCGCGCTCGGGAGATCCTCTCCGAGTTGCTGGAGCGAATACCCCGAACACGCCGCGCGAGCAGTGGGACCACGATCACGACAGGCTTCTGCCCCCTTCCCCTTCGGCGACGATCCGCGCGAAGGGCGGAGCGTCTAGTCGGGCGACTCGTGGAAGACGTACGAAGTCGAGTAGTCGCTGAACTCGAAGTAGACCTTCGACTCATCGGGATCGGCGACGCCGTTCAGGTTCGCGTCGAGGACGCCGTAGCCGAAACGATAGGGGCGGGCCGTGCCGTCGCGGGTGCCCGAGGCGGTCGTCAGCTTGTCGATCTTGAGAAACCGCTTGACCAGCTTGTCGCCGGCGTAGATCTCGAGCATGCCGTCGGTCCCCGTCCAGTTCTGGACCGCTCGCCCGAGCTGGTTCTGCGTTTCCTGCGTGCAGCCGATGGACGCCGACACGAGAAGAAGGACGAGTGCGATGGAGCGATGCAAGGGAAGCCTCCTCGGGGCCCCGCGCGCCGCGCGCGTCGGGGCGAAGTTCGAGCGGGGAGCTTATCGGAACTCGCTGGATCGCTCGCGCGACCCGACGAGCGGCGCGATCCCGCCCCGTTCCGGCCCCACGCGGGCCGGCCGCTTCGTGCCGGATCCGTCTCCGCGCGGCGACAGACAGCCGGAAGGCGTCCGCTCACAGGACCCGGCCACCCGAAAATCGGAGATTCCATCCCCGATCTGATCCGATTCCGCGTGCCCCGTCGATTCCTGCTTTGTAGCCGGAGCCAGGGTGCGAGGAGGTCGAGCATGATTCGGATGGATTCGATGCGGAGAGGCGCGAGGCGTTCGCTGCGCCGCGAAGCGCGACGTCGCCGCTCGGCCGCGCTCTCGGCGGTCGTGGGAATGGTCGCGGGCGGCGCGGCGGCGGAGGACGGGGCGATCGAGATCCACCAGATCCGCGCCCTCGCCGGCTCGGTCGTCCCGGGCGACGCCCCCGGCTTTCCCGTCACGATCGGTCGGTCCGGTCGCTATCGACTCACGAGCAATCTCGTCGTGTCGTCGCCTGGGATCAGCGCCATCCGGGTCGACGCCCCCGACGTCGTCCTGGATCTGAATGGCTTCTCGATCGAGGGACCCAACGTCTGTACGGGCGAGGGCGAGACGCTCGACTGCGGACCCATCGGGAGTGCGAACGGCGTGTTCGCGACGCAGGAGAACGTCGTCGTCCGAAACGGGACCCTTCGCGGCTTCTCGAGCAATGGCGCCTCGTTTGCGAGCGGCTTCCGCGCGATCGATCTCTTCCTCACGGAGAACGCCATACACGGCCTCTCTTCGTCCGGCGACGGCGAGGTCCAGGGCTGCGTCGCGTTCCGCAACGGCTTCGCGGGATTGTCTCCCGGGCGCCGGTCGAACCTGCTCCACAACGTGGCCTCGGGGAACGGGACCAACGGAATTCAAGCGGCGCAGGGGACTCGGATCGTCGGGAACAGCCTCTGGCAGAACGGCGGGCGCGGGATCTCGCTGGCCAACTCGGGCCTGAGTGGTGGGCTCGTCGAGCACAACGCCGTCGTCGACAACGGGGGCGACGGAATGTTGATCGGAGACGGGGTCCTCGCGATCTCGAACTCGATCCGGGCGAACGGCGGCAACGGTCTCAGCGTCGTCCTGGGCGCCGCCTACGGGTACAACAACGTGCGCGCGAACGGCGGCATCACGATCACCGTGACCGGCGGCGACGTCGCCTCCAACGTCTGCGAAGGGAACCTGTCATGTCCTTGATGCGAAGCCTCGGAACCCCGGTCACCGTCGGCCTGATCTCGCTCGCAGCGCCCGCGTTCGCGGGGGCCGAGGGCCGAATCGAGATCAACCAGGTCGACGCGGCGATCGGAGGGGTCACGCCCGGAGATGCGCCGGGCTTCCCCGTCACGCTGGATCGGCCCGGTAGCTACGTGTTGACCGGCAACCTCGCGACGTCGGATGTAAACGAGAGCGCGCTGCGCGTCCTGGCGGACGGCGTGACGATCGATCTCGCGGGCTTCCAGATCGAGGGACCCGCCCTCTGTTCGGGGTCGGGAGAGACCTTCGGCTGTTCGAGCGGCAGCGGGAGCGGAATCGACGCCACGGGCCGACAGCGCACGGCGATCCATGGCGGGACGATCCGAGGCTTCGCCGACTACGGCGTCCGTCTCGGCGACGCCTCGCGCGTCTTCGATCTCCGCCTCCGCCGAAACGGCCGCGGCGGGGTCATCGGGAGCGACCGCTGCATCGCCCGATCGGTCCACGCCCTCGAGAACGACGGCGCGGGCATCGACCTCGGGCACAGCGCGGTCGTCGTCGACAGCCTGACCCACCGGAACGCGGAAGCCGGCATCGAAGGCGACTTCGCGGCGGTGCTGATCGGGAACGCGAGCCAGACGAACGGCGGAGACGGCCTGAGCGGCCTCTTCGGAGGCAACGTGATCCACGCCAACACGGCCGTAGAGAACGCGGGGAACGGCATTCGAGCGAGCGACGGGGCTCTCGTCACCCGCAACGTGCTCCAGGCGAACGAAACCCGGAACCTGTTCTTGAACGCCTCGGCGGGCTACGCGCGGAACGTGATCACGTCGACCGCATCGAGTCCCGTGACCGTCGTCGGCGGCGTCGCCCTCGACGGCAATCTCTGCGACAACGGCGCCTGTCCGTGAGGAGATGGATCATGAAGAGCGCTCGGACGATGCCTGCGACGAGCCTGGTCGGCCGGTCTGCGATCGCGGTCCTGCTTCTGTTTGCCGGGACGGCCGCGCAGCCGTCATACGCGCAGCTCCCGCTGCTGCGGGCTTCGAACGTCACGCTCGATCTCAGCGGCGCCACGTTCCGACAGGACGAGATCATCGCCGACCAGGCGGCCGACGCGCCGCCGGAAATCGACCTCGACGGCCCCGACGGTCGCGCGCCGATCGAGGCCTTCGATCGCCTCGCGGGCGGACGGATCCTCTTCACCGCGGGCGCATCGATCCAGCTCCCGGGCGGTCTCGAAGCCCATCCGGAGGACGTCGTGGAGCGCTCGAGCACGCTCGGCGACACCCTCCGATTCGACGGTTCCGCCCAAGGCCTGCCGGCGACACCCTCCGATTCGACGGTTCCGCCCAAGGCCTGCCGGCCGGCACGCACATCGACGCGGTGTATGAAGCCCCGAACGGCGACCTCGTGCTCTCCTTCTCGCGGTCGGTCGACTTCCAGGGGCTGCGCGTCCGCGACGAAGATCTCGTCGGCTTCGACGGCGCGAACGGGTACTCCGTCCTCGAAGGCACGGTCCAGGGACTCGATCCGTCGCTCGACCTCGACGCCGCCGACTGGGTGGCCCCTGGCTTGATCGCGGCCTCCTTCGACTCGGCCGGGCAGCTCGACGGCTTGTCCTTCGACGACGAAGACGTGCTCTTGCTCTCCGTCGCGGGCGCGCCGCCGCGGCTCCTATCGGACGCGTCCAACCTCGACCCGGCCTGGGCGTCGGCCGACCTGCAAGCGGTCGCGGTCCCCGAAGCCGGCGCAGGCGGCCTGTGGATCGCGGGCGCCGCCCTCCTCTGTTTCGCAGGTCGTCGGGGCCGGCGGTCCGATCCGACTCTTCGTCGAGGCGGTCCGGCGGCGCCGCGCCACGTCGCCCCCGCCTGAAGGGAGGGCGGCGGCGCGAAACCCTCGGCTACTCGACCTCGCTGCTCGCGGTCTCCGGAAAGAGAACCTCGCAGACGCGCCGCGCGGGAACGAAGGCGACCTCGCCTCGGATCGCCCGCTCCATGCAGGCCGAAAAGTCGAGCGGCGGATCAGCGGCGGCGGCGCGGTCGGTCGGCGCGTCGCTCCCGATCCAGACTTCGTCGGCGACCGGCGTCGGGGTGCCCCATCGCTCGGGCTCGACGGTCGCCGCCGCGTCCGGCGGCGCCGACGCTTCCTCGACGTCCGGCGGCCCGGCGATCCGCGCGGCGAGCTCGATCTGCGTGGCGCCGAGATCGGCGTTGGTCAACGACAGCACGCCGGCGGCGGCCGTCGCGGTGGCCGTGCCCGTCTGGCGTGCGTCCGACTCGGATTCGGCTTCGCGCGCGGA
>JBCCZJ010000462.1:0-4342 GCA_039187915.1 Myxococcota bacterium
CCGTTCCCGCTCGCTCCACCCGGGCGATCAGATCTACCGCCAGGGCCAGCGCGGCAACGACAGCGACTCGATCTTCCTGATCATCGAGGGAAGCGTGACCCTCCAGGTCCGCGTGCGCGACGCGATCGAGCGCCCGCTCACGCAGCTGCAGGTGGGCGATCTCTTCGGCGGGCTTCCGCTGCTGGCGGACCTCCCGCACACCGAGAGCGCCGTGGCCAACACCGCCGTCAAGCTGCTCGAGCTCGACGCCGGCGCCTTCCGTCATCTGCGCAGCATGAAACCGTGGCTCGGCCATCGGCTCGGCGTCGCGCTGCTGCGGGTTCACGCGCAGCGGATGGGCAAGATCCTCGGCCTGGCCAGCGATCACCTCTGACTCCGGTATCCTCGCCCGCCCACGGACCGGAGCCGCTGCGGCCCCTGGAGCGGGCCACCGCCCCTTCGATTGATCCGTGAAGGATTGGAGGCCATGCAGGACCGGCTCGTCTTCCTGATCGGCTCGCCGCGCTCGGGCTCGACGCTCCTGTCCCGCGTGCTCGGCGCCCACTCGGCGATCTTCGCGCCGGAAGAGCCCCACCTGATCACCCCGATCGCCCACCTCGGCTACTACGACGCGGTCGAGGAAGCGCCCTACGATCCGGTCATCACGCGGACGGCTGCGCGCGCGCTGGTGGCGGATCTGCCCGGCGGCGAGGCCGCTTATCTCGACGCGCTGCGCGCCTACACGGACCGGATCTACGGGGGCCTGTTCGAGAACGCGGAGGGCGCGCGTCTGCTGCTCGACAAGACCCCCGCCTACGCGCTCTCGCTCGACTTCCTGGCGAAGCTCTACCCGGAGGCGAAATTCGTCGTCCTCACCCGTCACCCGATCGCCGTCTGGTCGTCCTACGTCGACTCCTTCTTCGATGGCGACGACGCCGTCGCCCACGAACACAACCCGCTGCTCGAGCGCTACGTCCCGGCGATCGCGCGCTTCGTGCGGGACGCGCCGGTTCCCTTCCACCGCGTCCGCTACGAGAATCTGGTTCAGGAACCCGAGGAAAGTGCCCGCCAGCTCTGCGAATTCCTGAAGGTCGAGTTCGAGCCAGGGATGGTGGACTACGGCGCCGCCCCGGACGCCAAGGGGGCTTCGACGCGCGGCCTCGGGGACCCGACGACGGTCGCGCAGCAAAGTCGCCCGACGACCGACAGCCTCTCGAAATGGGCCAAGGCCGCGACGGGCCGGCCCGAACGCGTAACGCTCTATCGCGAGATCACGGCGCGGCTCGCGGACGCGGACCTCGAGACCTGGGGCTTCTCGCGCGACGCCATCGTGCGCGAGCTCGACGCGATCGACCTGGCCGGTCGCCCGGCACCGCGCCCGAAGCTCACGCGCTACGCGCTCGAGCGGCGGCTGCTCGTCGGCGTCCGCCGCCGGATCCAGCCGGACAACGGGCTCGGCCGACTCGTGAAGAAGGTGCGCGAAGTCTGCGACGTCCTGCTGCGCTGAGCCCGCGCCGCCGCCGCGACTCGGGGCGCGCCGCCGCCCTGGATGGGTGACACCGGGAACGCCCTCATGCCCTCGCGCGCGCCGGCCGATCCAGCAGGACCGGACCGCGCGCACCCGGAATTCCTTCCTGCGGGGCATGCGGGACGCAACGGGAGATTGCTATACAAGGCGACCATGGAAGAACGCATCATTCGACCCGCGACGAGCTTCGGCGCCGCCGAGCAGACCGATCAGCCCAAGCGCTTCGAGCGCCCCGCCGCCCAGGAGATTTCCCTGTGCTGCGAGATTTCGGCGTACGCGCCGGACGGGGACGACACCCCGCTCTTCTGATCGGTTCGGGTGGCTCGGCGCCCGGATTCTCTTCGCGGTGGCGTCTGCGGTCACGCGCGTCGTGCCACGGATCGGGGCGCGCGGGACGCGGGCGCGAGCGGGCCCGCGGTCAGAGCTCGCGGGAGACGCGGTCGACGATGCGCTTCATGCGCGGATGAGCGATCAGCGCGAGGGTGTCGCCGGACTGGACCAGCTGCTGGATCTCGGGGTCCTCGGCGAGGGCCTGGATCTCGGGATCGCGATGGAGACGCGCCACCTTGGGCGCGACGTCCGAGAAGACCGTCGCGAGCGTGCGCTTGAAGGCCTCCGGATCCTCACGGGCCGCGTCTTCGACCAGCCCCAGATCCGCGAAGCGCCCGCGCACCTCGGGGTCGAGGATCAGTGAGCGCATGGCGCGCCGGTTCATCGCGTAGTCGATCGAGTCGTTCTGGATCAGCGTCCAGAAGAGCCGATCCGAGAAGAGCCCCTCGATGCGCGGGTCCTCGAGGATCGACTGCACGCTGCCGAGCGTCTTGCCCGGGCGCGCGGCAATGCGGGCCGCGATCTCGCCCGCGGCCCCCGCATCCGAGAGCGCCGACGACACGACGGATTCCACGAGGTCGCCGGTCGCTTCGGTGACCGCGGAGGACTCGGTTTCGGGCAGCGCAGCCAGGCCCTCGACGGCGCCGAGATCGCGTGCCGCATCCAGCCAACTCACGAGGACCGCCAGCAGCACGACCACGAGGCTGCCTCGCGCGAGCCCGAAGACGCCGCCGAGACCGCGGTCGAAGGAACCGCGCGCGAAGCCGTCGACCCGCTCCTCGTCCCAGGCGACGAGCAGATCCCCGGCGCTGCTCACGACGAGCCACACCAGCACGAAGCCCAGCGTGCCCGCGACAGCGGGGGCCAGCAGCGGAGACACCACGAGCGTCCGCTCCACCCAACCGGCGCCGTGGACCGCGCCGAGCAGCCCGCCGCCATAGCCGCCGAGCAGGCCGACGAGGCCCGCGCCCGACGGGACGGCGCCGCGCCACGCGCCGAGGCCGGCCATGGCCAACAGGACGAGTCCGAAGAGCAGATCGAAGAGCATGTCCGCTCATCGACCCGACGCGTTCGGGGCTGAAACGCCCTCCGGACCGACCGGAAAGCGACCGGCAGCGCGCGCCCCGGCGCCCGGCGCTCCGCGCCTCAGCGAGCCGCGCAGCTTCCCCGCTGCTCGGCGCAGGCGGCCAGCCAGGCCGCGGCGACCGCCGCCGGCGCGCGGCCCTCGAGGTCGACCTGCGCGTTCATCCGGCGCATGGCGCCGGCATCGATCCGGCCGCCGAGCGCCCGCACCGCCCTGGCGATCCCCGGCGCCCGCTCGACGAACGCCCGGCTCGCGAGCACGACGGCGTCGTAAGGCGGGATCACGCCGCGATCGTCCTCGAGGACGGCGAGCCCGTCGGCCTCGATCCGGCCATCGGTCGAATAGGCGCTGATCACGTCACCGTTCCGCGTCCGGAGCGCCTCGTACATGAGACCCGCATCCATCGCCCGCTCCGTCGCGAAGCGCAGGGCATAGCGTCCTTCGATCGCGCGCCATTCGGGACGCTCGAAGAACTCGAAATCGCCGAGGATCTCGAGCTCGCCGGCGATCTCCGTGAGATCGCTGATGCGCGCGACACCCCGATCGCGCGCGTCCTCGCCGCGCATCGCGAGGCAGTACGTGTTCTCGAAGCCCAGCGCGGCGAGGAGCACCACGCCGTGATCTTCCGCGAGGCGCGTTCGCACCGTTTCGAGGACGGTCGCCCGATCCTCTCCCGCGCGCGCGCGCTTCAGGATCGTGGCCCAGAGCGTGCCGGTGTAGTCGACGTAGAGATCGAGATCGCCGGAGACGAGCGCGTCGAAGGCGACGGTCGACCCGAGCGACGGGACCTCCTCGACCGTGCCCGCCCCCGCGCCCTCGGCGACGCCGGCGAGGATCCGGGCGAGCACGTACTGCTCGGTGAAGCTCTTCGCACCGATCGTGACCGAAGGCCCCCGCGTCGCGTCCGCCGCCCCCCGCGCCCCGAACCCGAGCGCGACGATCGCGATCAGGCTGAGCAGGCCGAAGGCGCTCGCGACCCGGCCGCGCGACCGGGCCTCGAAGCCCGTCTCCGCCAGACGCACGATCGCATCGAGGACGATCGCCAGGACCGCCGCGGCCGCGCTCCCGACAAGTACCGCCGATAAGTTACGCGTTTGCAAACCGGCGAAGATCGGGTTGCCCAGACTGGTCCCGCCGACCGGCGTCGCGAGGGTCGCCATGCCCACGACCCAGACCGTCGCGGTCCGGAGCCCCGCGACGATCGTGGGCAGCGCGAGCGGAAGCTCGACCTGCCAGAGCACCTCGCGCGGGTCCATGCCGACGCCCCGCGCCGCCTCGACGAGCGCCGGATCGACGCCCGCCAGACCCGTCACGGTGTTCCGGAGCATGGGCAACACGCTGTAGAGCGAGAGCGCGAGGACCGCGGGCAGGAAGCCGATGCTCGGGACGGGCGCGAGCCCGGCGCCCTCGAGCAGCGCCGC
>JBCCZJ010000463.1:0-4332 GCA_039187915.1 Myxococcota bacterium
ATCGTCGATCGCGGCTACGAACGCGTCGAAGAGAAGCTCCGCGCGATCGGCGCGGACATCGAACGCGAAGCGGACTAGCGCCGCGGGCCGTCGCCGCGCGAGGCGGACGAGGAGCGCCGCGCGCTAGTCGTCCGCCTTTTCTTCGTCGAGCGGCGGGAGCGCTTCGCCCTCGTCGAGGACCACGTCGAGGGCCGGGGTGTCGCCCAGGGCGCGTTCGATCACTTCGGCGAGATCGGTCGGCGCCGCGGAGGCCGGCGCGACCGCGAGATCGGTCGGAGTGACGGATGCGGGCGCGACCGCGAGATTGGTCGGAGTGACGGATGCCGTCGCGTCCGAGAGGCCTGGGGCGACCGGGGTCGTCGCGCACGCCTCGGCGCGGCAGGCGTCCTCGCCTGCGCCTCTCTCGGTCACGTCGCGGAAGATGCAGACCACCCGTCGCTCGCCTTCGAAGGTGTCGTAGGTGCGCGCCGTCAGCTCGGCAAAGACGGCGTCGCCGCTCGCGCTGTGCAGTCGCACGATCTCCTGGGTCGCGCGACCGGCCGGGAGCTCGAAGAACGCCTCGACGACCTCGTCGATCCGGTCGTGCCAGGTGCGCGGCGTCCAGAGTCGGTAGTGGCTGCCCGTGACCTGCTCCGGTGCGTAGCCGATCAGGCTCTCGACGGAGGCGCTCACGTAGACGACGCGTCCGTCGCGGTCGATCTCGCAGAGGACGTCGACGGCGGTGTCGACGAGGGCGCGGTAGCGCTCCTCGCTCGCGGCGAGTGCCGCGTTGGCGCGGCGCAGCTGCTCGTTCTTGGCGTGCAGCTCGAGCTGCTGCGCCTCCAGGAAGCGCAGGACGTCGCCCGCCGAGAAGATCGTGCGGAGCACGCGGCCGACGCGCGCAAAGAGCGTCGGCGAGGGCGGCACGGCGATCCGGTAGAAGGCTTCCCGCTCGCGGACGTCCGCGACGACCACGGCGTCGCCGAGGCCGATCACCCTGGGCAGCGTACGCGATGCGCCGGCGGCGAAGTGGAAGAGCTCGGGGCAAGGGCGCTGGCCCTCGACGATCCAGGCGTGGATCTCGATCTGCCCGTCCGCGGCGCGCGTGACCTCGGTCTCGACGGCGGGGATCGCGCGGCGGAGCGCCCAGCCGGCGGCCGCGCGGTAGAGGGTCCACGGTGAAGCGGCGAGGCCGGCCAGGCTGCCGAGCGCGCGCGCGGGCTTCATCGGCCCGAGCTGCGCGGCGACCCGGGCGAGCTCGGAAGGCCCTCCGACCGCGCGCGAGAGCCGGCGGAGGAACTCGGCGAAGGGGTCCCATTCGACCGTCCCGAGGACCTCGCCGTGCTCCCCGAGCGGGATCGGCAGGTCGCCGAGCAGCTCGCGGGAAGGGAGGTCCTGGCCATCCAGCACGCGAAACAGGTCCGTCAGGAAACGCCCCGAGACCCGATTCGGGTCGGTCGTCGTTCCGGCTTCGTCCCGTTCGAACGGCTCGCTGTCGTCAGGCTCCGTGGATTCGGAAAGCATCGCCCGTGGGTTCCGAGGTTGATTGCCCGTATAGAGGGTTACACAGATCGCATCGCGATCGGGAGGAATCCGGCCGGTTTCGAGTGCCTCCCGTCGTGCCGCGCTGGAATCGGCACAAAATCGGGTGTTTGCCCGGGGAACTGCCGTTTTCCACCCCACCGGTGGATCCTCCACGGACGGGCAGGGGCTGCGCGCTATCCTCTCGCGAACCCCTCGGCCCCCCGGAGGTGGCCCGCGTTCGCGGGGATCGGATGGGGCGACTGGGACGTGGAGGCGGCGTGCGGCCGATCCCGAAACCCCGATGCCAGCTCGCGCCGGCGCGCCTCCCTGGAGCGCGCTGCAGCGCCCGACCCGGAGCCCGGCCGCGTTCGACCCGCGTCGTCCACGCGGGCCGGTTCGCGTGGGCGTTCGCCGTGGCGACCGCGTGGGCGACGGCGTGGTCGCTGGCCGCCGGCGCTGCCGCGGCGGCGACCGACGAGATCGAGGGGCCCTGGCGCTGGCTCGAGCCGGGCCTCGGACGGCTGGGCGTCGGCGCGCCGGAGACGGTGGGGCCGTGGGCGGACGTCGCGATCACCCAGGACGCGGCGCGGCGCTCCGCCGAGATCGACCGGCTCGAGGCGGAGCTGGTGGCGCGGGACGGGGGCCTGGTCGGTGCCTGGGACGCGCCCGGCACGCGGCGCGCGCCGATCCTCCGGGAGGCCGCGCTCGAGTCCGCGCGGCTCCTCGATGCCGCGGGAGAGGCCGTCGCGGCGGCGCGGGCGTACGGGGGCGTGATCGACTCGGGCGAGGTCGTGCTCGTCGACATCTGGCACGGGCTCGCCGTCAATCACGCGCGCGCGGGCGATGCCCTGGCCGCGGAGCGCGCCTTCCTACGCGGCCTCGACGCGTCCGGCCGTGCCTCGGATCAGATCCGTTTCCGGTACGAGCTGGCCGGCTTCTACGCGCGCGAAGGGCGCCTGGTCGAGGCCCTCGCCGTCGTCGACGCGCTCTCGCCGCATGCTCCGGAATCCGATGCGTTGCGCGATGCGGCGCGTGCCCTCTCGACCGGGATCGGCGTCGTCTCCTTCGCCCGGCCGCGCGGGAGCGCGGTCCCGTGGCCCGAGCCGCCGCCGGTCGAGCCGGGCTGGGATCGCTTCGACCCGCGGCTGGTCGCGCTCGTCGAGCGTCTGCCCGCCGCCTGGCAGAAAGGGCTGCTGCCCGTCGCGCTTCGGCTCGAGTCCGAGGCGGGGCTGCGCCTGGCCCTCTACGCCGGCGGCGGCCTGCTGGTCCTGCTCGCGCTCTTCGTGCTGCTCCGCCAGCGCGGCGACGTGACCGTCACGATCGCCTATCCGGACGAGCTGCGCGGCCTCTTCCAGGTCCGCATCCGGAACGGACGCCGCGCGGTGCCGGAGCCGGCGACCGAGGCGGAGATCCGGCAGGGCGGGGCGTCCACGCGCAAGGAACACCACATGGTGTCGCGCGAGACGCACTTCCAGCGACTCTTCACCGGCCGCTACCACCTCGTGGTCGACGGGCTGCTCGTCGATCCCGAGACCGACGAGATCCTCGGCAAGATCCGCGAGGAGAAACCGCTCCGCGTGCGTCATCGCCGCACGGTCCGCATGGAGTTCGATGCGCACCCGTCGACCTGTCCCGTCGACCTGCACGTCGTCTGGGGCGACCGGCCCGCCGGCGAAGCCAAGGTCACCGTGCCGGGCTTCATCGACAAGCCGCGCACCGCCGGCGACGGCAAGATCCGGATCCTGCTGCCCAAGGGCGAGTTCCGCCTGCTGATCGGCTGCGGCGATCGCGTCTTCGACCATCCGCTCTCCGTCGACAGCTTCCGGCCCTCGCGGCTCTCTCTCGACGTTCTCGAGGCCGAGGCGGTCTTCAAGGGCTGTCCGCCGGCGGTCGAGCCCTATCTCCGGAGCGACCTTCCGGCGGTGGCGCGGGCCCTCGAGCGGGACGGTCAGGCGGAGCTCGGCTTCCGGCTCCTCGCCACCCAGCACCGGGCCGAGGGCGAGACCGGGCGCGCGGCGGACTTCTACGAATCGGCTGGCGACCTCGTCGCCGCCGCCGAGCTGCGGCTCGAGCAGGGCGAGGTCGGCCGCGCGGCCGCGCTCTTCGAGCAGGCGGAGAAATGGATCGAAGCCGCCGATGCCCATCGTCAGGGCGGCCAGATCCTCGCGGCGGGCGAATGCTATGAGCGCGCCCTCGACTACGAACGCGCGATCGAGTGTTTCCGGGAGAGCGGGGCGATCGACCGCTGGTTGACCGCACTCGAACGCTACGGCGACGTCTTTCCGGCGGCGAAGCTCGCGCTCGAACACAACCAGCGGCCGCGGGCGATCCGTCTGCTCCAGCGAGTCGAGCCGACCGACGAGGATTTCCGCGAGGCCTGCGCGCTGCTCGCCGAAGCCTTCGAGACCGAGGGCCACTACGACCTCGCCGCCGGCAAGCTCGACGAGTACATCGCGACCTTCCGCCCGGCCTTCGCGACCGCGGACACCTACTCCCGCCTCGCCGAGCTCTGGGAGAACGCCGGTCACTTCGAGCGCGCCCTCGATGTCCTCGAGGACCTGCGGCGCCGCGAGCCGACCTTCCCGAACATCGCCGCGCGGATCGAGCTCCTGCGCAAGCAGCGCAGTGCGCCGGGTCATCTCTACAGCTCGGGCAGCAGCCGTGCGCCGGAGCCGGGCGCGACCGCCTTCGTGGGCGACGTCCGCTACGACCTGATGGAGGAGATCGGCCGCGGCGGGATGGGCGTGGTGTACCGGGCGAAGGACAACCGGCTCGATCGGATCGTCGCGCTGAAGCGCTTGCCCGAAGGTCTGCGCCGCCATCATCCGC
>JBCCZJ010000464.1:0-4309 GCA_039187915.1 Myxococcota bacterium
CGCGATCGCGGTCTTCCCCGCGAACGTGAACATGCTGCTCGAGAACATCGGGCCCGAAGGACCCGGAACCGGCAGCCCCGTCGTGAACTGGGTGCGCCTGCCCTTCCAGGGGCTCTTCGTCTTCTGGGCCTGGTGGTTCACGCAGCCGGATCCGGAAACGGACCCGGCCTAGCGAACGCCGCATGCTGCCTCCGCTTCGAGCGACCCTCTTCTGCCTGCTCGCGATCCCCTGGATCGTCGTGGCGCCGACGGCCGAAGCCGGCGCGGCCGGGATCGATGCGGCGCAGGCGGAATGCCTGGCCCTCGCGATGTACTTCGAAGCCCGCGCAGAGGGCCGGGAAGGCATGCGCGCCGTGGGCCACGTGATCCTGAATCGCCGCGACGACGCCCGCTTTCCGGGAAGCGTCTGCGGCGTCGTGCAGCAGGGCGGCGAAGGCCGCGGCTGTCAGTTCTCGTGGTACTGCGACGGCCGCAGCGACGTCCCGACGCATCGCCGCGCCTGGCGTGCTGCGGGCGCCCTCGCCTATCAGCTCCTCGCGGACCGCCTCGAGGACACGACCGGCGGCGCCCTCTTCTACCACGCGACCTGGATCGACGTGCCCTGGAAGCGCCCGCGCGAGAAGACGCGCGTGATCGGGAACCACGCGTTCTACCGCTAGGCAGACCGGGCCACGCCGGGCGCGCCGACCCTACTTCGTCAGCGCCAGCAGCACCCCGGCCGCGACCGCCGAGCCGAGCACACCCGCCACGTTCGGGCCCATCGCGTGCATCAGCAGCACGTTGTGCGGATTCGCTTCCTGCCCGACGCGACTCACGACCCGCGCCGCCATCGGCACCGCCGAGACGCCGGCGGCGCCGATCAGCGGGTTGATCGGGTCCTTCGACACGGTGTTCATCAGCTTGGCGAGGAGGACGCCCGACGCCGTGCCGATCGCGAAGGCGATGAGCCCGAGCGCGAGGATGCCGAGGGTCTCGGCCGTCAGGAACTTGTCCGCGGCGAGCTTCGAGCCGACGGCGAGGCCGAGCAGGATCGTGACGATGTTGATGAGTTCATTGCGCGCCGCGCTCGCGAGTCGATCGACGACGCCGCACTCGTTCAGCAGGTTGCCGAACATGAGCGCCCCGACGAGCGGCGTCGCATCCGGGATCAGCAGCGCGCAGAGCAGGACGACGGTGATCGGGAAGACGATCCGCTCGGCCTTCCGGACCGGCCGCAGCTGGGCCATGCCGATCTGGCGCTCGGCCTCGGTCGTGAGCAAGCGCATGATGGGCGGCTGGATGATCGGCACCAGCGCCATGTAGGAATAGGCCGCGATCGCGATCGCTCCGAGCAGATCCGGCGCGAGACGCCCGGCGAGAAAGATGGCGGTCGGGCCGTCCGCCCCACCGATGATGCCGATGGCGGCCGCGTCGCCAAGATCGAAGTCGATTCCGTCGACCTGCTCCGAGAGCGCGATCGCGCCGAGCACGGTCGAGAAGATCCCGAATTGCGCCGCGGCGCCGAGCAGCGCCGTCTTCGGCCGCGCCAGCAGCGGACCGAAATCGGTGAGCGCGCCGACGCCCATGAAGATGAGCAGCGGGAAGAGGCCGTTCGCGATGCCGCTCTCGTAGATGATGCCGAGGAAACCGCTCGGGCCCGCGATGTCCGCGACCGGAACGTTGGCGAGCAGGCCCCCGAACCCGATCGGCACGAGCAGCAGCGGCTCGAAGCCGCGGCGGATCCCCAGATAGAGAAGCAGCAGACAGACCGGGAACATCACGAGCTGACCGACCGAGCCGACGTTCGCGATCCCGGTCGCCGCCCAGACCTCCGCGAAGGTCCCCATCAGGCGAGCTCCACCAGCCCGTCACCGACGCCGACCGTCTGGTCCTTCTCGACCAGCACCCGTGCGACCTGACCGGCCCGCGGCGCCTGGACCTCGATCTCCATCTTGAGCGCTTCGAGGACGAGCAGCACCTGTCCTTCGGCGACGGTCTGACCCTCCTCGGCGACGAGCCGGAGGACCTGACCCGCGAGCTCGGCCGCGATGACGCTCCCTGAGGCGCCCCCCGCTCTGCCCGGCTGCGTCGACGACGCGTCGGCGATCGCGTAGTGCACGACGCGTCCGTTCACGGTCGCGTGCCCGTTCTCGAAGGCGACGTCGTAGCGGCGCCCGCCGATGTCGACGGCGTAGGCGGTCGACGCTTCGCCCGCCGCTTCGGCGGCCTCGGGCTCGACCTTGCGAACGCCGTCGGGCCGTTCGCCTTCGAGGAAGGCCAGGCCCTTGTCGCCGAGCGCGGAGGCGATGAAGATCGACTCGTCGCTCGTCTCGAGACCGCGCTCCTCGAGCGCCGACCGGGCGGCGGCGATCCCCTTCTTCGGGTCCTCGTCGTTGATCTCCCGCGGATCGCGCGTGGTCGGCTCGAGTCCGAGCTGTTCGCTCGCGAGTCGGACGACGTCCGGATCCGGCGGAACCGGCGTCTTTCCGAAATAGCCGAGCACCATCTTCCCGTAGCCCTCGGCGATCCGCGCCCAGGGGCCCAGCACGACGTTGTTGTAGGCCTGCTGGAAGTAGAACTGCGAGACCGGCGTGACCGAGGTTCCGAAGCCGCCCTTCCGAACGGCGTCCGTCATGGCTTCGATCACCCGGGGAAACTGATGCAGGGTGCCCGCGTCGCGCATCATCTGCGTGTTCGCAGTGAGCGCGCCGCCGGGCATCGGCGCGTAGGGGATCAGGGGCTCGACCGCGGTCGCTTCCGGCGGCACGAAGTAGTCCTTCATGCTCTCCTTGAAGACGGCTTCCGCCTCGCGAACCTTGTCGACGTCGATCTCGTCGGTGTCGTTGCCGAGCACGTACTCGGTCCCGCGCAGGGCGTGCCACATCACGATGAAATCCGGCTGGGACGTGCCGCCGGAGACCGGCGCGAGCGCCAGGTCGATCCCGTCGGCACCGGCGTCGAGGGCCGCGATGTAGGCGCTCACGGAGACGCCCGCGGTCTCGTGGGTATGGAGCCTTATGTGGACGTCGTCGCCGAGGCGCCGCCGCGCGAGCTTGATCGTGTCGTAGACCTTCGCGGGGCAGGCGGTGCCCGACGCATCCTTGAAGCAGACCGAGTCGAAGGGCACGCCGTCGTCGAGGATCCCTTCGAGGGTCTCCATGTAGAACTCGGGCGTGTGGGCCCCCGAGCATCCGGGCGGCAGCTCCATCAGGGCGATCACGACCTCGTGCTTCAGACCGGCCTCGGCGATGCATCGCCCCGAGTACGAGAGATTCCGCACGTCGTTCAGGGCATCGAAGTTGCGGATCGTCGTCATGCCGTGCTTGCGGAACATGCGCGCATGGAGGTCGATGATGTCCGAGCTCTGCGAGTCGAGGCTGACGACGGATACCCCGCGCGCCAGGGTCTGCAGATTCGCATCGGTCCCCGCCGTCTCCCGGAACGCGTCCATCATGTCGAACGCGTCTTCCTGGCAGTAGAGGTAGAGCGACTGGTACCGCGCCCCGCCCCCGGCTTCGAAATGGGTGAAGCCCGCTTCGACGGAGGCCTCGAGAGCCGGCAGGAAGTCCGCGGTCTTGACCCGGGCGCCGTAGACGGACTGGAAACCGTCCCGGAAGGCCGTGTTCATGACGTTGACGAGCTTCTTCCGCGTCAAGACGCGGCCCCCCGTCCGATTCGCCGCGCGTGGGCGATCGCGATCGCGAGCGCGACCTCGTCGTCGTCCGCGGGGGGCGCTGCGCCGGACGCTTCGTCGGCGAAGCGGCCCGAGAACGCCTGGAAGAAGGCGGCCTGGGCGGCCATCACGGCGACCAGGATCGTCAGGAAACCGAAGACGGTCACCATCCCGACCGCCATCAATCGGATGCCATCGGCGAACACGCGCTCTCCCTCCACGCACACTCGCGCCGGCCCGGGGACCGGACGCGCGCCCCGCCGGCTCGGCCTGCGCGGGAATCGACCCTGTTCGTGGGGGGATGCTCGGGACGTCCGGAGGAGCGGTCCCGATCCTGCCGTCAACGGAGGACGGGTTCAGTGTAGACTATCCGCAGCCGGAGCTCGCCCCGCGCACGCACGAAAGTGTCGCGCTGCCCAGCGCCCGGTCCGGAGGACGCCCGATGAGCGATGCGCGATCGACCCGACGAAGCTTCCTGACCGGGCTCGCCGCCCTGGGCCTGGCCGGCCGGACGCTGCTGCGGAGCGGTGATGCCGGCGCCGCGGCCCACGTCGCGAAGAAGGCCACCGGCCACGATGTCCCGCTGGCCCATCCGGGCCGACGCCTACTCGGTCGCACCGGCTTCACGGGCAGCCGTCTCGTCTTCGGCTGCGGCGC
>JBCCZJ010000465.1:0-4259 GCA_039187915.1 Myxococcota bacterium
ACGGCACGCCGACGACGATGATGTGGGTCTATCGGCTCGGGCTCGAACACGCCAAGCAGTTCCTGCTGTCGGGCGATGCGATCGACGCCGAGACGGCGCTTCGCATCGGGCTCGTGTCCCACGTCTGCCCGCGGGACGAGATCGAGGAGCGCATCGAGGCTCACGCGCGGCGCCTGGAGAACATTCCCGCGAACCAGCTCGCGCTCAACAAGCTGCTCGTCAATCAGGCCTTCGAGAACATGGGCCTGCGGACCAGCCAGCTGCTCGGGACCTTCTTCGACGGCGTCACCCGCCACACCGAAGAGGCCTATCGATGGGTCGAGAGCTTCGAGGAGAAGGGCTTCCGCCAGGTCATCAAGGAGCGCGACGCGCCCCACGGCGACTACGGGGAGCGTCCCCGGAAGGGCTAGGCGGGGATCCGAGGACGCCGTCCCGGCGGAGCGTCGCGATCTCGTCGTCTTCGAAGCCGAAGGCACGGAGGACCTCGTCGGTGTGCTCGCCAGGCTCCGGGGCAGGGCGCCGGATCCCGCTCGGGACACCCTCGAGATGGGTCGCGTTGCGCAGGATCTCGACCGTACCCACGACGGGATGAGCGACGGGCGTGGCGATCCCGAGATGTCGGACCTGGGGGTCCGCGAAGGTCTCGCCCACGTCGTAGACCGGGCCGGACGGGATGCCGGCCGCGTTCAAGGCCTCGACCCACGCCGCCGTCGTCCGCGTCTCGAGCACCCGCGCGAGCTCGCCTTCGAGGGCGTCCCGATGGGCGGTGCGATCCGCGACCGTCGCGAAGCGGGGATCCTGCGCGAGGTCCGGTCGGTCGAGGACGTCGCAGAGCGCCGTCCAGAGCCGTCCCCAGGGCGCGGCGAGATTCAGGTGGCCGTTCGCCGTCGCGTACATCCCCATCGGCGCCATCGTGGGGTGATGGTTGCCCGCCTGGGGCGGAACCTCGCGCGCGACCGTGTAGCGCGCCGCCTGGAAATCCATCATCGCGATCATCGATTCGAGCAGGGACGTGTGGACGTATCGCCCGCGCCCGGTCCGCTCGCGTTCGTGCAGCGCGACGAGCAGACCGACGGCGAGCTGGAGTCCCGCCGTGACGTCGGAGATCGCGACGCCTGCGCGCACGGGTCCCTGTCCGGGCAGGCCGGTCACGCTCATCATGCCCCCGAGTCCCTGCGCGATTTGGTCGACGCCGCCGCGCTCGGCGTAGGGACCGTCCTGCCCGAAGCCCGAGATCGAACCCATCACGAGCCGCGGATTGATCGCCGAGACCGTCTCCCAGTCGAAGCCGAGTCGCGTCTTCACGGCCGGACGCAGGTTCTCGACGAGCACATCCGCGCGGGCGACGAGTCGATGGAGCGCCGCGCGACCGGCTTCCTGCTTCAGGTCGAGGCAGAGGCTCCGTTTGTTCCGATGCAGGTTCAGCGCGTCCGGACTGTGGCGTCCGGCGCTCGTGTCCTCCGGCGCGGGCGGTTCGATCGAGATCACGTCGGCGCCCCAGTCCGCGAGCTGGCGAACGGCGGTCGGTCCGGCGCGGGCGATCGTCAGGTCGATCACGACGAGGTCGGCGAGGGGCAGCGGGTCCGGAGGCGCCATGGGACGTCGAGTATACGTCGGGTAGGCTTCGCGCGAATCGAAAGGAGCCCCCGTATGCTCGATGGACAACGGATCCTCGTGACCGGCGCGACCGGACAGGTCGCCCGCCCCCTCACCGAGAAGCTCGCGGAGCGCAACGAGGTCTGGGCTGCGGCCCGCTTCTCGGACGCACGCGCGAAGGAGGAGCTCGAGGCGGCCGGCGTGAAGACCGCCTTCTTCTCGATGGGCGAGTCCGATCTCGAGGGCCTGCCGGACGTCGACTACGTGATCCACTGCGGCGCGAACGTCGACCCGAAGACGCCCGAGATCGGGATGACCCAGAACGCCGAGGGTTCGGGCTTCCTGATGCAGCGGTACCGGGACGCGAAGGCCTTCCTTCACATGTCCTCTTCCTCGGTCTACCGCGTTCCGGCGAGCTCGCGTGAACCGATCACCGAAGAGAGCGAGCTCGGGGGCTACGCGAGCTACTCGCCGCACTACGCGATGAGCAAGCTCGCGAGCGAGTCGGTCGTGCGCTTCCAGGCGCGGGCGCTGGATCTCCCCACGATCATCACCCGCCTCGACGTGGCCTACGGATCCCGCGGACACGGCGGCGTGCCGATGATCGTCTACGAATTCATGAAGAACGGCCTGTCGTATACGCGCGCGGAGGACGGTGACAGCTACTGCTCACCGATCCACGAGGACGACATCGCCGAACAGGTCCAGAACCTGATCCAGAAGGCGGCGGTGCCGGCGCCGATCGTGAACCTCGGTGGCGACCAGGTCGTGTCGGTCGAGGAGATCATCGCCCACGTCGAGTCGCTCACGGGCCTGTCGATGAAGATCGAGACGGGCCAGGACGCGTCGTGGGGCATGAAGGTCCTGGACAACACGCGGCGCAAGGCCCTCGGCGGTCCCTGCCGCGTCGACTGGAAGGACGGCGTCCGTGCGGCGATCGCGAAACGCTACCCGGATGCGATCCGGGCATGAGCGTGTCCGCCGGGCGGAGCCTTCCCTAGAGCCCGCCTTCTCGTACGAGCGCTTCGAGGGCGGCGACGACGTCGCCGTCGAACTGCGTGCCCTCGCAGGCGTGCAGCTCGTGGAGCGCTTCCTCCGTGGACATCGCCGGGCGGTCGACGTCCTCGGTCGTCATGGCGTCCCAGGCGTCGCAGACCGCGAGGATCCGGGCGCCGAGGAGGATGTCGTCGCCCACCAGGCCGTCGGGATAGCCGGCGCCGTCCGGTCGCTCGTGGTGTTGGCCGACGATCGGGGCGGCGCCTTCCCAGACGCGGATGCGTGAGAGGATCCGCGCGCCGAAAGCCGGGTGCTTGCGGAAGAACTTCGGGTCGCGCTGGTTCGAGGTCGGGATGCGTAGCATGCCGATATCGTGAAGCAGCGCGGCGAAGTGGAGGTCGTGCAGCGCCTCCTCTTCGACGCCCATCGCGCGTCCGACGCGGTTCGCGGTCGCAGCGACGCGGGAAGCGTGTCCGGCGCGGTACTGGATGTGCGTGTCGAGCGCCGCGATCACCAGATCGGTCATGTGGCTGAAGAAGTTGCGCTGGCTGTCGCCGCGGTCGGCGCTCGTCCAGGCGATGCCGGTCTGCGCGGCGAGGGTGGACAGGGCGTCGACTTCCTGGGTCGAGAAGGCGCGAGGGCTCCGGGCGACGACGAGGTGGGCGCCGGGGCCGCGCTCGAGGGGGATCGGGACGAGAAGGAGGGAGACGGCGTCGCTGCCTTCTCCGTCGATGCGGATCGGGCCGTCCGAGGCGAGGTCCCGCCGGACGAGCTCGAGCCATTCGTCGGCGCCGTGCTCGAAGAGCGCGCCGGACGCGTCGCCCCGCGAAGCCACGATCGTGAAGGGCTTCTCCCAGTCTTCGCGCGTGAGGAGCCAGCTGGCGTCGGCACCGGTCAGCCGGGCGGCCCAGACCGCCGCGGACTCGGCGACCACCTGCGCGTGGGGCGCGTCCGCGAGTTCCCGAGCGACGAACAGGAGCGACTCGAGGCGCTCGTTCTGGTCGGTGATGCGCGAGATCGCGTTCGCGACGATGCGACGGAGGGCGAGGAAGGCACCCAGCGAGAGCACGCCGGTCGTGACGACGAGGCTCGCGAGCGCGACCTGTTCGTCGCGGCCCTCGATGGTCGGCATGAGTCGCTCGCTCACGACCGCGAACCCGATCAGCGGCGTGATCGCCCCCAGGAAGAAGGTGACGAAGACCGAACGGTCGAGAGACTGGTCGAAGAGCGAGTTTCGTTTCCTGGGCATCTCGACTCGGCGTATCGGCCGATCGGGGCCCCGCCTTTGCCTGAGCGAACTTCGGGCGGGAGAATCGGAAAACTTCGCGATGCGGTCTCCATGGAATCCTCCAGTTCGAGCGGAATCGAGACCTGAGAAGGAACGGGCCCGCTAGGCGGAGGGAATGCCCTCCTGGTAGGCGCCCGCCGTCAGGCCCGCGTCGACGACGAAGTCCGCCGCCGTGCACGATCGGCTCTCGTCGGAGGCGAGGAAGAGCGCCATGTGGGCGACGTCCCGGAGCCGACTGCCCGGCACGACGGGCCGCGGATCCTTCAGGATCTTCTGCATCATGCGGTGGGGCACGCCCTCGAGATCCGGATTCCCGGGGAAGAAGGGCGCGCTCATGTTCGGGTTGCCCGCCTCGGGGCAGACGGCGTTCACACGGATC
>JBCCZJ010000466.1:0-4233 GCA_039187915.1 Myxococcota bacterium
GCGGGGGTCGGCCCCGAGGATCTCGATCTCGTGGAACTCCACGACTGCTTCGCGACGGCGGAGGTCCTCCACTACGAGAACCTCCAGCTCTGTGGCGAAGGCGAGGCCGGCAAGCTGATCGACGAGAAGGCGACGTGGATCGGCGGCAAGATCCCCGTGAACCTCTCCGGCGGCCTCCTCTCGAAGGGCCATCCGATCGGCGCGACGGGCATCGCGAACCAGTACGAGCTCGCGATGCATCTCCGCGGCCAGGCCGGCAAGCGCCAGGTCGAGGGCGCGAAGATCGGTCTCGCGCACGTGATCGGCCTCGGCACCTGCTGCGGCATTCATATCCTGGAGGGGCCGTCGGCCTAGCCGAGGGTCCGTTTCGACCGACCGGGCATGGGTGGGCCGAGTCTCGTCCGCCGCACCCGGCCGGCGCCACGACGAACGAGGGGGGTCGGCGAACGGACGTTCGCCGGCCCCTTCGTGTTCGGGAGGGGTTCGATGGAACGAGGAGAGTTCGAGGCGCTGGGGGCGGCGGCGAACGCCGGCCTGACGGACCGGCGCAGGCGTCGCGCCGCCGCGTCGGACGGCGACGCCCGCGAACCGACCACGCACGTCGCGGAGAGGAACACGCTTCCCCGGAAGGTCTCCACGATCTTCCGCCTCCTGGCCGAACCCACCTGAGCCCCCCGTCCGCCGCAAGCCCCGCGCATCCGAGCAGGAGAGCCCATGAGTGACGCCGCCGACGACCGTTTCGCGATCATCGCGACCCTCGACCGCTACGCCGAATGCCTGGACGCGCGCGACTGGCCCGGGCTCGCCGACGTCTTCACCGAGGACGTCGAGATCGACTGGGTCGAGTGGAAGCAGCAGAGCCTCGCCGAAGCGACGAAGTCGATCCGCAGCTACCTCGACGGATGCGGACCGAGCCAGCATCTGCTGGGGAACTACCGGATCGAGCTCGACGGCGACACCGCGAGAAGCCGACACTCTTGCCGCGTCATGCACATGGGCAAGGGCGACCGCGCGGGCCTGACCTACGAGAGCTGGATCGAGTACGCGGACGAGCTGGTCCGGACGGCGTCCGGTTGGCGCTCCCGTCGCCGGGTATGCCGCGCGATCATGGAGCAGGGAGACCGTTCGGTCCTCGGTCCGGCCTGACGCATCGGCCTCGCTTCGGAGACCACCTTCCCTACCCGGCGACCTCACGGCGAGCTACCCGTCTGCGCTCGGCTGGAGCGACGACGCGATCCGCCGCCGAGCGACAGGAGCCCGTTCGCATGTCCAGTGAAGCACCCGCCCTGCTCTCTCTCGAAGAGGCGTCCGCCCGCCTGCTCTCGCCCGGCAGCCCGTTCGAACTCGCCGAGGAGGAGGTCCTCGGTGAGACGATGCAGGTGTACAAGAATCGGGCGAAGTCCCTGCGTGCGCTGCTTCAGGCTTCGGCCGCCCACGGCGACAAGGACTACATGGTCTTCGCCGACGGCCGGCGCTGGACCTACACCCGACACCTGACCGACGTGGCGAGCGTCGCGGCCGCACTCCGCGATCAGTACGGGATCGGCAAGGGCGATCACGTCGCGATCCTCGCCGCGAACGCGCCCGAGTGGGTCCTCTCGTACTGGGCGTGCGTCTCGCTCGGCGCGGTCGTCATCTCGATGAACGGTTGGTGGCAGGGCGACGAGATCCGCTACGGCCTCGACCTTTCCGCGCCGAAGCTCCTGCTGGTCGACGAGCGACGCAAGGAGCGCCTCGCCGAGATGGATGGCGAGCCGGGCATGCCGGTCGTCTCCTTCGAAAGGGACTTCGAAGCGCTCCGGACCTTCGCCCCGGAAGCCGCGCTCCCCGACACGCCGATCGACGAAGACGACCCGTGCCTGCTGCTCTTCACCTCGGGGACCACCGGCCGTCCGAAGGGCGCGCTCGTCTCCCATCGCACCCTGATCGCGTTCACGATGTCGAGCTTCTTCATCGGCGCGCGGCGCGCCATGACCGAGCCGCCGGCGGGCGAGCCGGGCGCGACCCTCGCGCCCTTCCCCCTCTTCCATCTCTCGGGGACGATGGGCAGCACCACGGCGATGCTCGCGGGAGGCGGCACGACCGTCTGGCCGATGGGCCGCTTCGATCCCGCGAAGATCATCCAGCTCTCGATCGACGAAGGCATCACGAGCTGGAGCGGCGCCACGACCCACATCTTCCGACTGATCGACCATCCGGACATCGAGAAGCTCGACACCACCCGCTTCACGAGCGTCGGCGTCGGCGGCTCCGCTTCGACGCCCGAGCTCCTGCGCGCCGTCGCCTCGACCTTTCCCCAGCTCGAGGGCTCGGTCGGCTCCGGCTACGGCTCGAGCGAGACGGGCGGGCTCGTCAGCTACGCCAACAACGCGATGCTCAAGCAGGCCGCGAACTGCGTCGGCCCACCGCTCCCGACCGTCGAGATCCGGATCGTCGACGACGAGGGCAAAGACGTTCCGACCGGCGAGGCCGGGCGCGTCTGCGTGCGGAGCCCGATGGTCATGCTCGAGTATCTGAACAACCCGAAGGCGAACGAGGAGAACTTCCTGCCCGGTCGCTGGGTCGACACCGGGGACCTCGGGCGGCTGGTCGACGGACGGCTCCACATCGAATCGCGGCTGCGCGACATGATCATCCGCGGCGGTGAGAACATCTATCCGGCCGAGATCGAGAACCGGATCGAGCTCCATCCGGACGTCGCCGAGGTCGCCGTGCACGGCGTCGACGATCGCGAGCTCGGCCAGCGGGTGAAGGCGGTGGTCGTCCCGAACGCGGGCACGACGCCCTCCGAGGCCGAGATCCGCGCGTTCTGCCAGGAGACCCTGGCCTATTTCAAGGTGCCGGAGTTCGTCGAGATCCGCCGAGAACCCCTGCCGCGCAACGCGACGGGCAAGATCATGAAGCACGTCCTCCAGGGTCTCGGCGAGAACACCTTCGTCGAGGAATGACGGGCGCGGCGCCCGGGCACGCCGGGCGCCGGGAGGAGACGGGCATGGCTGACGAAGCGGGCACGCGCGACGACGACTCCGTCCAACCGGGCGCGGCGTCCCGACAGGATGCGCCGCACTGGGCCCGGACGATCCAGCGCCACGTGTCGCGTCAGCTGCCGCGGATCCAAAGCGCCCGGCATGCGATCGGCGAACGGGTGCGCGCGCTCCGCGGCGCCCCGCACGTCGTGCACTTCTTCCATCAGGTCGACGACGCCTACAGCGAACTCGCGCTCCAGGCCGCCGCCGAACTCGCCCGACGCTACGCGATCACGCTCCGCTTCCATCTGGTCGGCCAGGCCGACAAGCTCTTCGCGCCCGAACCCGGACTCCTCGCGGCCTACGCCCGTCGGGACAGCGCGACGATCGCGCCCCGCTACGGGCTCGCCTTTCCCCGAGCGGCGGAGGCCCCGGCCGTGGAACGCGTCGCCCGGGTCGAAGCCCTGCTCGCCGGACTGCGCGAGGACCCCCGCTTCCTCGACGTGGCCGTCGAAGCCGGACGCGCGCTCTGGTCGAACGACGAGACCGCGCTCCATGCCCTCGAGACGAAGGTGCCGATCGCGAGCGACGCGGAGCGACGCATCGCGATCGAGGAAGGCAACGCGCAGCGCGCGAAGTGGCGTCACTATTCGGGCGGGATGTTCTACTACGGCGGCGAGTGGTTCTGGGGCGTCGACCGGCTCTACCACCTCGAAGCCCGGCTCGCCGGCTACGGCGCCCGACGCCCCGGTGTGGAAGCGGCGATCCGCTTCGACCGGCCGCCGCTCGATGCCGGCTCCGTCGCCAACGACGGCCGGCTCCGGCTCGAGATCTACCCCTCCCTGCGCTCGCCCTATACGGCGATGATCTTCGACCGGAGCCTGGCGCTCGCCCGGAGCGTCGACGTGCCGGTCGACCTCCACCCCGTCATGCCGATGGTCATGCGCGGCGTGCCCGCACCCGCCGCCAAGGCGCTCTACATCATGACCGACTCGATGCGCGAGGCCGACGCGCTCGGACAGCCCTTCGGTGACCTGTACGACCCGATCGGCGAGCCGGTCCTGCGCGGCTTCTCGCTCTGGCCCTTCGCGCGGAACGCCGGCCGCGGCGCGGAGTACCTCTCGTCGTTCCTTCGCGCCGCCTTCGTCGAGGGGCGCAACACCGGAGACGAACCGGGAATCCGCTTCGTCGTCGAGCGGGCGGGACTCGACTGGGAGGCCGCCCGCCCCCACCTCGACAGCGACGCCTGGCGCGAAGAGCTCGAAGC
>JBCCZJ010000467.1:0-4230 GCA_039187915.1 Myxococcota bacterium
CGGTTTCAAGATCTGCCGCGCTCACGCGGTGCCCGTCGGCGAGGCGAGCGGCCTGAAAGAGATCGAGGCGCTGGTCGAAGCGCGGCGCGACGCGCCGAAGGCGGCGACCCGCGGCCGCATCAGCCAGCACGACGTGGTCGCGGGCTACACCGACCACGCGCTCTCGGTCGGGGAACACCGGCCGCCGCTCAAGGTCGCCATCGACTGCGGCAACGGCATGGCCTCGGTCGGCCTCCGGCCCGTCCTCGAACGCCTGCCGATCGACGTGACGGAGCTCTATTTCGAGCCGGACGGCTCCTTCCCGAACCACGAAGCCGACCCGCTGAAAGTCGAGAACCTCGCGGACGTCGCGGAGGCGGTCCGGCGCGAAGGGGCGGATCTCGGCGTGGCCTTCGATGGCGACGGGGATCGCGCGGTCTTCGTCGACGAGACCGGTGAGCCGGTCTCCGCGGACCTCGCGACCGCGCTCATCGCACGACGCAAACTCTCCCGCGAACCCGGCGCGCGGGTGCTCTACGACCTCCGGTCGAGTCGCATCGTGGCGGAAGAGGTCGAGCGGGCCGGCGGCGTCGCCGGCATGTGCCGCGTCGGCCACTCGTTCGTGAAGGCGCAGATGCGGGAAGAGGGGGCGATCTTCGCCGGGGAGCTGTCGGGCCACCTCTACTTCCGTTTCTCGAAGGACCTGATCGCCGACGACGGGACGGCGGCCTTCGTGGCCATGCTCGACGTGCTCGGCGGGGAAGGGCGACCGCTGTCCGAGCTGGTGGCGCCCCTTCGATGTTATGCGGCGAGCGGCGAGATCAATCGACGCGTGGCCGACACCCACCACGTGATCGAGACGATCGCCACGGAGCACGCGGAGGCGCCGGAGGTGTCGCGTCTCGACGGCCTGCTCGTTCGCTACCCGACCTGGTGGTTCAACATCCGCGCGTCGAACACCGAGCCGGTGCTGCGACTCAACCTCGAGGCGGACACGCAGGACGAGATGGCCGACCGCCGGGACGAGATCCTCGGGCGGATCGAGGCGCTCGGCGCCGGAGGCTGACGAAACGAAGATGGGCGTCCTCGCGCGCGTCAACGCCGGAATGCGCCTCGCGACCGAGGGATTCGCGTTCCTGCGCGGCCAGCCGCGACTCTGGGGGCTCGCTCTGGTGCCCGTCGTCTTCGCGCTGCTCTGCGTGGGCGGGGCCGGCGCGGCATTCTGGCTCCGCCTGGACGAGATCCACGCCTTCTTCGTCTCGGTCCTGCCCGCGCTCGAGGCGGAGGCGTGGTGGCAATGGCTCTGGGTCGGCCCGGGTCGCGTGCTCTTCTTCCTGGTCGGGTGGCTCGCGGTCCTGCTCTCGTTCGCGGTCACCTTCGTGGGGGCGCTGCTCGTGGCGAACGTCGCGAGCGCGCCCTTCCTCGACGTGCTCTCGGAGCGGGTCGAGGGGATCGTGCTCGGGCGAGACGCGGCGACGAGCGACGAGGGGATCCTCGCCGGCGCGCTCTCGAGCTTCGTCTCCGAGCTCGGTCGGGTGGCCTTCCTCGGCGGCATCTGGATCGTGCTGACGCTCGCGGGCGTCGTCGTTCCGGGCGCCCACTTCGTGACCGGTCCGCTCCTGATCGCGACGACGATCGCCTTCCTGCCGCTCGACTACGCGGGGTTCGCCCTCGATCGTCGAGGCCTCTCGTTCGCGGAGCGCCGCCGCTGGCTCCGCGCCCATCGGCCGACGATGCTCGGCTTCGGCGGGATCGCCTTCGCCGCGTGCATGGTCCCGGGACTGAACCTCGTCCTGCTCCCGACGCTCGTCACGGCAGGCACGCTGCTCGTCGCCCGCACGGACCCGTCGCGCGACGTTGCCGGGGACGACGAGCGGATCCCGATCTAGGGGCGCCGCCCCTGGCGGCGACGAGATCCCGGGACCTAACGTCCGAGCGCTTCGGCGACGAAGTCGACGATCGCGTCCGCGGGGGCGGGGACGGAGGCGGAGACGAGCGCGCTGCCCGCTTCCGTCGGCGTGAGCGCTTCGACGGCCGGTCGCCCGGGCAGTGACGCCGACAGGGCAGCGGCTGCGGCGTCCGCAGGCCCGGCCAGGAGTCGGCAGCGCAGGTCGCCGAGCGCGGCATGCGCGATCGGGGCGACCGCGTCGAGTCCCGCATCCGTTCGGCCGGGCAGCGGCCCGGCGAGGACGCAGGCACGCAGCGCCGGCACGAAGGGCAGCGCCCAGGCTGCCGCGCTCGCGCCGAGGCCGGCCCCCACCAGGGCGAGCCGCCCGCCGTCGAGGCCGGGCTCGGCCGCGAGTCCCTCGAGCGTACGGACGATGTCCGAGACGGACTGGCGCGCGAACTCCTCGACCAGCGCGCGGGTGTCCGGGTCCAGGGGGCGGTCGCCGGTCAGCTCGGCGTGCCCCGCCACGAGGCGATCGCTCAGCTTGGGACTGCGTCGCGCGCCGAGGAGCGGGAGGTCGATCCGCGCGATCGCGAGGTCCCGGGCGACCGCCTGCGGTCGGAGCTCGGCGTGGCCGACCACGAGAACGACCGCGTGGTCGGTCCCTGCGGCGGGGCGATCGATCCGGCCCGGGACGAAGTCGCCGCGGCTCACGACGTCGAAGTCGTGCGCGCGGCCTTCGGACGAGACGGACCCTCGCAGCGCGAGTCGTGCGGGCGGCTCGGAGAAGGGGCGGTAGAGCGACGGAGGCGCGGCGGACATCGCGCCCAACCGTAGCAACCACGCCGCGCGCGCGGACAAGCGGAGATCGGACTCGCGGGTCCGACCCACCCGTGCGCGCCTCGCGGCGACGCAGGGGGCGCGCGGCGCGATCGGGCCGCGAAGAGAGGCGCTACTTGAGGAGGAGCTTTCTCGTTCGGTAGAGCGTCGACTTGACGGCGTCTTCCGACTTCGAGGTCGCGGCGGCGATCTCGGCGATCGGCATCGACTCGAGATGATGCATCTCGAAGAGCCTTCGCTGCTCCGGCGTGATCTCGTGGTCGAGCACGTGATCGAGGCGGCTCGCGCGTTCGACCATCTCGTAGTTCTCGAGCGGCGTGGCTTCCGGAGCGCTCGCTGCCGTCAGGCTCGTGAAGGCCACGTCCTCGTCCTCTTCGAAGAGGGGAACGGTGGGGTGGCGCTTCTTGCGGAAGCGCGCGGCGAGGGTCCGGCGGGTGAGGCCGAAGATCCACGCGGCGAAGGGCGCATCGCCCCGGAAACCGTCGATCGACGAGAAGATGTTGATGAACACCTCCTGCGTCGTCTCCTCGGTGTCCGCGCGGTTGCGCAGGCGTTTGTCGAGGAAGGCGTAGACGCGCTTGAAGTAGCGCTGGTAGATCTCGTCGAACGCTTCGCGATCGCCGGTCCGGATCCGGTCGACGAGGACCTCGTCGGGGACGCGACCGGTCGAGGCCGGCGAGGCCGAAGACGACGCGCGCGGCGCGGGATCGGAGGCGGGCGCGATCGAAGGCGCGACAGGGGCCAGGGGCACGTCGAGCTCCGGCTCCCGCCGGATCCGATCTCGCGCCTCGCTGCTTCCGCTTGTACTGCTGCCGATGGTCAAAGCCGAAATCCTTGGCTCCGGGGCCGATCACCGCCCCCCGCGACCCGCTCGTCGAAGAGGCTCGGATGGATGATCGAAGCGGAGCCGGGTCCCTGTTCCCAAATCACCGGGACCCGTTGATGGTCGAAATCTGCGATCCTTCTCTGCCCGGCCGCCCTCGTCCTTCCCGCTCCGCTTCCGGCGCGTTCCGGCTCGTGGGTGACCGCCTGGATCTGTCGATCCCCCGGCTGGCCCAGTCCAATCCGGAGGTTCCCCCCATTTAGGCAGTTGCCTCGGTGCATGGCGGGGTGTCAAAAATTGTCACCGCCGCCGTGAATCGGCGCGATTTCGTCACCCAGACCCGTGGGGGCGGCGCTGATCGCGTTGATGACGGAGCGTCAGGCCGGCGGCCGCCGGGCGGGCCGCCTCCGCGTGCGACCGCCGACCGTACCCGGCAGCCGCGGCCAGGGGCCCGGCCCTCGCGCCCGCACCCCCGCTCAGGCGGGGAGCAGCGGCTCCGTACGCAGGTCGGCGTCGGTGAGGCCGGTGCGGAAGGCCGACGGGCTCGGGGGATCGACCAGGCCACCGTTCACGGGCGCAGGGCGGGCCGGATCCCGGTTCGCCGACGGGCTCTGCGCAGGCACCACGCGGGTCGGCGCCGCGGGGTCCGCCTTCACCGGCTCGAGCAGCAGCGTCAGCTGCCCCTGCTGGCGGAGCGCGC
>JBCCZJ010000468.1:0-4208 GCA_039187915.1 Myxococcota bacterium
ACTTCGCGCCCGGCGCGCGCGCGATCGAGTGATCACCGCAAGGCCCGCTATACTCGAGGCCTGCGCCGGTTCGAACCGGACTCGCGCACGGCGGGGGTGGGCGATGAACGAGTCCGAGCGATCGAACCAGTTTTCCCCCGTCGCGGTCGCCGCCGTCGACGCCACGGCCGTCGGCGTCGCGCCTTCCGCGCAGTCGCCCGAATCCGTCCGCGGCATGGACCCCGCGGATCGTCCCGCCGCATCGGGCCATCGCTTCGGTCCCGATCTCGCCTGCTCGGAGTGCGGGATCCAATGGGATGCCCATCAGCGTGCGCCCGCGCCGTGCGGCAAGGACGACGCGAGCGAAGTCTTCCTGCGACGTCCCGCGATCGAAGGCTGAACGAGCGCCCGCGCGCGACGGATGCACGACTGAGGCATGACTCAGGCGTGATTCAGGCGTGAGGTAGGCGCGACTCAAGCGTGACTTGCACGTGACCGGGGCGTGATCGAAGCGCGATCCGGGTCCGACCGACGAGGAGTCGCGAACGCCGACGGCTCGGCGGTGGAAGGCCGGGTCGCGTTCGGCGGAACCGTTCGTGGGTTCTCCCGAGGACTGCGCGCGATCTGCGTCGCGTCTGCCGGCAGGGTTCCGTTCAGAGTGCGAGCGGGTGACGGAATTCGTCATTGGGACTGCCCCACGGCGTCACTTTCCGTCGCCGTGGACGGGATTCGGCACCCCCGTGATTTCACGAACGTTTCCGCGCCCGAAAAAGTTCAGCTTCGAATCCGGACGGCCGATCGGTGATCTGCATGCGGACTTGCGGGTCGCATGACGGGACCGATGGGGTCTTCTTCGGAGCTGGCACGACGCTTGCTCTCGGGAAGGTCCGGCGGAACCAGCCCCCTCCTGGACGGGAACTCGGGGAGACCGCAGCCAAACCCTGCACGTCGCAGGGGCTCGTTCACTCGAGTGACCTAACAGACCAATCCTTTTAGGAGAGACCCCATAATGAGCAAGCTCATTCGGAAGTCCAACAAGGGCTTCACCCTCATCGAGCTCATGATCGTGGTCGCCATCATCGGTATTCTCGCCGCGATCGCGATCCCGAACTTCCTTCGCTTCCAGCTCAAGTCCAAGAGCTCGGAAGGCAAGGTGAACATCGCCGCGATCCGCACCGCCGAGGAGTCCTACCTCGCCGAGTTCGGTGTCTACGTCGGCTCCGCCGTGAACCCGACCGCTGGTGTTCCCGGTTCGCAGAAGGCTGCCTTCGATACGGGTGGCGGCTTCGACACGCTCGGCTGGAGCCCGGAAGGCAACGTCTTCTTCCAGTACGCGGTCAACGCGCCGTCGGGCGAGAACCACTACACGATCTCTGCGGCCGCGGACATCGATGCGGACAGCACGATCCAGGCCTGGGGTTATGTGAAGCCGGACAACGCTTCGCCGCCGGTCTCGGTCGCGGGTATCCACACCGAATGCGTCGCGGGCGGCGTGGGTGCGGGTCAGAACCAGCTGGCCACGGTCGGTCCGTGCGACAGCACGTACGGCCAGTCGGTCTTCTAGTCCGACGCGGTCTCTTGACCGAAAGAAACGGGGTCGGGCTCTTCAGCCCGGCCCCGTTTCTCGTTTCGGTCGCTCGAACGCGAGACGGGGCAGAAACGTTCGCGTCTCGAGGCGCGTGGCACCGACGGCCTAGGAGATGATGCGGCCGCCGCCGCCCGGCATCCCACCGGGGCCGCCCATGCCGCCGGGGCCCTGACCGGGCACGACGATGCGGTTGGCTTCCTGGCGCTGGAGCTCGCGGGCCTCTTCCATCAGGCGCTCGACGGCGTCCTGTACGGCCTGCGGGAACGCGGCGAAGGCGGCGGTCAGCGAGTCCGCTTCGATCGGGCAGTTGATCGGCAGCGGACCGCGCGCCGACATCAGCGTCGTCTCACCGATGAAGAGCGTGGGGCGGGAGGGGTCGTCGAGGCCTTCGGCGGTCACCGGGGTCAGACGACGGATCGAGGCCACCTTCAGGTCGCTGAAGGTCTCCTCGCGGTAGAGGTTCTCGGTGTCGACCGAGATCTCGGCCAGCGGGTTGGTTTCTTCGCTCACAGGGGTCTCCTCGGTGGACCCCATGTTCGCAAAAGCCGGAACCAAAAGCCCGGGATCGGGCGGCGCGGACCGGATTCCGCGTCAGCTCTCGTGGGTCTCGACGATCTCGGAGAGGATCGCGCCGAGGCCCGCCGCCTCGCCGTCCTCCAGGGACTCCACGTCTGGGAGGCAGGCGACCATCTTCTCGAGCGCCGCGCCCGCCTGGCCCTCGATCTCGTCGAAGACGAGGCCGAACCCTTCGGGTCCGTCGTCGCGCACGATCTCGGTCTCGACCACGATCGGCTCGCCCGCCGTCGGTCCATGCAGCGCGATCGTGAAGCGATCGCCCACGTGGAGATCGGGGTGGCGCTCGATGCGCATGCCGCCGGTCGAGAGGTCGCGACCGATCAGGACGAAGGGACCTTCGTTGCCTTCGGCGACGATCGACGAAGAGAAATGGCCGCGCGCATGCGCGCGGCGGTCCCGGGGGTCCTCGGCGGCCGGCGGCCGGGCGCCGGCGTCCCCACCGAGCTCGACCTCGATCTCGTCGCTCGCCAGGACCGGCGGGTCCGTCTCGTCGTCCAGGGTGAGGTCCGGGAGCGACGGGAGCTGCGTCGACGGAATCGGCGGTGCGCCCGTGACGACCGCGGCGTCGAGGGACTGCGGACCCGACGCCCAGTGGTTGATGAGCGCCGTCAGACGCGTCCGGTCCCGCTCGGGCAGATCCGCATCGAAAAGGACGGCGAGCATCGAGTGCGCTGCGCCGGGCTCGCGCACGAGGCGACGGACCTGCCCGCGAAGGAGAAGCGGCTCCTGGTCGCCCCAGACCTGGGCGTTGCCCGGGATCGTGAACTCGATCGGGTCGCCGACCGTCAGCGTCGAGGTCGTCTGCAGCCGACAGCCGCGGTTCGACAGATCGACCAGCGTCGTCGGGTCGGGGCGTGACGCGTGCTCGAGCGCGACGGGCGAGCCGACCGCGACGCGCGGGTCTTCGCGCCGCTCGCTGCCCTTGTAGAGGGCGCGTGCGATGAGCAGTCGCCAGATCTCGCCGTCCGCGGGGAGGCGGATCAGGAGATGGAGACCGTTTCGACGCAGGCGCCGCCGCATCGCGGGAGAATCTTCCGCGACGGCGATGATCCGAAGGGGACGCCCCGGCGCGGCGTCCGTCGGGCTGCCGCGGCGGACGCGCTCGACGCGGCGCGGGGTGACGATCAGCAGGTCGCGCGGCGGGTCCACCTCGTCCGGGATCTGGCCGCCACGCAGCCGCGTGTAGGCCACCCCCTGCGCGTCGAGGACGCGGGCGACCTCGTCGAGTTCGCCGTCGTCGACGAGAAGGATGCCAGGACTCGAGGGCGCGATGCTCATGGGCTCTCCGCTGCTGCGCGTTCGGGCTCGTGGGGCGCAGCGCACGGCCGTTGGATCGACAGATCGGCAGCGCGTCTGAAGCGCGGACCGCCGGCCCGCGCGCCCGGCTCAGCGGAGCGATCTGCGTACGCGTTGCACCAGCGCTGCACCGGCGATGCCGGCGATCAGGACGGCCGCGGAGACCAGGAGCGGGCCCTGCGCGGGCGGGGCCGTCGTCGGGATCGTCCAGGGGATCGATCCGGCGAGGTTGCTGGCGACGTGCGCGCCGATCGCCATCGGCAGTCCGAAGGCCAGGCGCAGCGCGCCGAGCTGCAGGCCGAGCAGGAACGCGACGACCGCCGCATCGAGAGGCGGGTGGAGGGCGGCGAAGACCAGGCTGCTCCCGATGATCGCCGTGCCCGGCCCGAACCGGGCGCGGAGCGCTCGGAACAGCCATCCGCGAATGGCGAGCTCCTCGCCGACCGCGAGCAGGAGGATGCCGGCCAGCAGCAGGAGGCCGGGGTCGCCCGGGCTCCCTTCGTCTCCGGCCGCGGGGGCGACTGCCGCGAAGACGCGGGTCCAGACGAAGTTCGCGGCGACGAATCCGGGGATCTGCAGCGCCGCGATCGCGGCGGCCCGGAAGGCCACGCCAGGGGGAGGTTCTGCGGCGTCGATCACGGTCTCACGAGGGTACCGCGCGCGATTCCCGGGCTCCGCCGGTCCGTCCGCGCGCGGCGGGCGATTCCTCCGCGCTTCCCGCGAGGGCCGCGTGGGCGATTTCTCCGCGCTTCCTGCGATCGACGGCGCT
>JBCCZJ010000469.1:0-4200 GCA_039187915.1 Myxococcota bacterium
ATCGAACCGGAGGGGGGCCGGACAGGGTGGAGCTCGAAGTATCCGCATGGACCCGTCGTGATCGCCTGGAGCGCATCGCGCGCGCCGAGCGCGATCGCCGCGCGGGCCGCGTCGACCTTGCGCTCGCGTCGCTCGGCGAGGCGAGCGAGTGGCCGGCGCGCCTGGTGCTCGCGCTGGCGAAGCTGCCCGGCGACGAGGGCGCGGACGCGCGCGCGATCCTCGAGTCGACGCTCGACGACTGGGCCGCGGAGACGGGCCTCGACGCGCTCGACCCCGCAGCGGCCGAAGCCGCGCCGGAAGCGGAGGCGAAGCCCGAGGTGGACGAGGACGTCGCTCCGGAAGACGAGGCGACCTCGGACGGCGAGGCGCTCGTCGTGGACGCCGTCGACACGCTCGAAGAAGACCTGCTCTCGCCTGCCGCCGGTGCGGCGATCGCTCCGCGTCCGGCCGCGTCCGTCCTCGACGATTCGTCCGCAACCGTGGCAGCCCTCGCCGCGCCGATCGAGTCGGACGAGCTCGAGCGCGCCTTCGCGGAAGCCGAGGCCCAGACCGAAGAGATGCACGGCGTGAACGACGTAGCCGAGCGGATCCTGATGGACGAGCCGCTCGATCTGGCCGAGCTGGACGGCGGGGTGCCCGTGCCGCTCGAGGACGCGGAGGACGAGGCGGGCCGCGAGATCTCCGGCTGGCCGCAGAGGGAAACCGACGCGGCGTTCGCCGAGGCGCCGATCTGGCCAGAGCCGATCGCGCCGGACGCGCCCGTCGCCTCGGACGCGGCTCCGAACGGCTCGGCCGAAGCAGGCGTCGACGCGTCGGGCGAGGCGTCCGCGCGAACCCAGGTGATCACGACCCTCGAGCGATGGCTCGACAACATTCGAGCGGGGCGAGCACAATGAGTTTCGAGCGCATTCTCCGAACGATCGTGGACGATTGCGGCGGGGGCTACGGTGCCGCGCTGATGGGCCTGGATGGCATCGCCATCGCACAGGTGGAAGCCAGCGATCCGCCGCCGAACGATCCGCTGGAAGGCGACGTCACGACCGCGGGCATCGAGTTCGGCCGTATCCTCGCCGACGTGACGAAGGCCTCGGACGCGCTCGCGACGGGCCAGATGCGGGAGGCGGTGATCGCGCTCGATCGCGTGCATCTCGTGTTCCACACGATCGACGACGACCTGGTGCTGGTGCTCGCGCTCTCGCCGGATGGCAATCTCGGCAAGGCGCGCTACCTCATCCGCCGTTACGCCATCGACGTGCGCGCCGAGCTCTGACGCGCGCCCGGCCACCGGCCCGATCGGACGCCGCCAGGAGAGGGGACGAGCATGACGCGTGAGGCGATGAAGATTCTCGTTCTCCACGGCCCGAACCTGAACCTGCTCGGGCGCCGCGAGCCCGAGATCTACGGGACGCAGACCCTCGCCGACATCGACGCTTCCCTCGAGGCCGCGGCCAAGGAGCTCGGCGTGGAGGTGGAGACCTTCCAGTCGAACCACGAAGGACTCCTGATCGACCGGATCCAGGAGGCCATGGGCGACGCATCGGGCATCGTGATCAACCCCGGCGGCTTCACCCACACGAGCGTCGCGCTCCGCGACGCGCTGGTTGCTGCCGAGCTGCCGGTCGTCGAGGTGCACCTGTCCAACGTGCACGCCCGCGAACCCTTCCGCCGCGAGTCCTTCGTCTCGCCGATCGCGGTCGGCGTGATCTGTGGGCTCGGCGCCGACGGGTACCGCTTCGCGCTGGAAGCGCTCGCGCTGCAGCCAGGCGATTAGGCGGCCGGCTGGTCCGCCGCCTGCGGGCGCTCGGCGGGCAGGCATTTGCTCCGCCGCCTGCGGGCGCTCGGGAGGGGTGTGGGCGGCCCGTTCGGGTGGAGTCCGGCCGTTGCGGGGCGCCCCTGGGGCTTTCCCTGGGGCGTCGCTCTACCCCCACAGTTGCGCCTCAAGGGGGCGTCCGGACGACCGATACGGGAACAAGAGGACCGCCGTCACGCTGACGGACGGCGTTCTCGTCCTCGATCTTCTGCCGTGCTGAGGGTTCATTGGCGCTCAACAAACGAAAAGTACTGGAAGCGGCGCGCAAGCACGCGCAGAAGGGCGCGAAGGCGAAGGCGCTGAAGGAGTACAACAAGCTCCTGAAGGAGGACCCGCGCGACGCGAAGCTCCTGCTCGAGGTCGGCGACGCCTATCGACGCTGGGGACAGAACGAAGAAGCGATCGCCCAGTACGGCAAGGTCGCCCAGCAGTACCGACAGGATGGCTTCGACGCGCGCGCGGTCGCGGTCTTCAAGCAGATCCTGAACCTCGACCCGAAGAACTACGGCGCGTACGTGTCGCTGTCCGAGCTCTACCAGCGCATGGGCCTCGACTCCGAAGCCGTCGCAGCGCTCCAGACGGCGGCCGATGGCTATCACAAGGAAGGTCGGAAGACCGAAGCGCTCGATCTGCTGCGGCAGATGGCCGCGCTCGACCCGACGAACACCACGAGCCGCCTCAAGGTCGCCGAGCTCCTCCGTCAGGAGGGCATGGAGAACGAGGCGGTCGCCGAGTACGAGGCGGTCGTCGCGGAGCTCGAGAGTCAGGACGACCGCGAGCAGCTCGTGACCGTCCTCGAGCGACTCCTCGAGGTCAAGCCCGACAAGATCGAGGCGCTTTCGGCCCTCGTTCGTCAACTCATGCTGGCGGGCGACCTCGAACGCGCGGAGCCCCTCGCGGTGCGCGCGCTCAACATCGATGCTTCGATCGGTCAGTTCGAGCTGCTGATGGACCTCTACGCCCAGATGGGCGACGAGGCCAAGCTCGCGGATGCGACCCGCGGCCTCGCGAAGATCTACCGTGATCGCGGCGACGACGAGAAGGCGCGCGAACTGATGCAGCGCCTGCCGGTCGAAGAGGTGGGCTCGAGCTCACGGCTCGCGGTCGACGTCTCCGAAGTCGACGAGCCGGATCTCGCCGAAGACGAGCTTCTCGATGACGACGAGCCCTTCCTGGCCCTCGACGACGGGCCGGGCGGGGACGGAGCGCCCTCTCTCGAGCTCGGCGAGGAGCCGCTGCTCGACCTCGGTAGCGACGACACGCCGGCTCCGGAGGCCAGCCCGCCCACCCAGGCCGAAGCGCCGCTCCCGGAGGGCGACCCGGACCAGCTGCTCGCGGAAGCGAGTGTCTACCTCCGCTACGGCAAGCGCGACCAGGCGATCGCCAGTCTCCGCGGCATCCTCGCGCAGGATCCCTCTCATCGCGCCGCGCTCGAGAAGCTCGGCGAGGCCTACGCCGACGACGGCCAGCACTCCGAGGCCGTCCAGGCCTGGATGAAGGCCGCCGAATGCATCCGGGCGGAGGGCGATGCCGAGGCGCTCACGATCCTGAAGGACCGCATCGCGAGCCTCGATCCGGGCATGGCCGAGCAGATCGGCGACGTCGAGCCGGGCGCTGCGCCCGAGCCTGAACCGCCCGTGCTCGATCTCGAGCCCGACGGCGACGCGCTCGAGCCGCCGGCCATCGACCTCGATCTCGACGTCGAGGTGGATCTGAATCTCGACACCGCGATCGGTGACGTCGAGGGCAGCGAGACCCAGACGGGCTACGACTTCGGATCCGAGGACGACGACTTCGAGATCGAGCTCGACGAGGACTCGATCACCTTCGACACGCCGCCGGTCGCGTCGCCCGAGGCAGCTGAGCCCGAGATCGAAGCCGCGGCGCCGGTCGTCGAGCAGACGGCGCCCGAGATCGTTGCGGGCACGCCGAGCGACGACGAGGACTTCGAGATCGAAGTCGACGCGGACGATCTCGGCCTCGCCGAGGGGCCGGACGCCGCGAACGAGGTCACCGACCCGGATGACGAGATCTCGGTGGAGTTCGACTACGAGGCAGAGGAGCTCACCTCGCCGCCCGGCGGTTCGGTCGCGGGGCAGAGCGCCGCGACCGCGGCCAAGATCGCCGAGGAGCTCGAGGAAGCCGAGTTCTACATCGCGCAGGACATGCACGACGAGGCGCGCGGCATCCTGGAGCGGATTCTCGAGCAGGCACCGAATCATCCTGCGGCGATGCTCCGTCTCGGCGAGCTCGCGGCGGCCAACGGCGAAGCGCCGGACGAGGTCACCGATTCCGGCCTCGGGGCGAAGGAGAAGAAGGCCGGGGCCGATCTGGAGATCACGGCGCGCTTCGACGACGAGGCGGAAGACGACTTCGAAGTCGACGTCGAC
>JBCCZJ010000470.1:0-4195 GCA_039187915.1 Myxococcota bacterium
GACGGCTACTCCGAGGCCTTCACGGCGCTCCGCAAGATCAGCGGCCTCGTGCCGTCGATCAGCCTCATGTTCGGCTACAACGCGGGCGGCGGTGCGTACCTCCCGCGTCAGGGATCGTTCATGATCCAGTGCGACGAGACCTTCATCGGCCTGACCGGTCCGGGCGTCGTGAAGAGCGTGCTCGGCGAGGACGTCTCCGCCGACGAGCTCGGCGGCCCCGGCGTCCACGGCCAGAGCGGCGTCGTCGACCTGGTGACCGGAGACGAGCTCGGGTCGCTGCGGATCGCGCTGCGCCTGCTCGGCTATCTGCCCGACAATAATCGCAGCCTCGCGCCCTTCCATCCGACGAGCGATCCGGTCGATCGCTACACCGAGGAAGAGGACAAGCTCTTCCGACGCACCTTCAATTCGCCGGCGGGCATGAACGCGCCGATGGACATCACGCTGTACCTGCAGCAGATCTGCGACCACGGCGAGTTCTTCGAGCTCCAGCCCCAGCGCGCGCGCAACATGGTCACGGCCTTCGGCCGCCTCGGTGGCTGGGTCACGGGCTTCGTGGCGAACAACTCGGCGGTCGCGTCGGGCCAGATCGACATCGACGCGGCCCTCAAGGCCACGCGCTTCATCCGCTTCTGCAACCTCTACAACATCCCGCTGATCTTCGTGGAGGACACGACGGGCTTCCTGCCGGGCACGGATCAGGAGTCGCGCGGCATCGTCCAGGCCGGCCGCAAGCTGCTCGACGCGATCATCGACATCCGCACGCCGCGCATGACGATGATCATCCGCAACGCCTTCGGTGGCGCCTACGCCGCGTACAACTCGCACTTCGTCGGCGCGGACCTCGTCTTCGCCATGCCGATGGCGCGGGTCGCGGTGATGGGTGCGGCGGGCAAGGACTTCGTCTTCAAGGACGAGATGCGCGCGATCGCTGCGGCGCACAAGAAGGCCCTCGCCGACGGCGCCGACGAAGCCGACGCCAACCGCATCCGGGACGAGAAGCTCGCGAATCTCAACACCGACTACGAAGACCTGCTGATGAACCCGAAGGAGGCGCTCTCCCTGGGTTCGGTCAGCCGGATCGTCATGCCCGGCGAGAGCCGACGCATCCTCTCCCGCAACCTGGACTTCCTGATGCGGAAGTACACGCCGGAGCCGATGGGCGGCCCGCAGCGCGAGCACGAATAGCCTCGCCGCCCGGCCCCCTCCTCCATCCCTCCGAACTCCGCACCGAGAAAAGAAAACGAACGATGCTCGACCGCAACGGCAACATGATCAAAGCCCACGAGAGCGACTCCGAATGGATCCGCTCCTTCGACGTCTCGGACATCAAGTGTCTCGTCGTCTGTCGTGGCCCCGTCCGCAAGGAAGCCTTCGACGTCTTCGACGAGATCGGCATCCGTGAATACGGCATGCTCCTCTCCGAGAAGGATTCGGTCGTCTACCCGCGCTGCCTCGCGCCGGAGCTCCGTGACCTCCGCTTCCCGGGCAACGTCCATCGCGTCGCCGACTACATGGGTGTCGGACAGGCCGAGAAGCTGGAGCGGATCGGAGAGATCATCGAGATCGCCGAGAGCAACGGCTACACGCACATCTTCGCCGGCTACGGCTTCATGGCCGAGGACGCGGACTTCATCCAGGCGATCGAAGCCGCCCCGACCGTCCAGTTCATGGGGCCGTCGTCGACGACGATCAACCGCGCGGGCGCGAAGGACGAGGCGAAGAAGCTCGCGCGCTCCCTCGGCAACGCCGTCGTGCCCGGGATCGACAACGTGTCCGCCCTCGCGCTGATCGAGCGCTGCGGCGACCAGAAGAGCCTCGAGGCCCTCGCCAAGGAGCTCGGCCTCTCGTTCACCTGGAACGCCGACGTCGACCTGGCCGAGAACGCCGAACAGCTCCTGCAGGCCGGCTACGCCCAGTCGATGGAGATCGTCACGATCGAGGAGCTCCAGAAGGCGGCCGAGCGCGAGTCCCAGAAGATCTGGGAGCAGTACCCGGGCAAGCGCATCCGCTACAAGTGCATCGGCGGCGGCGGCGGCAAGGGCCAGCGCGTCGTCACCAACGGCTCCGAGACCGCGGCTGCGGTCATGGACATCCTCGCCGAGCAGAAGGTCCTCGAGCCGGGCTCGAACCGGAACTTCCTGATCGAGCTGAACCTCGAGACCACGCGGCACAACGAGATCCAGGTGGTCGGCAACGGCGACTGGGCGATTACCCTGGGCGGGCGCGACTGCTCGATCCAGATGCGCGAGCAGAAGCAGCTCGAGTTCTCGCTGACCGACGAGCTCCTCGAGACCGCGGCCCAGCAGACGAACAACCCGAAGCACGCCGAGAACCTGACCAAGGAGCGCGACACGCTCCGCGCGATGGAAGAGGACGGCGCGCGTTTCGGCCAGGGCGTCGGGCTCGACAGCGTCTCGACCTTCGAGTGCATCGTCGAGGGCTTCGATCACTTCTTCATGGAGATGAACACGCGGATCCAGGTCGAGCATGGCTGTAGCGAGCTCGCCTACAAGATGCGCTTCACGAATCCCGACGACCCGACGGAGTTCTTCGAGGTCGAGCGGCTGATCGAGGCGATGGCGCTGCTCGCCGTGCACGGCCCGCGCATGCCGAAGCCGAAGCGGATCCTGCGCGCCGTGTCCGGCGCCGAGGTGCGCGTGAACGCGGTGAACGCGGCACTCCAGCCTCACGCCGGTGGCGAGATCCGCGGCTGGTCGAAGCCCCTCGACTACGAACACCGCGACGACCAGGGCATCGGGACCCGGAACCCCGACACGGGCTCCTTCCCCTACTACAACCTGGCCGGCGCCTACGATTCGAACATCGCGCTGATCCTCTGCGACGGCACGAGCCGCGCCGACAATCTGGCCCGTCTCGCCGAGCTCATCCGGCGCATGGAGCTGCGCGGCCACAACCTCGAGACGTCGATCCCGCTCCACTACGGCCTGATCAACTGGACCCTCGGCCTCGAGCCCATGATGAAGCCGAACACGCGATTCATGGGTCCCTACCTCGCCGCAGTGGGCGCTCTCGAGACCCTGGCCCGCGACGTCGACATGGACGTCGCCGCGGCCGCGCTGCTCGCCGACCTCGACGAGAAATCGGCGCGCGCGGCGCTCACGGCGCAGGAGACCCTCCTGCTGCGACCGCTCCGGCGCCTGATCGGGGATGCCCACGCGCTGACCGGGTTCCTCGGCCTCTTCGACGGCAAGCTCTGGAAGCGGGACGGCGACGCGGTCGAATTCCTGGCGAACCCGGTCGACTTCCTGAAGGAGCTCTACCACTACCTGAACATGGAGACCGCGGAAGGCAAGCCCGCGAGCGACATGATCTGGGAGCACGACGACGAACTCCTCCAGGGGGCCCTCGCCTTCTACGCCCGCGTCGCGGAGGCGATCGGCTCCGAGGACTGGAGCGCGATCGATGCCGCGCTCCGGGGCGGGCCGATCGAAGCCCTCGTCGGCGGCGACGCGGCGCTCTGGGCGGCCTGCCAGTCCGCCCATCGCGGATATCAGGTCGGCGCCGAGCTGCTCCTGATGATCCCGCGCCTCGGGATCCAGTCCGAGCTCCTCGACATCTCCGTCGACGACGCGCTCGAGCCTGTTTTCCCGGCCCGCTTCCTCGACGAGGAGAACCAGGAGACGCTGCGTCGCGCCCTCGCGCCGCCGCCGAAGGCCTCCGCGAACGAGATCGTGACGCCGATGGGCGGCTCGTTCTACGCCCGCGAAGCCCCACACCTTCCGCTGCTGATCGACGAAGGCGAGCACTTCGAAGAAGGGCAGCCGCTCTTCATCATCGAGGTGATGAAGATGTTCAACAAGGTGCTCGCGCCCTTCTCGGGCACGGTCAAGAAGAACCGGATGGTCGACGCGGACGGCGCCGTCGTCGCAGCGGGCGAGGTCATCTTCGACATCGTCCCGGACGAGGTCGTGGTCGAAGAGACCGAGGAAGAGATCGCGGCCCGCCGCAAGCAGGTCACGCTCGCGGCGCTCGGACGCTAGGCGCCTTCCCGACCGGATCCGCTGAACGGCGACCGTGCTCCGCGCGGTCGCCGTTCGCCGTTCGGGCCCCGCCACCTGCCCCCGACGCGCGCCCGAGGCCGGCGCTGCCTGCGGCTTGCCGCCCGGCTTCTGGAAGGAACCCCGCATTTCAACTCGAAATCGGGGTTTTCCCTTCATCGTTTCACCCTGAA
>JBCCZJ010000471.1:0-4194 GCA_039187915.1 Myxococcota bacterium
CCCAGGCCCCCCACCCCGCAAAGGCGAGCGCGACCGCGAGCGTCGGCAGGAACGCGAAGGCGGCCACCCAGAAGGCCACGAAGAGGCCCCACCGCGGCAGCACCTTCGCCGAGCGCTCGGGGCCGTAGGTCTCGCCCGGCGAGTAGACGAGGGAGCGAACGCCCAGGAACCAGCCGTTCGCGAGCAGCGTCGCCAGAAAGAGCAGACGCGGCGGCGGCGGCCGATCGATGACCGGATCGTCGTCGAGCGCGGCGTCGCCGGCGCCCTCCCCCGCCGCGAGCGCAGCTTCGATGCCGCCCCACGCGTGGGACGCGGTGGGCCGCGCGAGCGTCCCCTGCATGTTGGCCTCCGACGGCACCGACCTCCATCGGTAGAGAACGCGTCCTTCCCGCGTGAGCGCCAGGACGCCCGGCTGGAAGTAGCCCTTCGGATGCTCGATCTGCCAGGTCGCGCCGCGCTGCAGGAACGCCAGGTCGCCGCGGTTCGCGTACAGCGTCAGCCATCCCCGCTCGGCGACGGTACGGGAGATCTCCTGGTGCGGATCGCCGACGTTCTCGAAGTCGAGCGCCCAGTGTGCGTGCGCCTCGTCGGCCAGACGCTGCGGCTCACTCGTGATCGCGTAGACCTCGCCGCCCGCGGCCCGGATCCGTTCGACGACGCCCTCTTCCATGTAGCCCCGCAACTCGGAGCGACAGGGCGGTCACCAGAAGCCTCGGTAGAAGAGCAGGACGACGAAGGCGTGTCGGGCCAGCGTCTCGTCGAGCCAGCGAAGACGCGCACCGGGCGGTGGATCGAGCTCGGCCTGCGGTCCGGAGGTGCCGGATGTGCCGGAGGCATCGGATGCATCGGCGGCGGCCGGGGCCTCGGCGAGACCGACGCGCCACGCGTCGGCCGTGCCCGACACGCGGAAGGAGCGCTGCTCGCAGCGCCCCCCTCCGCACAGGACCAGCCGCAGCTCGTCCGCGCCCTGGAGCGCGAGGTCCGGGTCCAGGATGCCCGTCACCTCGAACGCATCCCCCTCCGCCGCGTCCGATGCGTTGAACCAGGCGACCGCCGCATCGACGCGGGGCTGGAGGGCCGGGGGAATCGTCTCGCTCACGTGCGGCATGCCGGGCCTCCATGGACGCCCGACTTCCGAGCGGGCGCCTCGTCATCGCGCGCTCGCGCCGGATCCGGTCGGCCACACGCGCGCCCGATACGATATGCGCGTGCCGGAGCGAAGTCGACTCCCGCCGACCGCCGCGTCAGGCCGACCGGACGCCCAGCCGAGCGAAGGCGGCGCGCGTTTCGCGCGTCAAGCGGATCGGATCGAGAGCGTCGCGATCACGAGGACGACGGTGAAGACGCTCGCACCGAAGAGGTTCGTGTCCACCTCGACGACGCGTCCTCCGCCGAGCGGGAAGCGAAACGGCTCGATCCCGTTCACGTCGCGCAGCGCGCCCGCGAAGATCCGCATCGACGAGAGCGTGCCGAAGAAGGTGAGGACCCACGTGAAGAGGATCGCCGCTACGACGTAGAGATGAAGGACGTACTCGGCGGAGGACTGCCAGAGCAGGAAGAGCGCGATCAGGCTCGCGCTCGATTGCTGCAGCACCTGCCAAACGACGTGGAACCGCGCGTGCGGGGGCCAGAGCGGGTTCGTCGCGTGGGTCGCGTTGAAGTCGGCGAACACGGGACCGATCGCGATCCCGGCCGCGACGATCGTGAACAGGATCCGCGGAAGCAGGTTGGCGTCGAAGGCGAGGTCCATGGAAGTCTCCGGGTAGGGAGCTCGATCGAGGGGCCCGATCGTTCTCCGGGTTCTGTCTGCTGAGGATCTGCGAAGGATCCGGACCCGGCCCACTCGCCGGGATCGCTTGCGTTCGGTTCGCGCGCTCCTCAGCGGCGCGGCGCCGTGTCAGGGATTCTCCGACGCGCACGCGTCGGCACGAACCGCCACGCTCGTGTCCGGCGCCTCGCTCGGATAGAGGCCGATCCGCGACGTGACTTGCGCGACGCGATACTTCTCGATCTTGTGGGCATGCACGGCGCGCGCGACCGCGCGGTCGTCGACCACGCGGGGCACCACGCAGATCTCGTCTCCGTCGCGCAGGAGACGGTGAGGTTCGCCATCGAGGCCGTGCGCGACCGCCTTCGAGCGGGCCATGCCCAGCCACGCCCCGTCCTCGCGATCGACGATCCAGAGCCGCAGCGCGGCCGGCTGCCCGTCGCGGTCCGTCGCGTGGAGAACGACGACTTCCTCGGACTCGGCGGCGATCGCGAAGAGGGCCGGGAAGAGCGCGAACGCGGTCAGACCGATCAGCAGCCCGCTGACCACGCGCGGCCATTCGCGCGCGACGAGCGCGGCGCCGAGCCCGAGACAGGCCACGCCGCCGAAGAGGTGTCCCCCGGTCGGCAGCGCGTAGGGCCCCGCGTGTCGAAGTCGGATCGCGAACACCCCGAGGCCGACCGCGAAGACCACGCAGCCGATCGCGCGGGGGAGCACGCTGGGCCGACTCATGACGCGCGCGCCTCTTCGCGATCTTTCCCGCCATCGGTCTGCGCGTCTTGCGCGTCTTGCGCGTCCTGCGCGACGGCCTCTTCCGCGAGACGCCGCGCCTCGTCGATCTCGAGTCCGAGCCCCCGGAGTGCGCGTTGGATCGCAGCGACGCGCGTTCCGGGCGACGGGTCGCCGCCGACGACCCGGCGGATCGTCATGAGGATCAATCCGGTCACCTGATCGAGCGTCGCGTCGTCGGCGCCGGTTTCGAAGCGGCCCTTCGCCTGTCCTTCGTCGAGGTCGGCGCGCAGGAAGCGCGCCACGTCGATCTCGAAGCCGGGTCGGCTGACGAGGCGGAGCACCACGCGCGCCCAGGTCAGATCCGCGACGGCATGGGCGAGCACGCGCGAGGTGGCGACGGCGAAGCGGCGCCCGGGATCCTCGATCCCCTCCTCGGCGACGGCGGCCGCGAGCGACAACACCGCCTCGGCGGCAAGGGCGTTCGTGAGCGCCTCGCGGTCGGGAAAATAGTTGTAGAAGGTGCCGTTCGAGACATCGGCTTCCGCGACCACGTCGCTCACCGTGAGCCCCTGCCCCTTCTCGGCCAGCACGCGCATGCCCGCGGCGAGCAGATGACGCCGGGTGCGCTCCTTCTTGCGGTGGCCGCGGGTCTTCGGTCGGTCCGTTGGATCGAGCATGGCGCCCATCCTAGGCTTATTTGGGAATACTGTCAATATTGACATTTTTCTCATTTATGATTTCCTGCCGACGATTGCAGCGAGTCGTCGCCGATCCGCGTGGATCGCGGGGACCTCGCCGCCAGCGGGCGCGAAGCCCGGAAGGCCCCCATGGATCTCGGCATCACGGATCGCAAGGCCATCGTCTGCGCCTCGAGCCGCGGGCTCGGCCGCGCCTGCGCGGAGTCCCTCGCCCGCGAGGGCGTCCACCTGACGCTGAACGCGCGCGACGCCGACGCGCTCTCGCAAACGGCCTCGGCGATCGCCGCGGCCCACGGCGTGAAGGTCGAGACCGTCGCGGGCGACATCGCGCAAGAAGCCACGCAGCAGGCGCTCTTCGCCGCCTGCCCCGCGCCCGACATCCTGATCAACAACAACGGCGGCCCGACGCCGGGCCGCTTCGCCGACTGGGACCGCGACGCCTGGATCGGCGCGCTCGACGCGAACATGATCGCGCCGCTCGCGATGATCCGCGGCGCGATCGAGGGCATGGTCGCGCGCGGCTTCGGTCGGATCGTGAACGTCACGTCCGCCATGGTGAAGACGCCCGTCTCGCCGATGGGTCTCTCGACCGGCGCACGCACGGGTCTCACCTCCGTCTGCAAGGCGCTCTCGCGGGACGTCGCCCGCTCGAACGTCACGATCAACAACCTGCTGCCCGAACGGATCGACACGGCCCGCCAGCGCGGCATGGCCGAACTCCACGCGAAGCTCGCCGGCATCTCCGTCGACGAAGCCTACGCGGCCATGAAGTCGACGATCGCGGCCGACCGACTCGGACGCCCCGACGAGTTCGGCGACGCCTGTGCCTTTCTGTGCAGCGCGCAGGCGTCCTTCATCTCCGGACAGAATCTCCAGCTCGACGGCGGCAGCTACGCCGGCCTCCTCTAGGAGCTTCTGTCCGGAGATGAAGGACGCCTGCGCGCTGCACAGAAAGGCACAGGCGTCGCCGAACTCGTCGGGGCGTCCGAGTCGGTC
>JBCCZJ010000472.1:0-4192 GCA_039187915.1 Myxococcota bacterium
ATCGGTCGGCCGGTCCACGGGATGTAGCCCCGGAAACGGGCGTCGTCGCGCGCGGCGGGCTCACGCGGTCCGGGTGCGCGTCTGCCATGCGAGTCGAGCGGCGAAGAGGCCCGCGAGGAGCACGCCGTGCACGATCGCCGGACGGTAGTCCGCCTTGATCAGCCAGAAGTGATGCAGGACCGCGAGCACCCCGGCTGCATATACGGCGCCGTGGAGCGAGATCAAGCGCTTGCCCAGGCGTTTGATCCAGCCCCGGGTGCTCGTGACCGCGAGCGCGAGCAGGATCGTGAAGGCAGCCATGCCCGCCGCCACGTAGGGGCGCTCGATCACGTCCGCGACGATCAGCGGGACGTCGAGACCGAGGTCGAAGACCGACCACACGGCGAGATGCGCGAGGGCGTAGCCGAACGCGGCGAGACCGATCGTGCGACGCAGCGGCTGCGCCCAGTGCCATCCGAGGAAGCGGCGCGCCGGCGTGATCGCCAGGGAGAGCAGGAGGAAGCGAAGGCCCCACTCGCCCGTCACGTGGGTCAGGTCGTCGACCGGGTTCGCGCCGGGTCCCTCCGTCGCGAAACGAATGCCGAGGGCCACCGCGGGCAGGAGCGTCACGCCGATCGTGAGGGCCTGGAGACGAAAGCGGGTCATGGTCGCGCGCTCGGCCGCCTAGTAGAACTTCCGCAGATCCATGCCCGCGTAGAGCGAGGCGACCTGTTCGCCGTAGCCGTTGAAGGGCAGCGTGGGCTGCTTTCGGAAGTTGCCGAGGCGGCGTTCCCGCGCCTGGCTCCAGCGCGGATGGGACACGTCGGGATTCACGTTGGCGTAGAAGCCGTATTCCGAGGGCTGGAGCCTGTTCCAGCTCGTCGGGGGCTCGCGCTCGGTCAGCGTGATGCGGACGATCGACTTGATGCTCTTGAAGCCGTACTTCCAGGGCACGACGAGGCGGATCGGCGCTCCGTTCTGGTTGGGGAGCACGCGTCCGTACATGCCGACCGCGAGGATCGCGAGCGGGTTCATCGCCTCGTCCATCCGCAGGCCCTCGCGATAGGGCCAGTCGATCACGCGCCGGCGCTGACCGGGCATCTGCTCGCGGTCGACGAGGGTCTCGAACGCGACGTACTTCGCCTTGCTCGTCGGCTCGAAGCGCTTCAGCAGGTCGCCGAGGGAGAGCCCGATCCAGGGCACCACCATCGACCAGGCCTCTACGCAGCGAAAGCGGTAGACGCGCTCCTCGAGGACGGGCGGCGCGATCAACTCCTCGAGTCCGATGCGGCCGGGCTTGCCCACCTCTCCGTCGATCACGACCGACCAGGGTTCGGGCTTCAGCGTGTGGGCGTTGCGCTTCGGGTCCCGCTTGCCGGTCCCGAACTCGTAGAAGTTGTTGTAGCTGGTCGCGTCGTCGTAGCTCGACACCGCGTCCTCGGCGCGGAAGCCCGGGTCCTCGGGCTGGGTGTGCTCGAGGGCGCGCAGGCCGGAGGTCTCGGGCGTCGCGTCTTCGGCCTCGGCCTCGTCTGCGCTGCAGCCGGCGAGGGCCGCGCCGATCGCCGCGGTCGCGCCGAGGCGCAGGACCTCGCGGCGGTTCATGAAGACCGCCTCGTCGGTGATCTCCGCGCTGGGAATGGAGGGGACGTCCTTCTTGCGCACGCTGCTGCTCCTGTTCTGCCGGGGGCCTGCCGAGTGGGAGCGGCCCCAGGGATGGGATTCGACGCTTCGTCGATCCAGTCGTTCGTGGGATGATTCGTTCGACGGGCGGTCGGGGTTACAGCTTATCTCCTGCGCGGACGATGCATTCGGTGACCGATGACCCCGCGCCGGAGAGCGCGCCGGGGCGGCCGGGGACGCGCCCCGGGGCCGCGCCGGGACCGAGGAAGCACCGTGACCCAGACTCCGTCCACGACTCGAACGCGCGGCCGCCGCACCCCGACGATCTCGCGCCGCGCCCTCGTCAGCACGCTCCTGATCGCGCTCGCGCTCGCGCTCGTGGTTCCCTCGGCCGCATCCGCCCGGGACTCCGCCGGTCGCAAGCTCGGCCGCGGCGTGGCGAACATGACCCTCGGCGTCCTCGCGATTCCGGGCCAGATCAAGGACACCTCCGAGGACGCGGGACCCTTCGTGGGCGCGACCTGGGGATTCGTCAAGGGCGTGGGCTACACGGTCGCGCACGAGGTCGTCGGCGTCTTCGAGTTCCTGACCTGTCCTTTCGAGACGCCGCCGGGCTTCAAGCCGATCCTGAACCCCGAGTTTCCCTGGGAATACTTCACCGAGTCTCGCGCGAGCCGACGTTAGTCCGGCGAAGCGGGGTCGCGACGCCGCGCGCGGCGCGGCCCGGACACGAGCCGCTGCCGATCGCGCGGTCAGGCGCGGTCGTTCCCGCGGCTCGCGTCGTCGCTGTCGTCGTCGCGGGCGCGGCGATCCCGCCGTCGCTTGCCACCGCGGGTCCACTCGGCCAGGGGGCGCGCGAAGGGCAGGAAGCGCTCCTGCGTCCGCTCGACGAGTCCCGGCGTGATCACGTCCTCGAAGTCGTCGAGGGTGAGCTCGAGCCGGATCGACCCGTCGGCGTGCTCGACGCCCGTGAGCCGCGTCTGCGGCGCGAGGCGCGGAAGCGGCAGGTAGGTCCGGAAGAGTGTCGCGAGGCGGTTCCGGACGCCGAGGAACTCCTGGTGCTTCGGGCGCAGGATGATCCAGCCGCGCGAGATCCTGACCTCCGTGTCGGCCCGGCTGATCGGGAAGCCCGCGACCTGGACGCGGAACTCGATCGACTCCTCGGCCAGGCGCAGGTCGAAGGGCGCTCGCGCGCGATCGAGCCAGGTGTCGATCTGGCGCTGGTCGATCGTGAGCACGAGGCGCGGCCCCTCGACGACGAAGCGCGCGGGGATGCCCGGGACGAACTGGAAGCGTCGGGCTTCGAGCACGAGTCGCTCGACCGGCAGCGCCAGGACGGCCATGCCGGCGAGCTCGAGCCGCGCGTCCTCGAAGACGCCGCGGGCGCTGTCCGCGAGCGCGCCGCTCCAGCTCACCCGGGCGGGCATCTCGAGAAAGGTGCTGATCACCTGATCGATGGCATCGGAACGCATGATCGAATTCCCGCCGCCTAACGCTCGGCGTCCGCGTCGAGCGCGGCGAACGCGGCCGCAGCGCGGGCGGCGAGGGACGCGCGGTCCGCGGGCGGCAGACGGGGCGTGTCGCGCACCGTCTCCTCGATCCGGGCCACGTCGAGCGAGACGAGGGCGTAGGTCTCGCCGCTCTCGGCGCGCCAGACCTCTTCGAGCTGGACGCCGCGCATCGACGTGCTCGAGAGCTGATGAACGATGGTGTCGAGGTCGCCGTCGTCTCCGCCTCGATCGACCAGGCGGACGAGGCTCTCGATCGTGACCTCGAGGCTGCGCGCGATCTCGGCGCGGCCGCGCGCGATCGCGGTCTCCCGGGCGGCGACCCGATTGCGGTGGGCCGGCGCCGACCCGACGCCGCAGACGATCCGCTCGGCGCGCGCGGGATCGGACCAGTGGGCGCGGCAGCCGGAGACGAGCCACGCGGGCGCGGACGCGAGGGAGGCGGTCTTCGTCGGCGGCGTCGCGTAGCGGGAGGTCGCCGCGGGCGGGGTCGTGCAGGCCGCGGCGAGCGCGATCGTTGCGAGGGCGAGCCCGATCGCGATGCCCTGCTTCCGACGGAACCCCATGCGTGCTTCCTCGATCGCGGTCGCCTCGCCGCGCGTTCTCGTTCCGCCCTCGGGCCGGAACCTAACCAGCGTCTTCTTCCACTGCATCGAGACGACGGCGTCCGCCGCGTCCCGTCCGGATCCCGGAAACCGCGGTCCAAGACGCGCCGCGCCGCCCGATTGACCGTTGACCCCGGGGGTCGGACGCAGGATCATCGCTTCCGATCGCCGTTTCCGAGACGATAAGAGATTAGGGGGAGATCCCATGCTTCGCGTTCCGTTCCGTACCTCGATTTCCGCGGAGACCTCCCGCGTCGCGCTCCGCGCCCTCCTGCTCGTCGTGCTCGGCCTCGCGGTGGGCTGTGGCGGCACGACCGTCAAGCGGACCGACGTCGAGGAGGAGATCGACCTCTCGGGTCTGTGGAACGACGTCGACAGCCAGAAGGTCTCCCAGGAGATGATCGACGACTCGCTCTCTCGCTACTGGATCGAGGACTGGCGGGACCGCACGGGCGACCGACCGACGGTGATCGTGGGCGC
>JBCCZJ010000473.1:0-4180 GCA_039187915.1 Myxococcota bacterium
CGGCGAAGGAGGCATCGAAGTCGAAGTCGAAGTCGGACGTCGACCAAGCCACGTTCGGAAATCGCGCGTGCTCTTCGGGACGGAGCTGAAAGACCCGGAATCCGCCCGCGCCGTGCTCGGCCTCGAGGCGGTGGAAGTGCTCTTCGCTCTGGACGGCGTAGAAGGCGTAGTTCACGACGAGGCTGTAGGCGCGCCAGGCGCCCAACCCGGAGAAGCCCGCGTCGCGAAGCACGCCGAGAGCCTGGTCGACGATGCCGAGGGCCGTCGGTGTGGCGGGACCGATCTTGGAGCCATAGTCCGCCGCGCCCGGCATCGCGCGCAGCGTCCTCCGGAACTCGTTCGCCAGCGCCGTTAGATAGCTGCGCCACTCCGCGTCGGCGGGCGGCATCTCGATCTGCGTGCAGAGCGTGTCCATCGCGAGCGCGATCAGCTCGTCGCGGGAGCCGACGTGGCGGTAGAGCGCCGTCGCGCTGACGCCGAGGTGACGGGCGACGCCGTGCATCGAGAAGCGGTCGACCCCGAGGTCGAGCACGGCGCGCACGATCGACTCGGGCGTGAGGGTGGGCCGCGTCGCGGCGTCCCGGGGACTCATCGAAGAAACGCTCCGCTGGGGAGGGAAGAACGATCGGACGCCGGCGCGAAGCGAGCGCGAGGCCTCGATCCGGTCGGCAGGATAATATTGAAAATGATTTTCAATATCAGGATAATGGTGTTAACTTAGTCGATGTCGGCGCCGGGCGCACGCCCACCCGGGCCAGAGGACCCGCCATGATTCCCGATTCCCACGACGCAGGCGCCGTCTCCCCGTTCGCGCCGCGGCCGCGACGGCGCGCCGGTCGGCGCCCGAGCGGAGGCGCGAGCCGATGAAGATCGCGCGCTTCAACGCGTTCTTCGCCGCCCTCGGCGCCTTCCAGCTCCGTTTTCGCTGGGCCTTCCTCGCGGTCGCCGCGGTCCTGGTCGCGATCGGCGTCTCCGGGATCGCGCGGGTCGGCGTGATGAATTCCCGCGATGCCTGGTTCGACGACAGCGAGGCGATCGCGATCGCGACCGATCGCTTCGAGGAGCGATTCGGGAACAACGACACGATCGGTGTCCTCGTGAGCGCCGAGGACGTCCTCGATCCCGAGGTGCTGACCGCGATCCGCGACCTCGGGGACGCGCTGCTCGAAGAGGTGCCCTACGCCGACGACGTCAGCTCGCTGGTCGAGCTCGAGATTTCGGTCGGGACCGACGACGGGATCGAGATCATCAATCCCTTCGAGGACGGGATCCCCGACGACCCGGAGCGGATCGAGGAGATCCGCGCGCTGCTTTCGTCGCGGCAGGCGCTCGTCAACCGGCTCTTCTCCGACGACTTCACCGAAACCTGGCTCACGCTCGACCTGCTCGAGTATCCCGACGAGGAGGAGTGGTCGCAGGTGGAAGGGGCGCAGGACCCGATGTTCGAATCGGGCGAGGCGGCGATCGCGGTCGTGACCGATCCGCGCTGGCAGAGCGATCGCTTCACGTTCAAGGCGTCGGGCCTGCCGTACACCGAGACCGAGGAGCGTGACTACTTCGGCCGCGAGGCCCAGCTCCGCGTGATGTCGGGCTTCGGCCTGATGGTGGTCCTGCTGGCGCTCTTCCTGCGCTCCGTGCGGGGCGTGATCGTCCCCGTCTTCACCACGGTGATGGGTGTCGTCGTGGTCTTCGGCTGCATGGGATGGTTGGGGGTCGGCATCGACGCCAACATGGTCACGCTGCCGATCATGCTCGGCATGGGCCTCTCCGTCAGCTACTCGATCCACATCGTGAACGCCTTCAAACGCGCTCTCGCAGACGGGCGAGGGCGCAGAGAAGCGGCGGTGGCGGCGGTCGAGGAGACCGGGTGGCCGATCTTCTTCACGGCGGTCACGACCATGGGGTCGGTGATGTCGTTCGCCGCGGTCGGCATCGAGACCCTCCAGTGGCTCGGCCTCACCTGCGCCTCCGTCGTGCTCGCGGATTACCTCTTCGTGATGACGCTCGTGCCGATCCTCCTGAGTTTCGGGCGGGATCGCGAGGCGCCGGCCGACGGGAAGGTCACGGACGTCGGCCTCAGTGGTCTCATGGCGCGCCTCTCGGAGCTCGTGATCCGGCGTCGGAGGACGGTCGTGGTCGCCGTCGCGCTCTTCGTTCTCGTCACCCTGCCGGGTGCCGCCTGGATGCAGGTCAACATGGACCTCTTCAAATTCATGGGGCTCGAAGTGCCCTACGTGAAGCGGGTCTGGGAAGTGACGCAGTCCCAGCTCGGCTCCTATCTCGCCTACAACATCACGATCGAGTTCGAGGAGCCGCATGCGATCAAGGATCCGGCCGTCCTGCGTGACTTCGACGCGCTGCTCGAGAGGGTCGGAGACTTCGAGCTGACCCAGTCGAACAAGGGAGTCCCGCGCGTCTTCTCCGTCCTCGACATCGTGAAGGAGATGAACCAGACCTTCCATGGCGACGACCCGGCCTGGTACCGGGTCCCCGACTCGCGGGATCTGGTCGCGCAGCTGCTGCTCCTCTACGAGATCTCGGGCGGGACGAAGACGTTCCGCTGGGTCGACGAGAACTACGCGATCCTGCGGGCTCAGGTCCAGGTCTCCCGGTTCGACGCGAACGAGATCACCCGCGAGCTCGAGATCATCCGGGCCTTCGGCGCCGAGCGCTTTCCCGGCGCGACAGTCAGCGTCGTCGGCTCCGCGGTCCAGTTCGCCGAGCTCAATCGCAAGATCGTGGACGGCGAGATCCGCTCGATGATCACCGCGCTCGTGGTCGTCGCGGTCCTGATGGTCATCGTCTTCGGCAGCGTGAAGACCGCGCTGATCGGGATGATCCCGAACACGTCACCGCTCGCGGCGATCGCTGGCTACATGGGGTACTTCGACTCCCCGCTCGACATGATGACCATGACGATCATGCCCATGCTGCTCGGGATCGCGGTCGACGACACGATCCACTTCATCAATCAGATGAAGGTCGAGTTCGAGACCGGGGGCAGCTACGACGCGGCGATCCGGGGCGCGTTCGCGACCGTCGGCACGAACCTCGCGATGACCACGATCGTGATCGGCGGCACCTTCCTGATGTTCACGCCGTCGCCGATCTCGAACATGGCGCGGATCGGGACGCTCGCCTGCACGGGGCTCTTCGTCGCCCTGATCACGGACTATCTCGCGACGCCGTCCCTGATCTCGCTCACCCGTCCGTTCGGAGAACCGCGCAGCGCGGCGTGACGCGCCCCGAAACGAGAAACGGGCCCCGGCGTCGCTCGCGCGACGTCCGGGGCCCGTTCGATCGTGACGCAGGCTGCACTCCACCCACGCATCGGATGGAGCCAGGCCTCGCCGCTGGCGGGAACCGAGGGCGCCGGGCCTTCGGTTCCGAGGGACGGGCGGCTAACCGGGGTTGCCGTCGTTCGCCAGCGCCTCGTGCACCTTGCCGACCATCTTCGCGGACGGCTTGAGCGTGAGGTCGCCTTCCTCGTTCCAGCCCGGCGGGATGCCCTCGTCCTTCTTCGCGACGTAGAGCGCCGCCTTGAACTTCCGCATCAGCTCGTCGACGTTGCGGCCGACGTTCAGGAAGTTCACCTCGGAGAAGAGGAGCTTGCCGTCGGGCGCGATCACGAACGTGCCGCGCAGGGCGAGGCCGTCGTCGTCGAGATAGATCCCGAACTGGCGGGCCAGATCGCCCGTCTTGTCGGAGCCCATCTTGAACTTGACGTCCGCGAGCTCCTTCTCGACGGTGTGCCAGGCGAGGTGGGTGAAGTGGGTGTCACAGCTGACCGTGATCAGCTCCGCGCCCAGTTTCTCGAACCGATCTTGCAGCCCTGCCAGGGCCGCGAATTCGGTCGCTCAGACGAAGGTGAAGTCGGCCGGGTAGAAGAAGAGGATCGTCCACTTCCCGGCGGACTTCAGGTCCGAGAGGCTGACCGAGCCGAAATCTCCGGTCTGCGGTTCGTAGGTGTTCAGCGTGAAGTCGGGCACCTCTGCGCCGACCTGGATCGTCTCCGTCACGTCTTCGGTCCTTTCGCTGCGATTCACTCGATCGGATCTCGGCCGGGCCGCGCGACACTCGGCGTCCCGTCGATCCACGAGTCACGAAGAAGGTAGCGTCTTCGCCGCGGTTCGCGCCCCGCGGCGGGGGAGGAGCCCCGGGCGCATCGCCCGACGGCGTC
>JBCCZJ010000474.1:0-4145 GCA_039187915.1 Myxococcota bacterium
CAAGAGTAGAGGCGGCCCGGGGTCCGGTCAAACGCCCCGCCCCGGGGCGCGACCGGGTCCGACGAAGCGCCCGGCATCGCTTGCCGCGCCCCGGACGCTGTGGTTCCATGGCGCTGCCTGCCCCCGGCGAGACGTGTCGCGGGGCACCGAACGGAGGCCTTTCCCGGTGGCGATCGACCGCAAACAGCTCGAAGCCCTCTGCGCATCCACGCTCGACGAGACCACCTTCGAGGGCCTCGGAGAGCGGATCCAGGGCAAGGTCCGCGACAGCTATCTCGACCCCGAACGCCGTCCCGGACAGCGGACGATCGTCGTCTCGGACCGCGTCTCCTGCTTCGATCGCGTCGTGGGCACGATCCCGCTCAAGGGCCAGGTGCTGAACCAGATGGCCGCCTTCTGGTTCCGCGAGACGGAGGGCTGGCTCCGCCACCACCTGATCGACGTGCCGGACCCGAACGTCTCGATCGTGAAGGAGTGCCGGACGCTGCCCGTCGAGTTCGTGATGCGCGGCTACCTCACGGGCTCGACCAGCACGTCGATCTGGACCGCCTACGAGCGGGGCGAGCGCACGTACTGCGGACATGCCCTGCCCGACGGGCTGCAACGGCACGAGAAACTCGCCGCGCCGCTACTCACGCCGACGACCAAGGCCGAGTTCGGCGACCACGACGAGCTGACCTCCCGCGCGGCGCTGATCGAGAGCGGTGCGATCAGCGAGGCGCTCTACGACGAGGCCCACGCGATCGCCCAGCGTCTCTTCGCGGAAGGGACGCGATTCGCGGAGAAGCAGGGTCTGATCCTCGTCGACACGAAGTATGAGATGGGCCTCGACGACGCGGGCCGTGTCGTCGTGATCGACGAGATCCACACGCCGGACTCGTCCCGCTACTGGCGGGTCGACGGCTACGAGGACGCGCTCTCGAAGGGCGAGTCGCCGCCGGCGATCGACAAGGAGTACGTCCGGCTCTGGCTCGGGGAGCAGGGCTACAAAGGCGAAGGCACGCCGCCCCCGCTCCCGCTCGAGGTCCGCGTGACGGCGGCGGAGCGCTACATCGCGGCTTTCGAGCAGGTCTCCGGACAGGCCTTCGGCGCCGACTTCGAAGCGCCGGCGCCGCGCATCGCGCGGAACCTCGGCCTCGCCTGAGTCCGCGTCCGGCCCCGGCTCAGGCGGCCTGCGAGCCCTTCGCAGGCCGCGGCCCCCGCTTCGAGCGGCGACGCGCCGCGCGCGGGATCGGGCCGGCCTGCTCGTAGCGCTCGAGGATCGTGTCGAGGCTGCGGCTGATGCGGGTGGCGACGTCGATCGCGTTCAGGTGCGGCCAGGTCGTGCGTTCACCGGACCGGATCAGCGACATCATCTCGTCCTCGCGGAGCTTGCCGAGATAGCGGCGCGGGTCCAGGAAGGGCGCGCGCGCGATGATGTTGATGTCACCGGAATAGGTCTGGCCGACCAACCCGTGGAGGCCAGCGACCATCGTGTTGAGCGCCGCGGCACGCGGATATTGCGCCAACTGGTGGCGCTGGAAGTTGAGCAGCTCGCGAGAGACCTCGAGCCCGAGGCGAGCGACGCCGGAGGCGAACTGGTTCATCTCGCTCACGCGCCGCACGAAGGGCAGCACGACGGGGTTCACCAGACTGACGATCGTATGATTGGTGCCGTAGAGCCGCGCGAGGCGCTTCGCCGGCAGGTCGTCGCTGACCGAGCCGTCGATCCAGCGGCGCGACGGGAGGTAGGGCTGCGACTCGCCGTGGACGTTCTTCGCGTGCAGCGTGACGGGCGGGTAGACGCCGGGCACCGCGCAGGACGCCATCACGGCAGAGCGGATGTAGACGTTCGGCGAGGTGATCGCGTTCAGCAGCCGCGACGTCTGGTGGAGCTCGGCCGGCGCGACCGAGATGCTGATCTGGCGGCCGGTCCGGTGGTAGGCCTCCTGGAAGGTCTCGTTCGGGATCATCCGTTCGATCATCTCACGGATGCTGTCGACCCCGATGATGCCGGCGCGGCCATCGGCCGTCCGCTCCATGATGTCGTTGTCTTCGTGCGCTTCTTCCGCGAGTCGACTCGGATCGAAGAACTCGTCGAGCTCGGCGTCCGTCTTCGTGCCGATGACCCCGGCGATCAGCGAGCCCGCGCTCGCACCGGAGATCACCCGCGGCATCATGCCCTGCTCGTGCAGCGCCTTCACGACGCCGACGTGGTGGAAGCCTAGGGTACCGCCGCCGGAGAGCATGAGCGCGGTCCGGCCGAAGCAGTGGTTGGCGCGGTAGAAGAAGTCGATCTTCTCGGCCTCGCTGATCTCGTCGGAGTCGAGGTCGGCCAGGTACTCCAGCGCGTCGACGATCTCGGCCACGTAGGCCTCGACGAGCTTCTTGGTCCCGGACTTCGCGCGGCCGTGGAGCTTGCGCGTCCCCATCCCGCCCATGTTGCCGTGGATGCCTTCGTTCAGCGCGAAGAGGAGACCGAGGTCGTCGCCCTGGATGCGCAGCGCGCGCAGCCGATCGAGCCGCTCGCGGATCGCCTCGTAGTCGTACAGGCGCGTGTGGTCCCGGTTTCGCCAGCGGTCCTGCCCCGTCGCTTCGTCGTGTTCCCGGGCGAGATCCAACCACTCGGGATAGGTGTCGGCCGTCGCCATCTGGCGATCGAGACTGCGCGCTTTGATTCGACTCAAACTGGACTCCGAAAGCAGGTCGTCGTGCAGGGGGGGACTCGCTCGGGGGACGCGCCCCAGGATAGCCACTCGGCAAGCCGCGCCCGTAGACGCCGCGTCCTCATTTCTCGTGTCGACCGAACGCCTTCGGAAGCTGATCGAATCGACGCGAGGCGCGATCAGCCGCTTCGAGCCGCGGTCCGCCCAGCCCCCGCCCCCCGACGCGTCGACACCGGCACGCAGCTCGCCTTCAACGCATGCGCAAGCGAAGCGCCGACCGACGGGGCCGCTCGCCCGAAAATCGTCAGCTCGCCTGGAAGTAGATGTACCCGAGCATCATGTAGTACATGGTCGGGATGCCGAGCAGGTGCGCGTCGATCCGGTCGAGGACGCCGCCCATGCCGGGCAGCAGTGCGCCGGTGTCCTTGACCTCCGCGTCGCGCTTGAGGAGCGACTCGACGAGGTCGCCGACGATGCCCACGACGCAGAGGGCGAAGCCGAAGAAGATCGCCATGCTCCACGGCAGCGCGGCCGAGCTGTCCGGGAGGACGGTGTCGAAGAACCACTTGGTGAGCAGGCCGCCGAGGACGCCGGCGATGATTCCCCCGAGCGCGCCTTCGATGCTCTTGTTCGGAGAGACCTGCGGCGCGAGCTTGCGCCGACCCCAGGCGCGCCCGGCGAAGTACGCCCCCGCGTCGCAGAGCACGACCGGAACGAGCGCGAAGAGCATGAAGAAGATCCCGCTGTCGGGGCTCACGCCGAGCGTCACGAGCAACGCCGGATCCTGGTGGGCCGCCGCCGCATCGTCGAACTTGCGGAGCAGGACCGCGTGGGAGAGCAGCCAGGCCACGTAGAACACGCCGAAGAACGTGCCCGAAATGCTGGCCATCGCCTCCTGGATCTCGTTCTTTCCGAGCTGCGCGACCATCAGCGAGAGCAGCGTCGCCGTCATGGCGAGCATCGCCTGGTACTCGGTCCCGAAATAGGCGAGGACCATGACCGCGAGGCCGAAGGCCAGGCCCACGCTCTCGATCGGCCGTGCGCCCTTGTCGACGATCAGCCCGTAGAATTCGTGCTGGGCGAGCAGACCGATCCCGATCACGATCGCGAGGTAGACCAGCCCGCCCTGGAAGATCGCCCAGATGACGAAGGGGATGAGGATCGTCGCGGTCCCGAGGCGCGTGAGCAGATCCTTGCGCCGCGAAGCCTTCTTCGCGGCGGCTTCGGCCGCGGCGCGCGCGGGGTCCTCGGACGGGCTCGCGGCGGCGAGGGGCGGCCGCGGATCCACGGTCTGCTGCGATGCGCCTTCGCTCACGTTCCTCGCTTCCCCCTTACGCCTCACACGTCCGGGCTACCGACGGCCGGTGTGGCCCCAGCCGCGACCGAGATCGGCATCAAGTACCAGCCGCCCGGTTCCGAGAGCTTCATCACGGTCGCCTGGTTCGACCTCGAAGAGGACAACCTCGTCGACTTCGTCGCCGGTGGACAGACTCAGCCCGG
>JBCCZJ010000475.1:0-4128 GCA_039187915.1 Myxococcota bacterium
CGATCGAGCGCGTGTCGACGCGGCTCGCCCTCGCCGAAGCCCGGGTCGTGCGCGATCCCCTCGACGTCACGGGGCGCTTCGATCTCACGATCGGACGGGAGGGCGAGGCGCCGATCGAGCTCGACGGCGCGCTGGCCCTCGACGACGGGAGCGCGATCCGGATCGAAGGGACCTCGTCGACGTCCGGCGTCGTCGACGTCCGCGCCGATCTCGAATCCTTCGACCTGGCGATCGCGCGGCCCTTCGTGTCCGATCCGGCGCTGCGTCTCGAAGGGCGCGCCACGGGCGACGCGCGAGTCGTCGGCGACCTGGCCGCGCCCGAGTTCCTCTCGCTCGACCTCGGCGTCGAGGACGGCGTGGTCGTCTCCGGCGAGGCCTCGCTCGAGGGCCCCTACCTGGCCAGCCTCAAGATGAAGGAACCGCTCTCGCGTCCGCGCGGCCGGCTGGAGCTCGATCTCTCCGCGACGTCGCTCCGCTATGGCGAGACCTTCGCGAAGCCGGCCGGGGTCCGCGCCGAAGCGACCGCGCGCTTCGTGCCCGAGGAGACGGGCGAGGTCGTCTTCGAGGCGAACCTCGCGCTCCGCGACCTCGACGAGATCCTGATCCAGGGCGCCGTCGGCGACTCGACGACGGTGGCGGTCACGACGACCGACATCGACCTCGAGGGCTGGGAGGAGATCCTGCCGGTCCTGGCGCCCTGGGCTCCCCGCGGCCGGGTCGCGCTGGACGGGCTCGCTGTCGAGCTGATCGACGGCGCGCCTTCGCAGTTCGGCGGGCGGCTCGCGATGCGCGGGATCGCGCTGACGATTCCCGATGCCGGCCGCGTGCAGCTGCGAGGCTCGATCGTCGGGGAGGAGACGCGGATCCGGACCCAGGGACTCAAGGCGAAGCTGGGTCCAGCGGTGATCGCGATTCAGGGGGCGATCGAAGATCCACTCGGCGAGGGGCGCTTCGATCTCGCGATCCGGACGGCGGGCGACGTCGAGGCGAACGACGTCCTCTCGAACCTGACGACCGCGCGGAACACGGTCTACGGGCCGCTGCGCTTCACGGGCGACGTGACGGGGCGGCTCGACGATCCGAACGGGATCGCGCCGACCCTCGCCGGCGACGTGCGCTTCAGCGTGGGGGAGCGGACGGGCGGGCGCCTCCGCGGCGTCTCGATCCTGCGGACCGTGCTCGACCAGATCCCGCTCGCCGGGGGCGCCGCGCTCCTGAGTCGCCCCTTCCGCGGCGGCCGATCGGTCGACGACTTCTTCGCGGAGCGCTTCGAGATCATCGAGGGTGTCTTCGAGATCGGCGACGGACGGGTCGAAGCGGAGACGCTTCGGCTGGCGTATCCGGGCTACGAGGCGCGGCTCACCGGCCCCATGCGCCTCGCGGACCTCTCGATCGACATGAAGGGCGAGGTGCTCCTCAAGAGCGATCTCGTTTCGACCCTGGGCGGGCTCGCCGGCGCGAACGTGCCCGACCGCGAGCCGATCCGGATCGAGCTCGCGAAGGTCACGAACACGCTCTCGGAGCCGGAGGTCGAGATGACCGCCGAGACCCTGGCCGCCGTCCCGAAGCTCCTCTTCCAGGGCATCGGTCTCGACACGATCACGAAGGGCATCGGCCGAGGCGTCGGCGACGCCCTCGATCGCGTGCTCGGCGGCAACTGATCCGGAGCGCGGAGCAGGGCGGCCGAGGCGTCGGCGTCCGTCGGGCGCATGGCAGCCCGAGCGCAATCCGCGCGCAGGCGCCGCGCGGCGCGCGCGACTTTCCAGGCTCGCGCGCCCGTCCCGCGCCGGCGCCGTCGTGACTCGAATCACGAACGTCGGCGGGCGCCTGCGCGGCGCCAACGGCGCCTCATCCTCTGCGGAAAGTGGCCGATACGGGAGAGAGGAGTCTCCCCCATGTCCGCCACCGTCCTCTGTATCCACGAAGACCGAGCCGTCGCTCGTCTCCACACCGAGATGCTCGAAGCGGAGGGGTACGAGGTCGTCTGCGCCTTCGACGGACGCCAGAGCCTCGAGATCCTGCGGAATCATCCGCCGGACTTCACGGTGATCGACGCCTACCTGCCGCGACAGGACGGATTCGAGATCCTCGCGGAGATGCGGAGCCTCGAAGGCTGTCGCGCGACGCCGGTGCTGATCCTGTCTGAGGGGGACGTGACCGACGAGGTCACGGCGCGCGCGAACGCGCTCGGGGCCGTCGGCGTCGAGCCGTCGCCGGTCGCCGGCGACCGTCTGGTGTCGTGGATCGCCGAGCACCTGAAGCCGCGCGCGGCGTCCCGCTCCGTCGCCGCGAACGTGCCGGAGTCGGGCTGTCTGCGCGAGCTGCCGGTTCCCGAATTGATCCACGCGCTCCGCAAGGAGCGCCACGACGGCGTCCTCATCCTCGAGCACGGGAAAAAGAAGAAGGCCGTCGAGTTCAAGGAGGGCTGGCCGGTCTCGGTGAAGTCCAACCTGCTCTCCGAGTGCTTCGGGAACTACCTGGTCCGTCAGGGCATCGTCGACGAGGAGCGGCTGAACGAGTCGGTGAAGCGCATGCGTGCCGGCGAAGGCATGCAGGGCGAGATCCTGGTCGCGATGGACGTGCTGGAGGAGGAGGCGCTGGTCGCCGCGCTCCGGGCGCACGGCCTCGAGAAGTTCTTCGAGCTCTTCGCGTGGCGCGACGGAACCTACGCCGTGCGTCCCCGCGCCCACGTGCAACGCGGCTCGAGCATCGGCATCGAAGGCCATCCCGCCCGTCTCGTCGTCGAGGGAATCCGGCGGACCTTTCCGCAGAAGCAGATCGATCGCTGGCTCTCGGCCCACGCCGATGCCTTCCTCGTCCCCAACGCGGGGGGCGAAGCCGGCGTCGAGGACGCGCATCCGACGCCGCAGGAGCGGGAGTGGATCGCGGGACTCGAGGCCAGCCTGACGGTCGGCTCGCTGCTCGAGGCACCGGAATGGGTGCGTCGCTTCGTCTTCGGTCTGATCACGATCGAGGCGCTGGCGATCGACGGCGAGCAGGCGGACGCCGGGGACGCGCGCGTCTTCGCGGAGCGCGCCGCGCGCGTGGATCCGCCGGCGTCGCCCCAGGCGGACGAGGAGGCCCGCGCCGAGCTGGCTCGGCTCGCGAATCGCATGCGAGGCAAGGATCACTTCGGGGTGCTCGACGTGCCGAGCACCGCGGATGACGAAGAGATCCGGATCGCCTTCGCGAGCGTCTCGAAGAAGACCCACCCCGACCGCTACCACGCTTCGAGCAGCAGCGTGCGGCAGCTCGCGAGCCAGGTCCACGAGCGGGTGAGGGCCGCCCACGATGCGATCGCGACCGCGGAAGGGCGTGCGCGCTACGCGAAGGAGCTCGCTCGCGGCGCTCGCGAGGAAGCGGTCGAAGACGAGGGGCGTCGTGCGCTCGCGGCAGAGACCGAGTTCCAGAAGGGCGAAGCGCTCCTGGCGGATCGGGACTACGAGGGCGCGCTGCTCTGCTTCGGGCGCGCCATGCAGAACTTTCCGAGCGAGGGCGAGTACCGCTCCCACTACGGCTGGACGCTCTATCTCTGCCATCCGGACAACGACGTCATGCTCGGGGAGGCCCTCGAACACTGCCGCGAGGGCGTCAAGCTGGCGAAGGATCGGGAGAAGCCCTACCTCTTGCTCGGCCGGCTCTACAAGGCCATGGGCAAGGCGGTCGCCGCGAAGAAGATGTTCTCGCGCGCCGTGCAGATCAAACCGCAGTGTGTCGAAGCGATGCGCGAGCTGCGAATCATGAACATGCGTCGCGGCAAGGACCAGGCTCCCGGCCTGGGCCGACTCAAGAAGCTCTTCAAGCGCTGACGCGCCGGGGCCGGCGGGGTCGAGTCCCGCCCGGAGCGTGCCTCGTCGCGGCTCTGCACGCGGGGTCGGCGCCTCGCGGCACGAGACGAAGAGGAACGCGCGGATGGGCGAGAACGCTGCGGCAGGAGTCACGGGCAAGGAGATCTGGCTCGACGGCGAGTGGGTCGCCTGGGACGATGCCAACGTTCACGTCCTGACCCACACGCTCCACTATGGACTCGGGGTCTTCGAGGGCATCCGATGTTATTCGGGGGCCGACGGTCGATCGGCGATCTTCCGGCTCCCCGAGCACATCAAGCGCCTCTACGACTCGGCGAAG
>JBCCZJ010000476.1:0-4104 GCA_039187915.1 Myxococcota bacterium
CGCCGTTCGGCATGGGCATCCGGACCTGGCCGACGAGGCTTTCGACGGCGCCGCCGAAGGCGCTCGTGCGCACGACCAGCGACGACTCCAGCAGCGCGATCGGCTGATCCCCGGTCGGGATCGAGAGATCGCCGACGAGGTCGAAGCCGCGACCGTCTTCGTGGACGAGGACGCCCCGTCGCGGGGCGAGCAGACCCAGGCCGGGGGCGATGGTGACCTGACAGGTCGCGTCGGCCGCGATCGAATCGCAGTCGATCGCGACCAGGGCTTCGGGTTCGGGAGCGGCCGAGGCGGCCAGGGGGGCGGCCAGCGCCGCGCAGGCGGCCAGGCTCGTCGTGATGCGTGAGCGTCTCATCGGATTCTCTCCTGTCGAACGAGGGGGTGTTCGAGAGGAGAGGCGGGATCGGGACGCCATCCGGGCAACCGCGGACCGGATTTCCCCTGGGTGGCGCGAGATCAGGTCTCGGGGGCGGTCCTCGCGAGGTCCTGGCGGTAGGTGCGCATCGCCAGCGCATAATGGATCGCCGCCCAGACGAGGAAGATCTGCATGAGCGCGAGGGCGTAGCGGATGCCCTCCTCGCCGCCGAAGGCGTCGCTCATGATCCCGCTCACGACGGTGCCGCCGCCGTAGCCGAAGAGGTTCATCACGAAGAGCATGGCGGCCGCGGTCATCGCCCGCCGCCGCGGCGTCACCAGCGACTGGGAGACGGCATGCCCCGCGCCGGCGTACATGTAACTCCCGATCGTGCCCACCGTCAGCCCGGCGACCGAAACGGTCAGGCTCTCCGACAGATAGGCGGCGAGGCTGAACGGGATCGAGATCAGCGCGCCCACGCCCAGGCATCCGATCCGCCAGCGCGGATCCCGGCGCGCCAGGCGGTCCCCGAGGTCGCCCCCGAGATAGGTCCCGAAGGCGCCGGCCAGACCGACGATCGAGCCGGTGATCAGGCCGGCCTCCGCTCCGGAGAGTCCGTGGACCCGGATCATGAACGTGAAGTTGAAGGTCGCCGTCGCCGCGAGGGTCATCGTCTGGATCGACAGCGCGAGCGCCAGCTGGCGGATCGTCGGAAGCGAGGCCAGATCCTCGAGCACGGTCCCCATCGGTTCGGGCCGGTCCCGCGGATTGCGCTCCGGCTCGCGGATCACGAAGAAGGCCAGGACCGCCACCGCGAGCCCGGGCAGGCCGACGATCATGAAGACCTGTCGCCAGGTGAAGTGGTCCGAGAGCCAACCGCCGCCCGAGAGTCCGATCAGGATGCCGATCGGGATCGCCATCTGCTGAGTGGCGAGCGCGCGACCGATCCGCTCCTGGGGAAACGTGTCCGCGAGGATCGAATGCGAAGCCGGCGCGCAGCCGGCCTCCCCGATCCCGACGCCGACGCGGGCGCCGAAGAGGGTCCAGTACCCGCGCGCGAGCCCGCAGGCCGCCGTCATCAGGCTCCAGAAGCTCAGCACCGCGACGATCATGTTCCGCCGGTTGGCACGATCGGCGAGGCGGCCGAGCGGAAGGCCGGCCGCGATGTAGAAGAGCGTGAAGGCGATGCCCGTGATGATGCCCATCTCGGTATCGGAGAGCGCGAGGTCCCGCCGGATCGGCTCGATCAGCACGCTCATGATCTGGCGATCGAGCTGACTCATCACGTTGACGAGGACGAGCATGCCGAGCGAGACGTAGGCGACCCGCCGGCGGTCACCTACGAATTCGGCTTCCGAGAGCATGCGCGCCATTTCAGCCCGTCACGGGCGTCGACGCAATGGCTGCGTTTCAGCCCTTCAGGAGCTCTTCGGCGATGATCATCTTGCGGACCTCGGTCGTGCCCGCGCCGATCTCGAGGAGCTTGATGCCGCGGTAGAGACGGTTGATCTCCGTCTCCCAGATGTAGGCGACGCCGCCGTGGATCTGGCTCGCGTTGTCGAGAACTCTGTTGAGCGCGTCCGCGCAGTACATGACCGAGGTCGCCGCGATCTTGTGGACGGGGCCGCGACCGCCCTCCCCGACCGGCACCTCGTTCAGCGCGGCGAGCGCATAGTAGTTGTAGACCTTCATGGTCTCGACGAGCGCGACCATGTCCGCGAGACGCGACTGGATCATCTGGAAGTTCGCGATCGGCTCGCCGAACTGCTTGCGCTCCTTGGCGTGGGCCACCGACAGGTCGAGGGCGCGCTCCGCCATCCCGACGCAGATCGGGGCGATCGTGGCGCGCTCGAGGTCGAGCCCACTCATCACGCATTTCACGCCCTCGTTCTCCTTGCCGATCACGTTCTCGACCGGGACGCGGCAGTCGTCGAAGGCGAGCTCGGCGGTCTGGGAGCCGCGGAAGCCCATCTTGATCATCTTCTGCGCGACGGTCACGCCGGGGGTGTGCATGTCGACGACGAAGGCCGTGATGCCATGGGCCCCCTTGCCCATGTCGGTCTTGGCGTAGAGCAGGCAGAGGTCGGCGACGGGCCCGTTCGTGATGTAGAGCTTGCGGCCGTTGATCACGTAGTGATCGCCGTCGCGGACGGCGGTCGTCGCCATCGAACCGAGCGCGTCCGAGCCCGCGCCCGGCTCGGTCAACCCGAGGCAGCCGATCAGCGAACCGTCGCAGAGTCCCGGCACCCACTTCTCGACCTGTTCGGGCGAGCCGTTCCGCAAGATGTTGTTCATGCAGAGGTTCTCGTGCGCGATCCACGAGAGCGAGAGCGCGTAGTTCCAGCGCGCCATCGCCTGACAGACGAGACCGCTCGCGAAGAGGTCGAGATTCGCGCCGCCGAGCTCGGCAGGCGTCGTGATGCCCAGATACCCGGCCTTGCCGAGCGCCCGGAACTCCGCGTCGGGCCACCACTCCTCGTCGTCCATGCGCTGGGCGAGCGGGTAGAGCTGCTCGCGGGCGTACTGGTCGGCGGCATCGAGGATCGCCTGCTGGTCTTCGCTCAAACTGAATCCGGCGGACATGGGGGGCTCCTTGCGGCGCCCGCTGGCGGGGGCCGCGCGTGTCTGTCCAGGGTCCATCGATCGATCCGGCGATCGACCTGAGACGCTCCCAGCGCGATCGAGACTCTCTCAATATCAGCGTCTTGGAAGGCGAAAGTCCATACAAATTGCTTGACAGTCAGTCTTTTTTTATTGAGTCTTCCTCAATAATGAGCTCGCCGCGGCCGGATCGACCCGCTCGGCGCGCTCGCACGCCCCACGCGGGGCGCCCCGCCGCAGGAGACGCACGCATGCCCCGCTCTTCGTTCCCCGCCGCAGGCGCTCGACCTGCCACGGGCGCGTCCGCTGTGCCCTCGGCCCCGCCGTCGCGGGGGGTCCGCTGACGCGATGTCCGCCCCGGCCTCCCCTCGTCGGCGTACGCGCCGTCCGCGCGCCGAACGCGAAGCGGAGATTCTCGAGGCCGCGCGCGCGGTCTTCGCGGAGCAGGGGTACGCCGCGGCTGCGGTCGCCGAGATCGCGGCCCGGGCCGGCGTCGTCGAGGGGACCGTCTACGCCTACTTCGAGTCCAAGCGGGCGCTGCTGGTCGCCGTGATGAAGGCGTTCTACGAGGAGCTGATCCGGGAGACCGAGCGCGGGCTCGCCGCCGTCCGCGGCGTCGAGAACCGCCTGCGCTTCGTGATCCGACACCAGCTCGACACCTTCGCGGGCGAGCCCGGTCTGTGTCGCGTGATCGTCTCGGAGGCGCGACCGGACGTGGCGCTCTACGACGAAGCGGTGCTCGATCTCAACCGGCGCTACACCGGTCTCGCCCTCGCCGTCCTCGAGGAGGGCGTGCGGGACGGGACGCTGCGCGGCGACGTCGTTCCGAGCGTGACCCGCGATCTCCTCTACGGCGGCATCGAACACGCGGTCTGGCGGTCGGTGTTCACGGGCGCGTCCCTCGATGCCGCGGGGCTCGCGGAACAGCTCTCGGAGGCGCTGCTCGGCGGGATCCTCGCGCGCCCGACGCGGGACGACGCGGCCTCCGAGGCGACCGTCCTGCGCCTCGAGCGCGCGGTCGAGCGCCTCGAATCGAAGATCGACAGCTGAGAGATCCGACGCCCCGAGCACGCGGCGCGACGGGATCGAGGAGACGACATGACGAGCGTACCGGGGATCGAGAAGGTGCTGATCGCGAACCGCGGCGA
>JBCCZJ010000477.1:0-4099 GCA_039187915.1 Myxococcota bacterium
CTCGTCCGCGAGACGAACGAGATGCGGATTCCGGTCGTGATCGAGATCGAACCCGAGCGGTTGGGCCTGACGGTCGAGGAGCTCGAGGAGGATCCGACCGACACGGTCGAGAGCATGGTCGCCCGGGGATTCCGCGCGCGCCTGCTCACGAACAACCTCCTGACCGGGCAGAAGGCCGTCGACTTCGACTTCCTGGAGGGCGCCCGGGAGCAGCAGGTCGAGTACGGGCGCGCCTATCCGATCCTGCCGACCGCGACGGGCGGACTCGACGCGATCACGACCCGCGTGGCGCGGATCGTGGATCGCGTGGACCAGCTCCCGATCGAGTCGATCGGCGAAAACCTGGACGAGGTCTTCGAGAGCCTCGCGGCCACGATGGGCTCGATCGAGGAGGCGACGGCGGCCGCGAACGCCGACCTGCTGCCGGGCATGACCGCGACGCTCGAGCGGCTCGAGCAGACGCTGTCCTCGGCGGACGCGATGATCTCGCCGGACTCGGCGATCGCCCTCGAGCTCGAATCGCTGGTCGGGGATCTCTCGAAGGCGGCGGATTCGCTCCGGATCATGGCCGAGCGACTCGAAGAGCACCCGGAAGAACTGATCCGAGGAAAGAGCGAATGACCACCCGAACGACGACGCCCCGGCCGAGACTGCGAGCGGGAATCGCGATCCTCCTGCTCGGGATGCTCACGACCGCCTGTCTCGGCCGGAGCCCGAGCCCCGAGCACTACATGCTGGGCACCGGCGGCATGTTGGGCACCGGCGGCAGGCTGGACACCGGCGACACGTTGGGCACCGGCGGCGACGGTGCGAAGGGGAACGCCGCGCCCGACGTGGCACTCCTGGTCGGCCCGGTCCGACTGCCGGCCTATCTCGACCGGCCGCAATTCGCGCGGCTCGAGGGCCGCGGCGAGATCGAGCTCGACGAGTTCGCGCGTTGGCTCGGGGGCTTCGAGGACAATTTCCTCCGGGCGCTCTCCCTCGATCTCGCGCGCCGGACCGGCTCGATCCGGATCGCGGCAAGCCCCTCGAAGGCGCCGTTTCCCTTCGACGCCCGGATACGGCTGCACGTCGACGATCTCGTGGTCGAAGGCGACGCGCTCCGGGCGCGGATCCGCTGGGCGATGATCCCGACGGGCGAGGGTCGGGCGCCGGTGGTCGACGTGCTCGAGGCGCGCTTCCCGCTCGCGGGGCGCGGCAACGCGGCGATCGTCGCCGCGCACGACGAGGCGATCGCGGCCCTCGCCGAGCGGATCGTCGCCGCGCTCCCGGACTGACCCGGCGTCGCGCCGAAGAAGGCGCGGACGCGAGGTCGCGAACGCGGCGTGCGAGACGCTCGGTGCGCCGGGTACCCTGTCACCGCGCGCCGATTCGGAGCGCGACCGAGCGGGGTTTGCGGATGCGCGACGACGAAGAGAACCGACGAGCCGAGGAGACCGACGCGACGCAGGAGCGCCCGTCGATTCCGTCGCGCGTCGTCGCCGAGCTGAAGGCCCGTCCCGTTGCCTGGGCCACGCTCGCGGCGCTCCTCGTGCTGGCGCCGGTCCTGCTCAAGATGATCTTTCCCGACGCGACGCCCGGCGTGCTCGTCGCCGGCACGATCGCGTTCACGGCCTACGCGGCGGCGTGTACCGTTCCGGGCCGCTTCCTCTGAACCCGCTCTGGCCGCGCGAAAGAGCGACGGCCCGCGAAATGGAGAATCCCGTCATGGAAGGTCCCGCGAAGGCCGGCGTCGAAGCCTGGCATGCCTACGTCCGCAACGTGAAGCAGGAGACGCTCGACGCGATGCTCGCCGAGGACGTCGTCTTCCTCTCGCCCGTCGTCCATACGCCCCAGAAGGGGAAGGCCGCCGCCATGATGTACCTGATGGCGGCCTTCAACGTCTTCCCGGGCGACGACCCCGCGGCCGAGCAGATCGGCGGCGCCGATGGAACGAAGCCGAAGGGCAAGTTCAAGTACGTCCGCGAGGTCCTCGGCACCCACGATGCGATCCTCGAGTTCGAGACGGAGATGGACGGCATCTTCGTGAACGGCGTCGACATGATCACGTGGAACGAAGAGGGTCGGATCACCGAGTTCAAGGTCATGATCCGTCCGCTCAAGGCGATCCAGAAGGTCCATGCGAACATGGGCGCCATGCTCGAGAAGCTGAAGTAGAAGGAGACGACGGGGGCCTTCGACGGGGGCGTGACGCTATGCTCCCGCGCGATGTCGCCCCGCCGCCGCTACCAGCTCCGCCGCTCCGACCTGAACGAGCGGATCGACGAACTGATCGAAGCCGCCTCCAGGGAGGAAACGGAGCCCGGCGACGCCGAGCTGATACGCCAGCTCCTGACGACCGGGATCCATCTCCTGCGGGACGGCACGTCCCGCGCCGAGCTCAAGCTGGTCAACAGCGCGCTCAAGGAGCTCCGTCACGCCTTCCGCGTGTTCAGCCCCTATGCCGAGACCCGCAAGGTCGCGGTCTTCGGGAGCGCGCGGACGCCTGCGGATCACCCCGACTACGTGCAGGCCTACGCCTTCGCCGAGGCGATGACCGAGCACGGCTGGATGGCGATCACCGGGGCCGGCGACGGGATCATGGGCGCCGCCCAGGGCGGCGCGGGAAGAGCGTCCTCCTTCGGGGTCAACATCCGCCTCCCCTTCGAGCAGCAGGCGAACGAGACGATCGCCGGCGACGAGAAGCTGATCAACTTCCGGTACTTCTTCACGCGCAAGGTCGTCTTCGTGAAGGAGGCCCACGCGATCGCGCTCTTCCCGGGCGGCTTCGGCACCCACGACGAGGGCTTCGAGGCCCTGACGCTGATCCAGACGGGGAAGAGCGAGATGGTCCCCGTGGTGTTCGTCGACGTGCCCGGCGGCAGCTACTGGCGAGACTGGCGCGACTACGTCGAGACCCACCTCCGGGACCGCGGCCTGATCGACGTCGAGGACATGAACCTGTTTCGCGTCACCGACTCGGTCGACGATGCCGTCGCCGAGATCGAAGGCTTCTACCGCAACTACCACTCGAGCCGCTATCGCGACGGCAAGCTCGTGCTGCGACTGCACGAAGCGCCGGGTGACGAACAGCTCGAGGCCCTGAACGACGAATTCGGCGCGCTGCTCGCGTCGGGCCGGATCGAGCGCACCGAGGCGCACGCCGACGAGCACCGCAATCTCGTCCATCTGCCGCGACTGCGACTCCACTTCGATCGCAAACGCGTCGGCCTGCTCCGCCGGCTGATCGACCGGCTGAACGACTTCGCCGAAGCCGCCGCGCCGCCCAGGGACGCTCGCCGCCGCGAAATCTTCGCTTCGCCGCTCACCGAGGCCCAGGAAGCCGCGGAGGAGTACGACGAAGACGAGTAGCGGCTCGGCCGGGCCGCGGCGGAGCGCTCTCCGGCGCTCTAGGATTGAGGGCCCGCCGCGCGGACGCGACCGTCCGCGCGATTCGAAAGAGGCCCCCTCCCATGTCCGCCGCCGAGTCCCGAACGATCGACCTGCTCGATCGCGCCCTCTACGAGGGCGACCCCCAGCCGACCTACACCTGGCTGCGCGAACACGCTCCGGTCTACTGGGACGAGACCAACGCGATCTGGGGCATCTCCCGTCACGAAGACATCGTCGCGATCTCTCGCGACCCGGAGCGCTTCTCGAGCGCCGAAGGCTCGCGACCGAACATCAGCGGCTCCGGCTCGATGATCGACAACGACGATCCGAAGCACCGGGCCTATCGCCGGATCTTCCAGAAGGAGATCACGCCGCGCGGTGCCAAGCAGTTCATCGACCGGATCCAACGGATCGTCGACGATCTCTTCGAGCGGGTCGAGGGACGGACCGAGTTCGATCTGGTCAAGGAACTCGCGATCCCGCTGCCGGTCCGTGTGATCGTCGAAGCGCTGGGCCTCCGAGACGAAGAGTGGCCGCGCTACGCCGAGATCGCGGAGGTGACCATGGCCGCCGGCGGCGGGCCGAAATACGCCGACGAGCACATGATGAACACCGCCACGGGCTACTTCCAGGAAGCGCTCGGGGTCGTCGCGCAGCGGCGCGAAGAGGGGCTCGGCGACGACTGGTTCTCGACCATGATCGCGAACGCCGATGAGGGCGACGCGGC
>JBCCZJ010000478.1:0-4040 GCA_039187915.1 Myxococcota bacterium
CGACGGACGCCTCGAGGTCCGGCAATTCGTCGGCGGCCAGTCGAATCCCACCTATCTGCTGTCGGACGGCACCCGCTCGTGGGTGCTGCGCCGCAAGCCACCCGGGCCGCTCGTGTCCTCGGCGCACGCGACCGATCGTGAGTTCCGGATCCTGTCGGCGCTCGCGGAGAGCGCGGTGCCGGTCCCGCGCGTGCGTTTCTACTGTGACGACGCGGACGTGATCGGGACCGAGTTCTACGTGATGGACCGGGTCGAAGGGCGGATCCTGATGGATCAGACCCTCCCGGGCTGGTCGCCCGAGGCGCGGCGCGCGTTCCATGCGTCGCAGCTCGACGTGCTCGCGGCGATTCACCGGGTGGACTTCGAAGCGCTCGGCCTCGGCGACTACGGCAAACGAGGCAACTACTTCGCGCGCCAGGTCCACGTCTGGAGCAAGCAGTACGCGGCCGCCGACCGGGCGGCGGAGGAGCGCTGCGCGTCGATGGAGCGCCTGATGGAGTGGCTCCCGGAGAACATCCCGGCGGACGACACCACGACGATCGTGCACGGGGACTTCGGGCTCAACAATCTGATGCTCCACCCGACCGAGCCGCGGATCGCCGCGGTGCTCGATTGGGAGCTCTCGACCCTCGGCCAGCCGATCGCCGACGTGACCTATCCCCTCTCCGCGAGGCTCTTTCCGGCGAGCCCGTTCCAGGACCTGGACGAGAATGCGCTCCGGGCGGCGGGCCTGCCGACCCAGACGGAGTACGTCGCTGGTTACTGCGACCGGACGGGGCGCGACGGCATCCCGGACCTCGATTGGTACCTGGCCTTCCATCTCTTCCGGACGGCCGGGATCATGTTCGGGATCGCGGGGCGCGCGAAGGCCGGAACCGCCGCGAGCGACCAGGCGAGGGGGCTCGGCGCCTCCGCCGTCCCGCTCGCCGATCGGGCGCTCGAACTCGCGCGGGCGCTCGGAGCCTAGCGCCGGCCGTGCGCTCGGAGCCGGGCGCGCTTCCCGCGCTCTCGGCTCAGAAGCTGAATCGGATGCCGACGATGCCCTCGTGGGCGTCGAACTCGGAGTCGAAGTCGACCGAGGGCGACCCGGGGCCGCCGGTCACGGCCTCGGTGTTCTGCTCGCCGGCGATCGCGATGTAGCGGTAGCCGAAGTTCAGCGTGGCGACTTCGCTCAGCGGAACCGAGGCCCCGACCATCGCGTTGTAGACGAAGACGGCGTCGGCGTCGTCGATGTCGAGCACGCCGGGCGCCTTCTGGATGACGTCCACCTTGTACTCGCCGCCGCCGATCCCGAAGCCGATCCACGGCGTGAAGGGTCCCATCGGGAAGTCGGCGTAGGCGTTGATCATCACGGCGGTGAGGGACGATTTGCCGTCGGCCTGAGTCCCGCTCGCGAAGCCCGCCTGATCGACGTCGCCCTCGCGATAGGACACCGCGAACTCGGCGCGGATCAGATCGGTGAACTGGCGACCGATCGCGCCGCCGACGTGATACCCCGGCTCGTCGAGCTGGATGCTCCCGAGCGTGCCGCCATTCTTGATCGTCTGGTTCGGGACCCACGCGGCGCCGGCCTGGAACTCGAAGTAGTTCGCGTAGCCCTCGTCGTCGTGGTCGTCGGCCGCGGCGATCGGAGCGACCAGCAGCGCCAGCAGGGCAGCGACGATGCCCGCGCGGAGGGGGCGGGGGGAGCGTGCGCGCAGACGGGGCCCGCCTGCAAGCAGAAGGGGAACGGACGAGCGTCTCGGGTCGGCGGACGGGTAGGGCGGGCGCGTCGGGGTCACTTCGATTCCTCGGTGGGCCGCGGCTGGCACGGCGGTTCCCGAGGATAGGCGAGATCCCGGGCCTCGTCCGACTCTTCGACTCGGCGTCATTTCGGCGACGAGCGAACGAATCGGGGCCGCCTAGCCGCGGTCCCGTACGGCGTCGACCCGGGCGCCGAACTGCGCGAGGGCTTCGCGCCTCCGCGTCGGGAGATGTTCGCTCGGCCAGCCGTCGACGGGCGTGATGTCCTTCAGGATCTGACGGGCCATCGCCTGCTTGTGGACCTCGTCGGCGCCGTCGGCGATCCGCAGCGCGCGCCCCTGTCGGTACATCTGTTCGAGCGGCATGTCGGTCGTGTAGCCGAGGGCGCCGTGGATCTGGATGGCGCGGTCGATGATCTCGAGGGTCAGTTTCGGGACCATGTACTTGATCATGGAGATCTCGGTCCGAGCGCTCGATCCGTGATCCTTGCCCTGGTCCATCGCCCAGGCCGCCCGCATCACGACGAGCCGCGCCGTCTCGAGCTGGGTGTAGGACTCGGCGATCATGTCCTGCACCATCTGCATCTGGCCGAGGGGGCGTCCGCGGGACGTCCGCGACGCGGCGCGCTCGCACATCATCTCGAAGGCGTAGCGGGCCTGGCCGATGCACCGCATCGCATGATGGATCCGCCCGCCGCCGAGTCGCTTCTGCGCGAGCAGGAAGCCTTCGCCGGGCGCGCCGATCAGGTTCGCGTGCGGCACGCGGCAGTGTTCGTAGACGACCTCCGAATGACCGCCGATCCGGTCGTAGAGCAGGCCCGGCTCGGAAACGTGCGGGTGGGACATCGAGCCGACGTCGCGCACCACGGTCATGCCGGGCGTGTCCTTCTCGACCACGAACATGGAGGCGCGTCGGTGGGGCTCGGCGTCGGGATCGGTGACCGCGAATAGGAGCGTGAAGTCCGAGACCGACGCGTTCGATGCGAACCACTTGTGGCCGTCGATGACCCAGTCGTCGCCGTCGCGGACGGCGGTCGTGGTCATCTCGGTCGGGTCCGAGCTCGCCGTGAAGGGCTCGGTCATCGAGAACGTGCTGCGCACCTCGCCTCGGACGAGCGGGTCGAGCCAGCGCGCCTTCTGTTCGGGGGTCGCGCCGACGGCGAGCAGCTCCATGTTGCCCGAGTCGGGGCCCTGGCAGCCGAACATCTCCGGGGCGAGGGCGTGGCGGCCGAGGATCTCGTGGATCAGCGCGAGGTGGACCTGGCCCATGCCCTGTCCGCCGTCCTCGGGTTCGAGGTGCGGTGCCCAGAGTCCCTGCTCCTTGACCTCTTCCTTGAGCGGTGCCCAGAGCGCGTCGAGCTGGTCCTGATCGAGACCGTCACAGAGGAGGTCGAGCGGGATGATCGTGTGGTCGACGAAGTCGCGAATCCAGTCGAGCTTCTCCTGGAAGGCGGGGTCGGTCGTGAAGTCCCAGGCCATCGTTGGCTTCCTCGCTTGCGAGCGTCGAAGGTAACGATTTGCGCGCCCGTCGCGCGGCGAGGCGCGAGAGGGCGTGTGCTAGCGTCGGCCGCCGTTCCGGCGCGTCCCGAGCCAGCGCCCCCGTCGCGCGCCACAGCCCAGGAGTCGTCGCATGCCCCGGTCCTCCCTCCGGCCCCTTCTCTTCCTCTCGCTCGTCGCCGCAACGTGGCTCGTCGGGTGCGCCGAGGATCGGCTCGATGCGGATTCCGCGACCCGTCGCGTGCTCGCGCAGGGCGAAGTCGTGGGAACCACGCTCGAGGACGGGCGGGTGCTGGCCTGGAAGGGGCTGCCCTTCGCGGCGCCGCCGGTGGGCGATCTCCGCTGGCGCGCTCCGCAGCCGCCGGTCGCGTGGGAGGGCGTCCGTGAAGCCCTCGCGTCGGGCTCGATGTGCACCCAGCTCGGGGGCGAGCCCGTCCAGGGCGCGGAGGACTGTCTCTATCTCGACGTCTTCGCGCCGGCTTCCGTCGCGGAGGAGGGCGCCGCGCTGCTGCCGGTCATGTACTGGATCCACGGCGGCGGCAACTCGATGGGGTCGGGCGACATGATGCCGCCGCAGGCCCTCGCGCGGGACAACGGTGTCGTCCTCGTCACGATCAACTACCGGCTCGGCCTCTTCGGCTGGCTCTCCCACGACGCGCTCCGCGCGAGTGCGGCGAATCCCGCCGACGCCTCGGGCAACTTCGGGACGCTCGACATCATTCGCGGCCTCGAGTGGGTGCAGGAGAACATCGCGCAGTTCGGCGGCGACCCCGGCCGGGTCACGATCTTCGGCGAATCGGC
>JBCCZJ010000479.1:0-4021 GCA_039187915.1 Myxococcota bacterium
CCGGCGGTCTCGATCACCTGGGCGCGGGCGATCTTGTCGTCGAGCATCGCGATCCGGCCGGCGATGTGCGCCTGCTTCTCTTTGGCCGCGTGATACTCGGCATTCTCCGAGAGGTCACCGTGGGCGATGGCCTCCTCGATGTCCTTGACGTTGGCGGGCCGCTCGACCGACTTCAGGTGCTTGAGCTCTTCCTTGAGGGCCTCGTAGCCACGGGGCGTCATCGGGACTCGCTCGTCCATCACATTCCTCGTCTTCGCGCGCCCGCGGATCGCCCGCGGCGTCGTTCGATTCTCGTACTGCGATCATGAACCGGGCAGATCGGGGCTCCAGGTCGCGTCCCGGGAAACGGGATCGGTCGCGGGGGGGCGCGCGCGGTCGCTGGAGCCGGCCGGGCAGGGATCTCTCGGCACGATAGGCTACCCAGGGGCTGCGGCCGCATCAAGCGGCGGGCAGTTCAGGGTGGTTTCGCCCGCGTTTCGGAGTGTGCGTGCTCGAGGAAGTGCCGGATCGAGAGCCCGGAGGGGACCGGGACGACACCGACCCGGGCGGAGCCCGCCCGGACCGCGCGGGCTTCGTGCGGGGCGCGCTCCTCTTCTACGGGATGCTCGGCTGCGTCGCCCTCGTCTGGCGGATGGCGACGCCCGGGGAGTCGATCCTCCACCCGTCCGGTCGTCCTGCGTCGTTCGACGGGCTGGGCGGCGCGCTGATCGCGGGTCTCGTCTTCGGCCTCGTCTCGCTCGGGATCTCGGAGGCGCTCTCGCGCTTCAGCACCCTCGGCGAAGCCCTCAGCGACGCGCTCGGCGAGAGCGTGGCCGGGATCTCCGTCGGTGACGGCATCCTGCTCGCCTTCGCCAGCGGCATCGCCGAAGAGATGTTCTTCCGCGGCGCCCTGCAGCCTGCGATCGGCCTCGTGTGGGCGAGCCTGCTCTTCGGCGCGTGCCATTTCCTTCCGAAGAAGGAGCTCGCGGTCTGGAGCGTCTGGGCTGCCGCGATGGGCTTCGCGTTCGGCTGGCTCTTCGAGGCGACGGGCCACCTCGTCGCCCCGATCGCGGCGCACGTCCTGGTGAACGCCGTCAATCTCCCGCGCCTCGCCCGCCGCGCAGAAGAGCGCGCCGCCGCCGCCCGCTCCGACTGAGAGCCCGCCCTCGTAGCCCGCAATGCACTCGCCGATCGGAGCGCCTGGCCCTCCGACCGCGCGAAACGAGCTCGCCGATCGACGCGCCGCACCCGCCGCCCGCCCGCAAGCGGCGGTGCAAGCGGCGCTCAGCCGGCGAGGGCGACCGCGTCGATCTCGACCTGGGCGCCGAGAGGCAGGGCGGCGACGCCGACGGTGACCCGCGCCGGGGCGGGGTCGACGTCGAAGGCCTCGGCGTAGACGGCATTCACGCGCGGGAAGAGCGAGAGGTCCGTCAGGTAGACGGTCGCTTTCACGACGCGATCCATGCCGCTGCCGGCCGCCTCGAGGACCGCTTCGAGGTTGGCGAGCACCTGACGGGCTTCGTCTTCGATCTCGCCTTCGACCTTCTCGCCCGTCGCCGGGTCGAGCGGGATCTGGCCGGACGCGTAGACCACGTCCCCGGCCCGGATCGCCTGCGAGTAGGGACCGACCGGAGCCGGCGCGTCTTCCGTACGGATTTCCTGGCGCGTGTCACTCATGGCGCCGGAGCATACCGCGGCGGAAGACGACGCGAACCGCGTCGCGCGAAGGCGCAGAGCGCGCCGAGCGAGGGTGCGCAAGTCGCGTCAGCGACCGAGTCCGAGTCGCGACGGCGACCGGTCCCGAGGTGCGTCGAGCCTGCGCGCGCGCTGCCGGGATCAGACGAGCGGGGTGTCGTCGGGATCCGGGAGCAGCCGCTCCTCGAGCACGCGGATCAGGTAGCCGAAGAGCAAGAGGTTCGGCAGGCGGCCGCGCGCGTCGCCGCTGATCCCCGCGCCGTCGGCGAAGGCCTCCGCGTACTGCGAGAAGAACTCGATCGTCTCGAAGGGGATGTTCTTCGCGAGCATCTCGTTGATCTGCTCGGCGGGAAGGTCGTCGAAGATCTCGGCGAATTCGCTCGCGATGTCTTCCGGGGTCATGTCCGTCTCCATGAAACGAATGCGACCCGGGCGAATGCCCCGTCCATCACGCGTCTCAGCATGTTCAGCCTTCGAGAGGACCGGACGGGTCCTTCCGACGGGGCCGATCTTCACCCGGGCACCAGGGAGTGTCAACCATCGCGCTCCGGCAAGACTGCCGAAATCGGGCGCTAGACGCGCTGTCGCGGCCGTTTCGCATCCGCCCTGCCGTCGGCCTTCCGATCGGCGAGGCGCGGGATTCCCGTTCGTCCACGGCCGTACAGCGGCGGAGTTGCCGGTCGCCGAAACGATGTTCGATCAGCGGATGTCTCGGGCGGGGACGTCGGACGCCGAGTCGCGAATCGCTTCGGCAGGGCGTCGCGCCGTTGCCGGAAGCGGTCACTCTGCGGCGAGCGCGTCCGTCGACCGCATGCCCGCGCGTCGCACGGAGTCAACCGTGAAGACGAGCAGGCCGATCCAGACGAAGCCGAACCCGAGCGCGTGGGACGACGTGAACGCTTCGCCGTAGACGAGGGTCGCCAGGATCAGCGTGATCGTCGGGGCGATATACTGGAACATGCCGACGGCGGCGAGGGGCAGTCGTCGCGTCGAGGCGTGGAAGAGGAGCAGCGGCACGGCGGTCACCAGGCTCGAGAGCGAGAGGTAGGCGTGCTCCGCGAGGCTCGCGTCGAGCAGGGGGGCGTGTTCTTTCATGGCGAGTGCGCCGATCGCGAGCAGCGTCAGCGGCGCGAGCACCATCATTTCCCGCGCGAGTCCGCCGAGCGGCGGCTGCGGACGGATCTTGTGGATCAGACCGTAGAGCGCGAACGATCCGGCGAGGGCCAGGGAGATCCAAGGGAGGCCGCCGGCGCGGATCGTGAGCGTCGCGACGCCGACCGCGGCGACGCCGACGGCGAAGGCCTGCGCTCGATTCAGCCGCTCCCCGAGCACGAGCAGGCCGAGCAGGATGCTCATCAGCGGGTTGATGTAGTAACCGAGACTCGTCGCGACGATCTGTCCGGACTGGACGGCGAAGATGAAGATCAGCCAGTTCGTCGCGAGCAGCAGGGCCGCCAGTCCGTTCCAGGCCCATTCGCGGGCGTGCGCCGGGCGGAGCTCCGCGCGCTTGCCGACGACGTTCGCGGCGCCGATCAACAGGAGCAGCGTCCAGACGATGCGCGGAATCAGGAGCTCGTCCGAGGGGATCCCCTCGATCGCCTTCCAATAGATCGGGACCAGTCCCCAGGCGAGGTAGCAGGCCGTCGCGAAGCCCATCCCGCTCGGGGAGAGCGCGTCGTCGCCTTGGGAACCGGGGGCCATGCCCGGATCCTAGTGAGCGCGACTCGCGAGCGCGATGGGCGTTCGGCGGATCGGCGCGCCGCGTGCTCGCGGAGCGTCCGGGGAGCGGTGGGCCTCGCGCGCGACGGCCGGCTTCGGGTCAGCGCTCTTCGCGGGCGCGGTAGGCGAGGGTCGAGGGGGCGACGCCGAACTCGGTCGGCGCTTCGACCCCGCGCTGAGCCAGGGTCAGGCGGATCAGCGCGTGGTGATGGATCACGTGAGTGGAGACGAACTGCAGCTCGCGCGACAGCGAGGAGCGCGTCCAGTCCTGCTCCGGCTCCGGTCGGACCTCGATCGGGGTCCGGCCGTCGAGGCTGCGGATGCGTTCGAGCCCGTCGATCGCGCGCGCGAGCGCGCGGCGGCCCGCCGCGCGGTGGACCTCGACCTCCGGCTTGCGCTTTCGCGCCGTGTAGTCGATGCGCTGCGCGTCGATCCCGGCGAGCAGGCACGTCACGAAGTCGAGGAAGTGGCGCATGTGCGCGCCGGGGCTCGCCCAGCTCGCGTCCGCAGCCTGCGTCGTCGTCTCGAGCGGCGCGGCGTACTCCTCGTCGGTGAGCCCGTCGATCATCGCCTTACCCTGGCGGTGAGGTGCTTACGGAACGACCGCGGAGCGGGAAAATACGTTGAC
>JBCCZJ010000480.1:0-3958 GCA_039187915.1 Myxococcota bacterium
CGCGCTCCGACCTCGTCGGGCGCGGCGCTTCTCGTTTCGGGCGGGCCGCTTCGGCGTCGAGCGCGCTCAGCCGTGTCGGACGAAGTCGCCCGCGGCGAGCTTCTCGAGATAGCGATCGAGCTCGGCCTTCACGATCGGAGCGAGGAGAACGACGCCGGCGATGTTCGGGAAGGCCATGCCGAGGATCATCAGGTCGCCGAAGTCGAGGACGACCGTCGCGTCCCGGAACACCACGCCGCCGAACGTGAACGCGAGGAAGACGACCTGGTAGGCGAGGATCGAGCCCGAGCCGAACAGGAACTTCCAGGCGCGCTCGCCGTAATAGCTCCAGGAGATCATGGTGCTGAAGGCGAAGAGAACGGCGACCACGGTCAGCAGCTTCGGGAACCACGGGAAGACCGTGGCGAAGGCCGTCGCCGTCATCGCGATCCCGGTGCCGGCGTCGGGATCGTTCCAGGTCCCGGTCACGACGATCACGAGCGCCGTCGTCGTACACACGAGCACCGTGTCGATGAAGGGCTCGAGGAGCGCGACCATGCCCTCGCGGATCGGCTCCTCCGTGCGCGCGGCGGAGTGGGCGATCGCGGCGGAGCCCACGCCCGCCTCGTTCGAGAAGCCGGCGCGCCGGAAGCCCTGGATCAGCGTGCCGACGAAACCGCCGAGCCCCGCCTCGAAGCTGAAGGCGTCGCCGACGATCACGCCGACGGCCGACGGGATGGACCCCGCGTGCGTGAGCAGGATCAGCAGGCCGCAGGCCATGTAGAGCGCGCACATGCCCGGCACGAGGACGGCCGCGACTTCCCCGATCCGGCGGATGCCGCCGATGATCACGAGGGCGACGAAGACCACCAGCACGAGGCCGAAGGCGACCATGCCGCCGGTCGACGCGAGGAGCGGAACCTCTTCGTAGACGAGCGCGTAGGCCTGGTTCGACTGGAACATGTTGCCCCCGCCGAAGCTCGCGCCGATGCACATCACGGCGAACACGACCGAGAGCACGCGTCCGAGTCCCGCGAGTCCGCGTTCGGCGAGGCCGTCGCGCAGGTAGATCATCGGCCCGCCGGTCACGTGTCCGTTCGCGTCGATCTTCCGGTACTTCTGGCCGAGTGTGCATTCGGCGAACTTGGAGCTCATGCCGAGCAGTCCGCCGAGAATCATCCAGAAGACGGCGCCGGGGCCGCCGAGCCCGACGGCGAAGGCGACGCCCGCGATGTTGCCCAGGCCGACCGTCGCCGAGAGTGCCGCCGACAGGGCCTGGAAATGGCTGATCTCGCCGGATTCGTCCGGATTCGAGTAGACGCCGCGCACGCAGTCGATCCCGTGGCGGAAGCTGCGGACGTTCACGAACTGGAAGCGCACCGTGAAGAAGAGCGCGCCCAGGATCAGCCACGCGACGACCGCCGGGACCTGGATCGCGTCGCCGGCAGCATCGTCCCAGAACGCGAGATCGAAGAAGATCGTCGCGCTGATCGGGTCGACGACCGCTTCCTTGAAGACGGTCTCCACGAGGGAGAAAATGCTCTCGGAGGCGGGCGCTGCGTCGGTTGCCATAGCCCGAATCATACGCGAAACCGAGGAGATGCGTAGCTTGTTGCGAGTCCGGGACGGTTTTGTGGCGGTTCCCGGGGTCGACTAGTCTCTGCGCCCGATGAGCGACGCCAAGACCCCTGCCGACCCTTCTTCGAAGACCCTCTCCGAGCACGCCTCCAAGGAGATCGTCGGCGCCTATGGCGTCGTGCTCCCGCAGGAGCGGCTCGTCGAGGATGCCCCGTCCGCGGCGGCGGCGGCGATCGAGATGGGCTTCCCGGTCGTGCTCAAGCTCGCGGGGGACGGCATCGCCCACAAGACCGAGCGCGGACTCGTGCGGGTCGGGCTCGGCGATGCCGCGACGGTCGAGGCGCAGGCTGCGGAGCTGCTCGCGGCGGCGCGTCCCGAGGACGGCGAGGTCTCGCTGCTCGTGGCCGAGAGGGTGCGGGGGCAGCGGGAGCTGATCGCGGGGCTGATCCGCGATCCGCAGTTCGGCCCCTGCGTCATGCTCGGGCTCGGCGGCATCCTCGCCGAGGCGGTGGGCGATGCGGTCTTCGCGGCGGCGCCCCTCACGCGAGCGGAAGCCCGGGACATGGTCCTGGGCCTCGAGACCGCGGCGCTGCTCACGGAGCCCCACCGCGGCGAGCCCGCGATCGACCGGGAAGCCCTGGCGGACGTCCTCGAGGGACTGGGCCGGCTCGCGATCGACCGCCCCGACATCGTGAGCGTCGATCTCAACCCCCTGATCGTCGCCGGCGATCGGCCGGTCGCGGTCGATGCGCTCGTGGAAGCGACGATCGACGGGGCGCCCGCGGACGCGCGCGATGCGCTGCCTTCGCCGCTCGACGATGCGGCCGTGCTCGAACGCTTCCGCCCGCTCTTCCACCCGCGCGGGATCATCGTCGCGGGCGTGGCGAGCCATCCGGGCAAGTTCGGCTTCGTGACGCTGCACAACCTGAAGGCGCAGGGCTTCAAGGGCGCGATCTGGGGCGTGAAGCCGGACGGCGCCGAGGTGCTGGGCGATGCGACGCACTCGAGCGTCGAGGAGCTGCCGGCGGGCGACGCGGATCTCGTCGTCGTCTGCACGCCGAACAAGGTCAACGTCGAGCTGCTCAAGTCGTGTGCTGCGCGGGGCGTCCGCGCCGCCTTCGTCACGAGCGCCGGCTACGGTGAGTCGGGCGACGCGGGCAAGGCGATGCAGCAGGAGCTGGTCGAGCTGGCCGACTCGCTCGACATGCTGTTGATCGGGCCGAACGGGCAGGGCGTGGTCTCGACGCCCGAGTCGATGTGCGCGCAGATCGTCGCGCCGATGCCGCCGGCCGGACGCATCGGCGTCGCCAGCCAGAGCGGCAACCTCGTCTCCTCGTACATGAACTACGCCGTCGCGACCGGCGTCGGCATCAGCAAGGCCGTCTCCCTCGGCAACTCCGCGCAGACGGGGCTCCCGGAGCTGCTCGAATATTTCTCGGTCGATCCGGATACGGACGTGGCCGTCACGTACGTCGAGGGCATCCGGGACGGCCGGGCGTTCGCGCGCGCCGCCAAGCGCCTCACGGAACGCAAGCCCCTCGTCCTCGTGAAGGGCGGCGCGCGGGCGGAGGGCGCTAAGGCCGCGGCGAGCCACACGGGGGCGCTCGCGAGCGACGACCGTGTCTTCGACGGGCTATGCCGACAGCTCGGCGTGTTGCGTGCACCGACCGTCGAGGAGGCCTTCGAATGGGGCGCGACCCTCGCGACCCAGCCGCTGCCGAAGGGCCGTCGGGTCGTGATCTTCACGTCGGTCGGCGGCTGGGGGGTGCTGGCGGCGGATGCCTGCGCCGACGAAGGGCTCGAGGTGATTCCGCTGCCCGACGACATCAAGGCGGCCATCGACGAACGCGTGCCGCCGCGCTGGAGCCGCAACAACCCGATCGACCTCGCCGGCGGCGAGACCCGCGACACGATTCCGGAGGTGCTCGACCTCGTCTGCGCCCACCCGGACGTCGATGCCGTCATCCATCTCGGCCTCGGCATCCAGGCGGCCACCGCCGGGATGTTCCGTCGCGGGCCCTACCACCCCGATCACGGGCTCGACCGCATGGCGGGCTTCCACGAGAAGCAGGATCGGCGCTACGCGGAGGCGGGGATCGAGGCGAGTCGCAAGCACGGCAAGCCCGTCCTGGCGGTCACGGAGCTCGTCGCCTCGAATCCGGAGAACGCGGCGCCGGCGGCGCTCCGGGAGAACGGCCGGCTCTGCTATCCGAGCGCCCACCGCGCCGTGCGCGCGCTCGGCGCCCTCGTGCGTTTCGCGGAGAGCCGGTCGGCGGGATAGGCTCTCGAGGCGGATGCAGGCGCGGGGGCCGGGTCGCCGCGGCCGCGGTTCGAGCGCGGGGCGAAGCGGGCCGTTTGGTGGGGTCTGCGCGCTTTTCGGGCCCCAGAAGTAAGCGACCCG
>JBCCZJ010000481.1:0-3942 GCA_039187915.1 Myxococcota bacterium
CGAAGTACAACCAGCTGCTGCGGATCGAATCGCAGCTGGGCGCGTCGGCGCGTTATGCCGGCGCGTCGCGCCTCGCGGGCCAGGGATGAGGCGCGGGCTCCGCGCGCCGTCGGCCGGCGCGGTCGTCGCTTTGCTCGCGGCGACGGTGCTCGCGTGGCCGTCGCTCGCTCCCCGGAGCGCGCAGGCCTTCATTCCGAAGGCCGACCGGACGATCCGCGAGATCGCTCAGGTGAATCGGAGCTCCGGACGCAGTCAGGCGATCCAGCTCGACCTGACGATGCGCGTGGGCGAACGCGATCCCGTCGCGCGCGGTCAGCTGATCAGCCATCCCTCGGGCCTCGCGCGCCTCGAGCTGCGCGGCTTCAACGGCCGGATCGATCGCTACCTGCTCTCGGGCCGCGAGCTCGCGGGCGCGAAGGACGGGCTGCGCATCGAGCGTCCGCAGCCGCTGCTCCAGCCCCTCTTCTTTCTCCAGCCGTCGACCTCGTCGACCCTCCGGACGGCGCTCGAGTCCTTCGACGTGCTGAGCGACTCGATCGGGCTCGCGACCTGCGGCGATCAGGATTGCTACGTGATCGGGGATCCGCGCCTCGCTGCGCCGCTGCCCGAGCCGGAGATGGAGGCGCTGGCCTCCGAACCGGACGAGCTGCTCCTCGAGCTGCTCGGCGACTACGCGGAAGAGGGCAACGCGTTCGCCGCGGCCATGGAGAGCGCCCTCTCGGCGGAAGGCCGGCCGGAAGAAGACGACGCGGCGGATGGACTGACGTTGCTCGATCCGCTCGGCGAGGACGGAAGCATCGAGGCGTCCTTCCCGGTTCCGGGGGACACGCGCCTCCCGCGTCTGTGGGTCGATACCGAGGACCTCCAGGTCCGCCGGATCGATCGCGCCAGCGGCGTCTTCACGATCTTCGGACCGGTCGTCTCCTTCGAACGCCTGAGGATCCCCGCCTGGTTCGAGATCCACGAGCCGGGGGCCGAGCCGATCCGGTTCGAGGTCGATCGCGCCGTGCAGGTGAACGCGCCGCCCCAGGCCTTCAGCCGCAAGTGGCTGCTCGCACCGGTCGGCGAGCCGGCGGACGGGTCCGGCCAGGCACCGCCGCCAGCGGCTCCGAATTCGCCCTGAAAGCCCCCCGATTCTTCGCCCGAGACCCTGCCTCCGGCGTCGATCCGGACCGTGCCTCCGCCGAAATCCTGAAAGATTCCAATAAACCACTAATGCCGATCGGGGATTTCACCGATCTCATCGGCAAGTGATGCGCAGGATGCGCGCAGACGAAGCGCGGCCGTCCTGCCCGACCCGAATCCTCCGTCCCTGGTGTGGGGCAGCGATGGAGTTGCGGGCCGAACGATCCGGAATCCTTGGAAACATGGCGAACCAGCAGACTCTCAACATTCTCATCGTGGACTCGGAAGAAGAGGCGCGCGTCCAGCTGAAGGACGTGCTCACCGAACAGGGCTACGGCGTCACCCCCCTCTCCGAGCCGCTCCGCGCGCCGGAGGAGGTCCGACAGAACCGCTTCCAGATGATCGTCCTCGACGTGTCGCCGGGCAGCGGCGGGACGGAAGCGCTCGCCGCGATCCGCGCCTTCGACGACGACATCTGCGTGATCGCGACGACCGGCGTGGCGTCGGTCGAGGCGGCGGTCGCGACCATGAAGCACCAGGCCTTCCACTATCTGCAGAAGCCGATCGAGAACGAGGAAGTCCTCGCGGTCGTGCAGGAGGCGATCAAGGACCGCGGTCTGCTCGTCGACCTCGAGACCCACCTGAACACCGAGGTCGGACGTCGTATCCGCACCAAGCGCCACGAGTCGGAGCTGACGCTCAAGCAGCTCTCCAACCGGACCGGCCTCTCCGTCAGCCTGATCTCGCAGATCGAGCTCGGCAAGAGCGCGGCCAGCATGTCGACCATGCACAAGCTGGCGGCTTCGCTGGGCGTCCGGATGACCTACTTCTTCGAAACGCTCTGAGATCGGACCGGACGCGCTGAGCACCGCGTCTCTTCGCGCTTCTTCGATCGCCCGCCCTCGACCTACGGGACGACGTCTGCGGCGGGCTTCTCTCCGAAGCGCGAAGATCCACGGCACGCATCACGCCCTCAGGCCTTTCGGGTCTGGGGGCGTTCTCGTTTCGCTCCGCTGAATCCGCGGCAGGGCGCGTGGGCCGCTATCATGCGCCCCGCGCGATGGCCTCGCGCGGAGGATCCTTCCATTCGTTCCGTAGAGACTTCACGACCGAAGCCCGGGCTGTCGGTGCCGGTGCTGTCGATCCTCGACGAGGAGGGAAAGCTCCTCGAAGAGGATCAGCGCGCCCTCGTGCGGCACGTGGTGCAGGACGGGTACGGCGCGGACATCCTGTTCTCGGCGGGAACGACCGGCGAGTGGGACAAGGTCGACAACGAGACGCGGCAGGCGGTGATCCGGGTCTGCGCGGAAGAGGTCGCGAAGCTGAACCTCGGGCTCGTGTCGAACGGATCGAGCGCGGTCGAGAGCTGGGCGGGGGTGACGGCGCCGACCGCGCGGGACACGCTCGCGAACCTCGAGTTCGCCCTCGACTGCGGCGTCGACGCGGCGGTGATCGCGCCGCTCTCGATCGAAGGCGTCGAGGATCCGGTGCGCTTCCTGCTGCGCGACGTCTCGGATCTGCTCGACACGAAGATGCGGCGGATCCCGATCTTCCTCTACGACAACGCCGACATCGCGATCGACCCCGCCGTGCCCCACATCCGCACGAAGCAGGTCAAGGCGATGAGCCGGCTCGACTTCGTACGCGGGATCAAGGTCTCCGCTTCGAACAAGGTGCTCGGCAACTACACGCGCGCGGCGAAGAGCTTCAAGGACCGCGGCGAGTTCGGCATCTACGTCGGCAACGCCAAGCTGATCTTCGACATCTATCGGCCCTATCGGGGACTCCTCGGCGTCGTCCGGGAGCACTGGGATCGCTGGCGCCGCGCTGGCGGCATGCCCGTCGGCGTGGTGTCGGGACCGGCGAACGCCATGCCGCGGGAGTGGGCGTACGCCTGGCAGGTCTGTCGAGCGGGCGACGAGGAGCGGATGGACGCGGCCCAGCGGGTCGTCGACGCGTTCCGGGATCTCTGCGTGGTCGCGAGCGGCAAGCGGACCCTCGCGTGTCTCAAGCGCGCCCTCTACGCCGAGGGCGTGATCTCGAGCCCCTGCGTCGCGCCGGGGACGCCGGAGCTCGCGCCCGGAGAGGCCGAGGACTTCGACGCGAAGTTCGCGGCGCTGAAGGACACGGCGGCGCGCGAGCTGGGCGAGGTCGCCATGACCCGCTTCGAGAAGAGGATCGACTGAGGTGGCGGACGACACGCTCGAACTCGTCGGGATCGGCAGCATGGTCCTCGACCGCATGCACCGCACGCGACGCGTGCTCGGTCCGAACGAGAAGGGTCTGCTCGACGACGTCGACGCGGGCGGCCCCGTGCAGACCTGCATCGGCGGCGTGCTTCTCAACCAGGTCGGCTGGGCCGCGCTCTTCGGCACGCGCACGGGCCTCTTCGGCCGACAGGCGGAGGACGAGGCGGGACGCACGCTGCGCGCCGCCATGAAGCAGGCCGGCATCGAGACCCACCTCGACCTGACCGGCAGCGCCAGCGCGCTGGCCGAGATCTTCGTCGATGCGGAGGGGGAGCGCGCCATCTACATGGCCGCCGGCGCCACGGCGGAGACCACGCCCGCGCACGTCCGGGAGGATCACGCGGGTTTCATCGCGCGCGGCCGGCGGCTCACGACCGAGGTCTCGCAGCTGCCCCTCGATGCGACCCTCGAGGCGCTGCGGATCGCGCACGAACACGGGCTCGGGACGGTCGTCGATCTGGACGTCTTGCCGAGCGATGCCGTGCAGGGGCTCGGGGACCGCGACACCCTCGATGCCGTCCTGCGCGAGGCGGACGTGTTGAAGCCGACGGCGCTCGCGGCGCGCGAG
>JBCCZJ010000482.1:0-3937 GCA_039187915.1 Myxococcota bacterium
GCACGGGCGACCGACCGACGGTGATCGTGGGCGCCGTCCGAAACCGATCGAGCGAGCACATCAACACGCGGACCTTCACGAAGGACCTCGAACGCGCCTTCGTGAACTCCGGCCGCGTGCGCGTCGTCGCCTCCAGCGACGAGCGCGGCGGGATCCGCGACGAGCGCCTCGACCAGCTCCGCAACGCCACGATCGAGACGGCCAAGAGCATGGGCAAGGAGATCGGCGCCGACTTCATGCTGATCGGCGGGATCAACACGATCATCGACGCCGCCGGCAACAAGCAGGTGCGCTTCTACCAGGTCGAGCTCGAGCTGATCGCGCTCGAGACGAACGAGAAGGTCTGGATCGGCCAGAAGAAGCTCAAGAAGCTGGTGAAGAATCCCAAGTTCCGCATGTAGGCCCTGCGCCGCCCCCCCCGAACCGCAGGAAAGCGCTCATGCTCCGCCGCTCGCTCGTCTCGCTCCTTGCCGCGCTGCTCTTCGCCGTGAGCGTCGGCTGCGCCTCGACCGGACGAGTCCAGCAGCAGCTCGAAGCGCAGATGAGGCTCGGGGACTACCCGACCGCGATCCAGACGGTCGAGCAGGAGCGCGATCGCGCCTATCGGGGCAAGAACCGCCTCCTCTATTACCTGGAGCGGGGGATGCTGCTGCATCTCTCCGGGCAGTACGCGGAGAGCAACGCGGCCTTCGAGACCGCCAAGCAGGTCGGCAACGAGTTCTACGCCCGGAGTCTCTCCGGGACGGGTCTGTCGCTCATGACGAACGACTACGCCCTCGACTACGCCGGCGAGAACTTCGAGCGCACCCTGATCCACCTCTTCTCAGCGCTCAACTACGAGCAGCTCGGCGAGATCGATTCGGCGCTCGTCGAGATTCGTCAGGTCGGAGACTACCTGCGCAAGCTCCAGGTCGATTCGACCAACGACAACACCTACCAGGAAGATGCCTTCGCCCGCTACCTGAGCGCGCTCTTCTACGAGATGGGCGGCGAGTACGACGCCGCGCTCGTCGACTACAAGAAGGCGCTCGACGCGTACGGCACCTACGCGCGGCAGTACGCGGTCGGCCGACCTCCGTCCCTGTTCCCCAACGCCGAGCGCGTCGCCGGGCGACTCGGTCGGTGGGCGCGCAACGACCTGCGCGACCGCGGGAGCAACGGTGTCGCCCGGGAGATCCCGGAGGGCCACGGCGAGCTCGTGATCCTCCACTACAACGGGCTCGCGCCGATCAAGGACCAGGACCTGCTCGTCCTGCCGTTCAACGAAGCCTGGGCCCTCGTCCTCGCGCTCCAGCTGATCGGCGACGCCGAGGCCCAGCGTCAGATCGCGCGGGCGACGACCTACATCTCGATGGTCTCGGGGACGGACGTGGTGCCCGTGGCCTTTCCGAAGTTCGTCGCCCGGCCCTATTCGATCGCCGCGATGGAACCTCGGGTGGCCGGCGCGACACAGATCACCGGGCCCGAACTGGTCGAGGACATCGGCGCGATCGCCGTGAAGGACCTCGAGGATCGCCGCGCGCGGATCTACGCGAAGGCGGTCGCGCGTGCGGCGATCAAGTACGCGATCCAGAAGGGGGCCGAAGAGGCGGCGCGACAGGCGTCGAACGGGGACCAGAATCAGGCGCTGCTCCTGGCGGGGACCCAGCTCCTCGGCACGATCGGGCGCTTCGCGACGGAGCAGGCGGACAAGCGGGTATGGTCGACGCTGCCGGACGAGATCTGGATGACCTCGATGGTCGTTCCGGCGGGTCGGCACGACGTCGAGGTCGACTTCCTCACGGCCCAGGCGATGTTGGTCGAGTCCCGGAGCCTTCCGGGCATCGAAGTGCCGGCGGGCGGCCGCCGCTTCGTGATCCTTCGAACGGTGAAATGAGATGACGATGACGCGATTCGGTCGAGTGTGGGTCCTTCTGCTGATGGCGGCGGCCATGGGCTGCGCAGGGACCGGCGGCGCGCCGGGCTGGGTGAACGGCACGCGGCCGGCCGAGTTCCCCGAGGCCCGGTACGTCTCGGCGATCGGTCTGGGCGAGACCCTGTCGGCCGCGCAGATCGCGGCGAAGGGCGAACTCAGCCGGGTGTTCTCGGCGAAGCTCGCCTCCGAGATCGAACTGATCGACCGCGAGAACGTGGTCGACGGCGCATCGAGCACGAGCTCCGACCTGATCGACCAGACCCGGATCACGAGTGACCTGGAGCTCCAGGGCGTCGAGGTTCCGCTCCACTGGCGCGATCCGAAGACGGGGCAGATCTGGGCGCTCGCCGTCCTCGAGAAGAACACGGAGTGCCTGCGCATCCGTAGCGAAGGCCGGGACCTCGTGACGGAGCTCGACGGCCATGTCGACGTGGCGCGCACGGAGCCCAACCCGCTGGTCGCGGTCCGGGCTTCCGTCGACGCCGTCCGGCTCGGAACGGCCCTCGACGGACTGCAGGCGCGGAGCCGCGTGCTCGGCACCCAGTGCGTGCCCGCGCGGCAGGTCTCGACCGGCCAGCTGAAGAGCGAAGCGGCCGATCGGCTCGCCGGGCTCACCTTCGTCGTCCGAACCGCGGACGTCGATCCACGCTCGGGCCGCGCGACCGACGAGCTGCCGCAGCTCCGCGAGCAGATCGCCGGCAACCTGAGCGAGCTCGGCTTCCAGGTCGGACCGGCCAGCGGAGCGCGGGTCATCCCCGTCAACGCGCGGCTGCGCCTCTCGCGCGTCGAGCGCGGGACGGACTGGGTCGAGTACCGCTACGAGGGCTCCGCCGAAGTGGGCAGCCCGTTCCGCGGCGAGCCCGCGCTGATCATCGTCGAGACCTCCGGCGCCGAGAGCCATCCGGAGCCGTCGAGCGCGCGCTTGCGCGCCCGTCGCGCGGGGGAGCGCGACCTCGCCCATCAGCTCGACCGGCGGATCCAGGCGTTCCTGGAAGAGAACGCCGTCGAGTAGGCGCGCGCCGCGCCCGTCTTTCGCCTCACGGAACCCGCGAAGGGGCCCGAGGCACTCCTGATCGACCGTGTGAACCCCCGCAGCGCGCGGGGCTGGCGCCCTGCGAGCGACCCGGCACGGAACGAGATCCACGCCCGGGTCCGCAACGCGGGCCGGGTCGTGCGCCCGACAGGCGGGGGAGCTATCTCCCGGACGACCCGCGCGACCGGCGATCCGTCCGGCGCGCGGCGCTGCCAGGCCCGACCCGACGGGCGAGAAGAAGCGAACAAGTGAGGTGTGAGATGGGGATCGATTCACGGAACCGGAACGGCGCGCTTCGCCTGCGGAGTCTGCTCCTCTGGGCCGGGGTACTCGCCCCGACGATTCTGCTGCTGGCGACGACCGCGCAGGCGTTCTCCGCAGCGAACGTCTACCGCGAAGCGGCGAGCTCGGTCGTCTTGATCTTCGGCTTCGAGGACAGCGGCGCGGGCAGCTCGGGAACGGGCTCGATCCTGACGCGGGACGGCCTCGTGCTGACCAACAACCACGTGATCGCCCGGGGCGAGAGCGGGAAGCTCTACTCGAACCTGGTCGTCTACTTCAAGCCGAATCCGATCTCCGGAGACAACACGAAGGACCTGAAGAAGCCCTTCCTGGTCGACGTGGTCGCGCGTGACGCGGATCTCGACCTCGCGCTGCTGCGGGTCAAGAACCCGCCGTCGGGTCTGCGCCCGCTGCCCATCGGCAACTCGGAGGAGGTCGACATCGGCGAGAACGTCGCGGCGATCGGTCATCCGGGCGGCGGCGGCCTCTGGACCCTCACGACCGGCACCGTCTCGAGCAAGCGCCGGGACCAGAAGCGCGACATCTTCCAGACCGACACCGCGATCAACCCCGGCAACTCCGGGGGGCCGCTGCTCGACGAGTACGCGCGTCTGGTCGGTGTGAACACCTTCGTGCGCCGCGTGAACGAGCAGGGCCTCCCGCTCGAGGGTCTAAACTACTCGCTGCGCAGCTCGCTCGCCCTGGCC
>JBCCZJ010000483.1:0-3923 GCA_039187915.1 Myxococcota bacterium
CGAAGAGGAGCGGGATGTCCATCACGACCATCGGCTCGCCCGCGTCGAACGCGACGCGCGCGCGGCGCGCCATCTCCGCGACGACCGGCGGCTGCACACTCTTCTAGAGCACCATGCGCCGGTCCGGGTCGCGGAAGACGATCGCGCCGAGGGCCGGGCGGTCGAGCGAGCCGTCTTCGCGGATCACGTCGTCGCCGAAAGCGGCGCGGATCTCGTCGAGCATGGGCTGACCCGCGGCCTGCATCTCGTGGACGAGCGCGTCGGCGTCGACCACGGTCGCGCCGAGTTCGGCGAGGAGCTTCGAGACCGTGCTCTTGCCCGAGCCGATCCCGCCGGAGAGTCCGATGAAGGCGGTCATGGAGCGGGAGTCTCGCGCGGGCGCGCCACGAGCGCTAGGCGCCGAAGGGACGCCGCTCTAGGCGATCTCGGTGCCTTCGCTGCCGGCGATGATCACGCAGTTCTTGCCGTTGGCCTTGGCGGCGTAGAGCGCCTTGTCCGCCTCGACGAAGAACTCTCGGCGGTTGCCGTTGAAGAGGGCCACGCCGAGCGAGATCGTGATGTTGATCGGCTTCATGTTGTTGCCGATGATGAGCCGCGTCGACTCGACGGCCATGCGGATCTTCTCCGCGAGGTGGACGGCGCCGGGCAGGTCCGTGTTCGGCATCAGGATCACGAACTCTTCGCCGCCGTAACGCGCGATCAGGTCCGACTCCCGGGCAGAGTCGTTCATGATCGCCGCGAGCGAGATCAGCACCTCGTCGCCGGCGGCGTGGCCGTGCGTGTCGTTCAGCAGCTTGAAGTCGTCGATGTCGAGCAGGATCAGCGAGAGCGGCGCCTGTGTCCGGCTCACCCGCTTGATCTCGCGGGTCAGGTGATCCTGGAAGTAGCGGTGGTTGTGGAGCTTGGTCAGGCCGTCGGTGATCGACAGCTGGGCGAGGATCTCGTTCGCCCGCTGCAGCTCCTCGTTCTTGTCGTGGAGCCGGATGCGGTCGTTCTCGATCTCGAGCTGGCTGCTCCGCAACTTGCGCATCATGCCGTTGAACGTGCTCGTCAGCAGCCCGAGCTCGTCGTCGTTGTCGGGCATCGGGATCTCGTAGTCGACGTGTCCCTCGGCGATCCGCTTGGCGCCTCGCGAGAGCGCCTCGATCGGCTCCATGATCGCGAGGGTGATCTTGAAGGCGAGAACGCTGAAGAGCAGGATGATGCAGACGTCGACGATGAAGATCTGGTTCGTGATCTCGATCGCCGGCGCGAAGGCCCGGGCGTGCTCGGTCTCGGCCACCAGGTACCAGCCGGAGCGGCCGAGGGGCCGCAGGCGACCGACGAGATCGGTGCCGTCCGGCGCCTCGTAGCGGGCGAGGGCGCCGTCCATCGGCTGGAAGAGGTCGGCCATCGGGAGCGTTTGCCCGATCCGGGCGTCGGCGCGGATGCCTCCTGCGACCGCGATGCGTCCCTCGGCGTCGGCCACGAGCAGCCGCCAGCCGCGCACGTCCCGCGAGGCCGGTTGGAGGGCATCGTAGAGGCTCTCGTTGCCGACGCAGCCCTCGAGATGGCCGGCGACGCTCGAGTCCGACCGGATCAGGTCGATGCCCGTCGAGAGGCAGGCTTCGTGCTCGACGGCGCGCGGTGCGCCGCGATGGAGGGTGAGGCGGTCGAAGCGCGCGGCGACGTCGGCGGGTGGCGTGGGGAGCGCCGAGCCGGGCCGCTTCGGCGTCCGCTTCTCGACCTGCCAGTCCCAGCGCTGGGTCCCGGGTCGGCCGTCGAGCACGGACTCGAGCGCACGGTGCCAGTCGCTGCCGATCGCGGACGCTGCCGAGAGACGCGCGAACGCGCTGGCGTGACTCGATTCGATCTCGGCCGCCTGTCGATCGAGGACCTGCTCCGCTCGGGCGGCGATCCGAGTGCGGACGTCCTCGTGGATCGCGCCGATCGACAGCCAGCTCACGATCAGGGCCGTCAGGAGCGTCGAGAAGAACACGCACAGAATGATCCGCGTCGAGACGCTGTTCAGCGGCGCGCGACGTCGCATCGACTCGGCCTGGGGGCCGGCGGCGATCTCGGGCTCTCGCGGGGTCATGGGGCCTCGGGCAGAAGGGCTCCCCCCGTTATCGGCCGGAAGGCCACCCATCTTGAATGGCGAACGCTGAAACCTTCGTGATTCCGGCCACTTACGAACCACCACGCCCAGGCCGCGGCGCTCCGCTGGGGCCACCGGCGGGGAACTGCGGTAAACCCCTGCTTTTAGTAGAGAAAAGCCGATTCCGAGGTTTGCGGGGCCGAGGCGCCTCCGATATGATGCGCCAGCAAATTCAGGGGGTTAGGCGGTCTCGACCCGCTCCCGGGGCATCCGGCCTCGAAGTGGCCGGGTCGGCCCGCCGAGCGGCAGGCCCATGTGTCGCGCCCGACCCCGAATCCGATCCCGAACCGGAGATCCACCGGAGAAGCGCCTCGATCCGATCCACGCCCCGCCTCGCGCGGATCGAACCCGTCCCTGCAACGCGTCCACGCGACGGTGTCCCGAAGACACCGGCCCGCGCCAGGTCGAACGAACCCCGAGAGCCGGGGTCGCGAACGGCCGGACCCCATCCCCCGAACCCGAGCAGCATTCCGACCCTTCGTCGTTCGACAACGCGACGGGTCGCGGGCCGGCGCCGCCGCCCGACGAGGAATCCGGGTTCGGAGTCGGCACTGGAGATCGTCCGCTTTGGCGAGGGAAGACGAACAGGGCACGCGGGACGAAGGCGCGCCGGGGATCGAGGCGGAGCTCGATGCGCTGCGCGCGCAGATCGACTCGATCGATGCGGAGATCCTCGCTCGCCTGAACGCCCGCGCGCGCGCCGTGCAGCGCGTCGGCGAGATCAAGGACGGCGGACGCCGAGGGCCGATCTACGTGGCCGCGCGTGAACGCGACCTCGTCCGCGCGCTGATCGACGCGAACCAGGGGCCCTTCCCGAGCGCGGGGATCCCGCACGTCTTTCGCGAGATCATCTCCGCGACCCGCTCCCTCGAAGAGCGGGTGCGCGTCGCCTTCCTCGGGCCCGACGGCACGTTCAGCCACCAGGCGGCGAGCCGGCAATTCGGTGCCCAGGTCGATCTCGTCCCGGTCGAGAACATGCGCGACGTGTTCACGCTGACCGAGCGAGGCGACGCCCACTTCGGCGTGGTGCCGGTCGAGAACACGATCGAAGGGCCGGTCACCGTCAGCTACGACGCGCTGATCGAGACCGAGGTGACGATCTGCAGCGAGATCAAGCTCGAGATCGCGCAGCACCTGATGTCCCGGACCGGCCGCGTCGAGGACATCCAGAAGGTCGTGTCCCATCCGCAGCCGCTCGCTCAGTGTCGCCGCTGGCTCGAGCAGAACCTGCCCGGAATCGAGACCGTCGAGACGACCAGCACGGCCGCGGCAGCGCAGCTGGCCCATGCGGACGAAAAGGTCGCTTCGATCGGTTCCGAGGTGACCGCCGAGGTCTATGACCTGTTGCCCGTCGCCTCGCGCATCGAGGATCAGCGCGGCAACACGACCCGCTTTCTCGTGATCGGCCGCGAGACGCCGGCGCCCTCGGGCCAGGACCTGACGAGCGCCGTCTTCACGGTCCGGCGGGACCAGTCGGGCGCGCTGCACGATCTGCTCGGGCCCTTCGCCACGCACGGCGTGAACCTCACGGCCGTCCAGTCCCGTCCGATGAAGGGGAAGCCCTGGGAGTACATCTTCATCGTGGACATGGAAGGCCACCAGAACGACGCCGCCGTCGCCGCAGCCCTCGCCGAGGCAGGGAGCGTCGCCGCCTCCCACAAGGTCCTCGGTTCCTTTCCGCGCGCCCTCGAAGTGAGCGCCGGCGTCACGCACGCCGTCGCCGCGCCCCAGGAGTCCTCCTCTTGAGCGTTCGCGATCTCGTCAAACCGCACATCCGCGACCTGGC
>JBCCZJ010000484.1:0-3886 GCA_039187915.1 Myxococcota bacterium
CGACGTCGTGCGGGCGGCGATGCTCGCCTGGTGGGGTGGGGGCCCGAGCGGGCTCTCCCTGAACGAGGTCTGCCGCCACACCGGTCTCTCGAAGTCGAGCCTCTACCGCGAGTACGGTGGCGAGGACGGTCTGATGGCCGCGGCGCTCGAGGCCTATCGGGAGCGCGTGGTCCTGCCGCTGCTCGATCTCCTCGACGACGAGGCGGAGCCTTCGGCCGTCGTCGACCGCGTCCTCGACTACCTCGGCGGGGCGCGTCCGCTGCCGGCGGGTTGTTTCTTCACGCAGCTGCGGCTCTCGCCGGACCGTCTCGGTGAGGCCACCGCCGCGTTGCTCGCGCGCCTGGCCGAGGAGAGGCGCACTGCGTTCGCGCGATGGTCTCGCGGCCTCGCGGCGCGCGGGCGGCTGTCGCCTGCGCTCGTCCCGGACGAGGCCGCCGCGTACCTGGATGCCCAGCTGACGCTGCTGCTGGTACGGCTCGGGGCGGAGGACGACCGCGATGACGTCTTCCGGGACGCGCGGCGCGCGCTCGGGGTCCTCTTCGCGGCCTGAGGACGGGAGGTTCGCGGCGCATCGGCACGGGCGGGCCTCGATCGTCTCGTCGAGCCCGCGAGGGCTTCGAGCTATCTTTCGGCCGCGTCCGCCCCCGACTCGGGGAGGGAACGTCTCCGCCCCCCGCGCCGAGGAAGCCGTGCCCGCATCGAACCTGGATCGACTGCCCTCGCGCTGGCGCCCCACGCCTCGCCCGGTCGCGCCGCAGGACTATCGCGCTGCTGCGGAGGCGCGCGTGCCGGCGTTCCTCTGGCGCTACCTCGAAGGCGCGGCCGGGGCGCGGCAGTCCTTCGATAACAATCGGGCGGCGCTCGAACGGATCACGCTCCGGCCGCGCGTGCTCGCGGGGCATCCGACGGCCTCGACGGAAACGGCCCTGCTCGGGCGCACCTGGTCCCTGCCGATCGGACTCGCCCCGATCGGCGCGGGCGGGATGTTCGCGCGCCGCGGCGAGACCCTGGCGGCGCAGGCCGCGCAGGCCGTAGGCGTTCCGTACACGCTCTCGACGGTCGGCGTCTGCACGACGGCGGAGGTTTCCGAAGCGGTCGGGGGCGCGCCGTTCTGGTTCCAGCTCTACGTGATCCGGGATCGTGCGGCGCGAAAGACGGTTCTCGAGGAGGCCGCGCGGCACGGCTGCGACACGCTCCTGTTCACGGTCGACATGCCGGTGCCCGGCAAGCGCTACGACGACCTCTCTCCCGGCGGGCTGGCCGACGGAAGCGCGAGCGCCGGTCTGCGTCGCGTGCTGCAGGCGATGGGGAAGCCGCACTGGGCGGTCAACGTCGGGCTCCTCGGCCGGCCGCATCTGCTCGGAAACGTCGCGCCCTTCCTGCGCGAAGGGGACACCGGCCTGCAGGACTTCTTCCGCTGGATGGGAGACAACTTCGATCCGACGATCGACTGGTCGGTGCTCGACGAGATCCGCGATCAGTGGCCGGGCCGGCTCGTCGTGAAGGGGATCATGGACGCCGAGGACGCGCGCCGGGCCGCGGCGATCGGTGTCGACGGTCTGGTCGTCTCGAATCACGGCGGGCGTCAGGCCGAAGCGAGCCCCGGAACCGCGACCGTCCTGCCCGGGATCGCCGCGGCGGTTCGCGCCGAGCAGCCCGGGACGTCGATCCTCGTCGACGGCGGGGTGCGTTCGGGGACCGACGCGTTCAAGATGCTCGCGCTCGGCGCCGACTTCGTTCTGGTCGGGCGTCCCTGGGTCTACGCGGTCGCGGCCGCGGGGCGCGACGGGCTCGAGCGCTGGCTCGATCAGGCCCGCGAGGAGCTGATCGCGCAGATGATCCTGACCGGCGTCGACTCGATCGCGGCGATCGGCGAGTCGACGCTCGCCGACCGCTGAGGCGCGGCGAGGCGAATGCCATCGAGGCGCGCTCAGGAGGCCGGCGCGCCGCGGCCCAGCGCTTCGCCGAGCGTGGCGAACTCCGCCTGGCGCGGGGAGTCGCGGCGCCACGCGAGGCCGATCCGGCGCGAAGGAAAGGGGCGTCCGAACGGGATCACGACGAGGTCTTCGTCGAGGACCGCCTCCGCTTCGACTGCCATCTCCGGGACGAGCGTGAGCCCCACGCCGCTCGCGACCATCTGCACGAGGGTCGAGAGGCTGCTCGCGCGGAAGTCGCCCCACTCGCTCGCGCCGGCGCGACCGCAGACGGACCAGGCGTGTTCGCGCAGGCAGTGTCCGTCCTCGAGCAGCAGCACCGACTCGCCGTCGAGGTCCCCTTCCCTGAGCCGCTTGCGCCGCGCGAGGCGATGGCCGCGCGGGACCGCCGCCGCGAAGCGGTCCTCGAAGAGCGTGAGGCTGTCCGCCGTCCCGAGCGGCACGTCGAGCGCGAGCAGCAGGAGGTCGAGCTCGCCGGCTTCGAGGGCTTCGACGAGCCGCTCTGTGCGGTCTTCGCGGAGCCAGAGCTGGAGCTCGGGGTGGCGCCTTCGCACGCGCGGGAGGACCCGCGGCAGCCAGTAGGGCGCGATCGTCGGGATGACGCCGAGACGGAGGGGGCCGGTCAGGGGCCGGGCGAGGGCATGGGCCGTCTCCGCCAGCTCCTTCGCTTCGTCGAGGATCCGCTTCGCGCGTCGTGCCAGGCGTTCGCCGGCCTGGGTGACGAGGACCCGCCGGCGACTCCGCTCGAAGAGCTGCACGTCGAGCAGCGCTTCCAGCTGCTGGATCTGCTGGCTGAGCCCGGGCTGGCTCACGTGACACGCTTCGGCGGCGCGATGGAAGCTGCGCGTCTCGTGGACGGCGACGAGATACTCGAGCTGGCGGATCGTGGGCAGCTGCATGATCAGTTCAGATTATCAGAAATCACAGAATAATCGATTGGATTGATCGTCGCGGAGGGCCGATCCTCCCCTCAACGACGCACCCGGAAGGAGAACCCCATGATCGAGAATCGAGAAGGACAGGCCGTTCCCGAGGTCCGCTTCCGCGCACGCCGCGACGGCGACTGGAACGACATCGACAGCCAGAACCTCTTCGAGGGCCGCACGGTCGTCGTCTTCGCGCTCCCCGGCGCGTTCACGCCGACCTGCTCCTCGACCCACCTGCCGCGCTACGAGGAACTCGCTCCGGCGCTCCGCGAGGCGGGCGTCGACGAGATCGCCTGCCTGTCGGTCAACGACGGTTTCGTGATGGAGGCGTGGGGCAAGGATCAGGGCGTCGACCGCGTGACGCTGCTGCCCGACGGCAACGGCGACTTCTCGCGCGCGCTCGGTACGCTGGTCGACAAGGGCGAGCTCGGCTTCGGCGACCGCAGCTGGCGCTACTCGATGCTCGTCCGCGACGGCGTGATCGAGAAGATGTTCATCGAGCCGGAGCGCGAGGGCGATCCCTTCGAGGTCTCGGATGCCGACACGATGCTCGCCTATCTCCGCCCGGACGCGGCGGAGGCGTCGAGCGTGAGCCTCTTCACTCGCCCCGGCTGCGGCCACTGTGTGCGCGCAAAGGCGCTGCTCGACGATCGCGGTCTGCGTTACGAGGAGATCGTGCTCGGCAGCGATGTCACGGGCAACACGCTGAAGGCCGTGACGGGTCGGACGACCGTTCCCCAGGTCTTCATCGACGGCAAGCACATCGGCGGCGCCGATGAGCTCGAAGCCCACCTCGCCGCCTAGCGGAAGCTGAGGCGCATCGCGTGCGCGGCGCGGGGCCCCGGTCGCGGGGCCTCGCGTGGCGCACATGCGCGCGCGGCCGCTCCTTCAGGCGTCGGAGACGCGCCGCCGGCGGCGGGCCCCCGCGGTGTGCAGGCCCCCCCCCACCCGCACCCCCCTCCCGCAACCCCGCGCCCGGACCCCGAAGAGGCGGCCGCGGTGGGCCACGCCCCGCCCCACGCCCCC
>JBCCZJ010000485.1:0-3881 GCA_039187915.1 Myxococcota bacterium
CCCGGGTCCTGCTCCGAGACCACGTAGTAGCGCGCGCCGTCGGAGGCGACCGGATTCTGGGCTCCCGTCTGGCTGCTCACGTAATTCGCCTGGTCGAGGGATTCGCCCCAGAGATTGCTCAGCTGGAAGCCCACGTAATGGGGCTCGACCGGCGTTTCCACCCGGATCACGAGCGCCTCGTCGCTTCCCAGCTCGAGCGTCCCTCCCGCGTAGAGGTGTCCCGCGCGGGCGGTCCCGCCGGCGATGAAGGGGGGGGACGGCGGGTTCAGGTCGTTCAGGGGCATGGCCTGGCGTCCATCGCCGTTGCGATCGCCGTTCACCTCGAGTCCGAGCTCGTGCAGGCGATTCCAGAACGCGACCTGGTTCGCGACGAGTCGGCCGATCTGTCCTAGGTCGAGTCCCATCTCCGCGCTCGTGCGCGGCGGACGGGCCCGGCCGCGCATGTCGAGCCGCACGATCTCGAGCTCGAGGGGGATCTCGTCGTCCCAGTCGGAAAAGATCTCACGCACGTTGAGCTGGGTCGCGTCGCGCATCCGGTAGGTCGTCGTGCCGAAGACGGAGGGGCAGGGGACCTCCGCGCGGCTCGCCAGGAAGGGCCCCGTGTAGCCGCGCGGTCTACGGGCAGCGACGATGATCTCGAAGCGGCCCTCGGCGTCGAGCTCGAGGTCGAAATGGTCGAGGGCATCGAGGGTCTGATTGCGGCAGGCGCTCATCTCGGCGAGCTGCCCCGTCTGCCCGATCACCGCCGTCGCCGTCTGGAAGATCACCGTCCGCGGTGCGCGAGGCCCCCGAAGCCCGCGCTCGCTCGTGCGCCACTCCGTCGTGTCGAGGGCCCGGCCGCGGACGCGGTAGACCCCCTCCGCGTCGATCGACGCCGAGAGATACATCGTGTCCGGATTGTCGATCGTCCACTTCGAGAGCATGCGTACGGAGCGCTGGAAGTAGGGGAAGTCCGGGTCGCGCTGGGTCTGGGCTTCGATGATCCGGGCGAGGTGCCCGAGGAGATAGCGATAGCCCTCGGCGAGGTTGCGATCGGTCGGTTCGGGCGGGAAGTAGGCGGGGTCTTCGATCGCCCGGCGCGCGTCTTCGAGGCCGCGTACGAAATCGACCCAGCCGCGTCGCAGGGCCGGCGGCGCGACGGCGGACTCGCCGGAGACGGTGACCGAAGACGGGACCTCGGGCTCCGGTTCGGCGGGGCGCACGAGCGCGCAGCCCGCGACGAGCAGGGGGAGCATCGTCGCGGCCAGCCGGGCGCAGCGTGCACGGGGTCCTAGGGCCAAGGGATTCCTCCTCGTCGCCGCGTTCCGTGGCCTGGCGGCGCTTCGCGATCGGTGGCCCGCCGGGCAGCGGGACTGTTATCGTGGCCTCGGTCATGGCGGGCGTCAATCACGCGCGCGAAGCCTTCCGGCCGCGGACGCGCCGATCCCCGCCTGGCGGGCTCGGCTTCCGTCGGGCCGCCGCGAAACCGATGGATGGGAGTCGACTGATGGACGCGATGGAAGCCCTGTACACCACGCGCGCGATGCGCCGCGTGAAGCCGGACCCGATCCCCGAGGCGGTCCAGAAGAAGATCCTCGACGCGGCGATCCGCGCGCCGAGCGGCGGCAACTCGCAGGGTTGGCGCTTCCTGCTGATCGACGATCCGGGCGTGAAGGCCGAGCTCGGTCCCGTCTACCGGACCTGCATGGACACGCTCTGGAACTCGATCTACAAGGATCGGATCGACGCGGCCGAGGCGAATCCGGAAGATCCCGAGAGCATCTCGACCCTGAAGATGGTCCGCTCCGCCAGCCACCTCGCCGAAAACTTCGAGAGCTATCCGCTCTTCCTCTTCGGCTTCTGCCAGTTCGACAACAGCGGGGGGTCGATCTGGCCCGCCATCTGGAACGCCTGCCTCGCAGCGCGGACCGAGGGCGTCGGGTCGGCCGTCACGAGCGTCTTTTTCTTCCAGATCGAGGAGATGAAGAAGATCCTCGGCGTGCCCGACGACACCTGGCACTTCGCAGCCTGCGTCAGCTTCGGCTACCCCACCGGTCGCTGGGGCGTGGCGCCGCGCATCCCGGTCCACGAGGTGTCCTTCCGAAACTCCTGGGACGGGGACCTCGGCTTCGAGATCCCCGAGCCCCTCTTCTCGATGGACTGATCGACGTGGCCCACTTCGAGGCGGTGATGTGGGATTTCGGCGGGGTCTTCTCGCCTTCTCCCTTCACCGCGATCAGCGCGCTCGGACGCGAGAAGGGCTACGACCCGGACCGCTTCTTCGCAGCGGTCTTCGGCCCCTACGACCTCGACGGCGACCACCCCTGGCACCGCCTCGAGCGCGGCGAGATCGATTTCATGGCCGCAAGGGAAGCGATCATGGCGCTGGCGCGGGCGGACGGCATGGAGGCCGACCCGATCGAGCTCTTCACGCGGATGGGGCAGAGCGGCGGCATGCGCACCGAGGTCGTCGAGCTCGCGACCGCCGTGAAGGAGCGCGGCTATCGGACGGCGATCGTCACGAACAACGCGAAGGAGTTTCGCGAGAACTGGACGAAATCGGTGCCGGTCGACGCGATCTGCCACGCGATCGTCGACTCGAGCGAGATCGGCGTCCGCAAGCCCGATGCGCGCATCTTCGAGCACGCGCTCGCCACGCTCGGCGGAATCGATCCGGCCCGGGCGATCTTCGTCGACGACTTCGAGGCGAACATCGCCGCCGCCGAGGCGCTCGGTTTTCGAGGCGTCCTCATGAAGGACGACTACCATCCCGCGCTCGAAGAGATCGATCGGCTGACGCGCTAGGTCACGACGCGTTCCGCATGCGGGATCGCTGAACGTCCGACGGCTCGTTCTCCGACGGCGGTGCCCGCGCGCGCCTCGACCTCCCGGTTCTGTTTTTCGATCTTCTCGCGCCCGCCGGCGAGCCACCGTGGCCCCGAGCGTCGCGTTCGTGGACCCGCCTCGTTAGTCGCCGACGAGCACGCCGTCCTTCTTGAGTTCGCCGACCTCGTGGATGGCCCCGAGCTCCTGATCGAGGTAGCCGGGCCCCTCGGCCGTCGGCAGGAACCAGCCGGTCGGGCACATCGTCAGGATCTCGACGAACGAGAAGCCCTGCCCCTTCATCTGCGAGGCGAAGGCGCGGTCGAGAAAGCGGCGCGTCCTGGCGACGCCCTTGGCGTCGTGCACCGACGCCCGGGCGCAGTAGGCGGTGCCCTCCAGGCGTGCGAGCAGGTCGCCGATCAGGATCGGGTAGCCGTGGTCACCGGCGTCGCGGCCTTCGATCGAGTTCTTCGTCCGCTGGCCGAGCACGGTCGTCGCCGTCATGTGTCCGCCGGTCTCGCCGAAGACCCCGTTGTTGAGCAGGATGCAGGTCACGTTCTCGCCGCGTGCGGCCGTGTGGATCACCTCCTGCAGGCCTTCGTTCACCATGTCGCCGTCGCCCTGGAGCGTGAAGACGAGGCAGTCCGGGCGCATCCGCTTCGCGCCGGTGGCGACCGACGGGGCGCGACCGTGGAGGGCCTGAATCAGGTCGATGTCCATCAGGCTGGTCAGTGCCGTGTAGCAGCCGATGCCGATCGTCCCGATCGTCCGCTGGGCCAGATCCATCCCCTCGATCGCGTCGAGGATCTGGCGCAACGCGAGGGGCTCGCCGCAGCCGGGGCACAGGTCGTGCTCGGCCATCAACGTGAGCGAAGGCAGGGAGGCGCCCGTCTTGCGACAGACGCCCGCCGGCGGCGAGTCGGTGGGAATCACGCGGAGCGGATCGTCGGGGTCGGTCATGGGAAGCGTCCTCGGCGAGGGGCTGGGAAGGAGCGGGTCAGGCCACGACGCCGCGGGGCTGGGGAAGGAGCGGGTCAGGCCACGACGCCGCGGGGCTGGGGAAGGAGCGGGTCAGGCCA
>JBCCZJ010000486.1:0-3880 GCA_039187915.1 Myxococcota bacterium
CCACCCGGGACGTTGAACCCGCCGTCGTAGCCCTCTTCGATCAGCGCCCACGCCTTCTTCTCTTCGTCGGCCTTGCAGTTGACGAATTCCATCACGTCGGGGTGGTCGACGTTCAGGATCACCATCTTCGCGGCGCGGCGGGTCTTGCCGCCCGACTTCACGACGCCGGCGAACGAATCGAAGCCGCGCATGAAGGACACGGGGCCGGAGGCGGTTCCGCCGCCCGCGAGCTGTTCCTTCGAGGAGCGGATCGTCGAGAGGTTGGAGCCCGTCCCGGAGCCGCCCTTGAAGAGCATGGCCTCGGTCTTCGCGAGGTCCATGATCGACTCCATCGTGTCCTCGACGGAGTTGATGAAGCAGGCGCTCGCCTGCTGCGGCGTGTTCTCGACGCCGAGGTTGAACCAGACCGGGCTGTTGAAGGCCATCTTCTGGTGGACGAGGAGGTAGGTCAGCTCGTCGGCATAGGCGCGGGCGTCCTCTTCGGTCGCGAAGTAGCCGCCCTGCTCGCCCCATTCGCGGATCTTCGCGACGACGCGGCCGATCAGCTGACGCACGGAGGTCTCGCGCTCGGGCGTGCCGATGTGGCCGCGGAAGTACTTGGAGACGACGACGTTGGTGGCCAGCTGGGACCACGGCTTCGGGATCTCGACGTCGTTCTGTTCGAAGACCGTCTCGCCCTTCTCGTTGCCGATCGTGGCGGAGCGGAGCTCCCACTCGACGGTGTCGAAAGGATCGACGCCCTCGGTGGTGAAGTGCCGCTCGATCGTGAGGCCGGTACCGGAGGTCGACCGCTTGGTCGCCTTCTTCTTCTGCGCGCGGGTCGATGTAGACGATGCGGTCTCGACGGCCACCGCCGCGTCGACGTCTGCGGCTTCGGCCGCTCCGGTCTCGAGATCCTCGCTCATGGCTACCCCCACGCTTTCTTCTGCTCGCGCCGATGCTTGATCTGGACCGGCGCGACTCTGTCGGTTCACGGAGCCCGTCCTCCCCTCCGGAGGCCGGTCCCGACGGACGATCCTTCAGCCTGCGCTCGCTTCGTCGGACGTCGTCGTTGCCGCCGCCGTCTTCGGAGTCCCGCAGTCGCCCGAAACCTATGTTTTTCGAGGACTTATGTGCGCGACGACCCGATGGAGGCACCGCCGCCCGTAGATGAGTGGGGCGCCGAGAAGAATCCCGGCGCCCCCCGAACCTTGCATGGCGTTCCGCTCGTCACCGAACCTTCGCCGATCCCCTGTTGGGCAAGGGATCTGCGACCCCAGGTCGTTCGAAGCACCCGACAACACGGAATCGTCGGATCCTCGTCGCTTCCCGGTCAGCTCCGGCTTGGCTTTCCCCCAGTCGAAGTTCGTGTTCCTCCCCGCAACCACCAAGTTGCGACCCCCCCAGGCTACAGGAGGAACCTCACATCCCCGTTGAGCTCGGATTTTGCCCGATCGCTGACGCACGTCAACCGAAAACACACAAAATGTTGTGCTCATCCGGGCGACCGACCACAACCGCTAGTAGGTGACGCCGAACTGTGACGGCTGCGCCGCTTCAACCGCCGCGCGCAAGGCCCCGGAACTGAAGGAGAATCAACGTAGTGCCAAACGATGTTTGCAAGCTACTGATTCCGCTCGGGTTTTCTGCCCTCAGGCGAAAAAGTCGCCAGCCTCGGGATTTTCGGAGCGCCTCCGGGTCGCGTCGTCGCCCCAGCGGGGCCACGGCGCGCTCCGCCCCAGCCCGCTCCACCCGAGGGGCTTCACTCGATCATCGGCCCGCGGAAGACGGGACCCCGCTTCTCGCGCAGGGACGCGAGCCCTTCCGCCACCTCGGGCCCGGAGCAGCCGAGGAACGCGTCACCGAGGGAGGCGTCGAGGGTCGGTGACATGATCCGCTCCCCGGGGTTCCGCGTGTGCGGGGTCCAGCGGATCGCGCTCCGCGCCCCGCTCGCCAGGCTCGTCGCGACCTCGAGCGCACGGTCGTGGAGCACCTCGCGCTCGCAGTACAGGGAGACCAGGCCGATCCGCTCCGCCTCCGCGCCCGAGCGCATCTCGCAAGTGAGCAGGTGAGCCGGTCGCACTCGGCCTTCGCCATCCCGCCTAACAAGGGCCAGCCGATCGCAGCGTGATCGCCCGCCGTGACACCGACCCATGGATGGCCGTCGATGATCCGCGCGTCCTTCGCGGCGATCGAGACGTCCGCGAGCATCGCCGCCACGCGCCCGGCGCCGACCGCCGGCCCGTGAATCGCGGAGACGACCGGCTTGCCGCAATGGAGCTGGTTCGTCCCGGGGTCCCGCGCCTCGCGAAGGATCACGGCGCGCCGGGCGAAGTCGTCGAGCATCGCCTCGATCCGCTCGCATCGGGTCCTCCGGCGCGCGGCACCGCGCGGAGGCCCAGCGTAGACGGGCCGCCCGCCGACGGCTTCGCAGCGGCGTCGGGGACGGCCCGGAGACCCGTTCGAGGGCGTCGCCTCGGCGCCTACTCCGGCAGGCCGGTGAAGCGGATCCCGAGACCGTCGGGGGCCTTGTGGCGGACGTTGAGACCGATGATCAGCGCGGTCATGTCTTCGACCACCCGCGCGTTCGACAGCGGACCGCCGTCGAGCGCTCGCAGGCCCTCCACCAGCGGGCAGAGCGCCATGATCTTCTGGCGGGCCGCCTTGCCGCCGGACACGACGACGTCGCACTCGACCGGCTGGCCGAGCGCCTGAAGCCGGTGGGCCGAGACGTTCTGAAAGGCGGAGACGACCTCGACGCCCTTCGGCACGAGCGACTTCACCATCTCGGCGGCCGAGCCCTGCCAGATGCCGACCGTGCGGACGGCGCCATCGCCGATCGCCGTGGCGAGGGGCACCGCCATGGAGACGACGATCTGTCCGTCCGACAGCGACTCCTTGATGCCCTTCACCGTGCCGGCCGTGTGCTCGAAGGGCACCGACAGGATCACGATCTCGGCCTTGGTCGTGGCCTCTTCGTTGCCGTAGCCCTCGACGTCCGCGCCCTCGACCTGGGAGCGGACGTTCTCGGCCGCCTCCACCGCGCGCTCGGCCTTGCGCGAGCCGATGATGACCTTGCGGCCGGCCTGACAGAACCGGAGGGCGAGGCCGAGCCCCTGGTCCCCCGTACCACCCAGAATCGCGATTGTTTCACTCATGGCGCGCGACTCTAGCGACTGCGAGGCGGGTCGGCGCCTGCGGCTCCGGGACCCGCGTCCCCGCCCTGCATGCCCCCGGCGGCGCGCCTATCTTCCGCAAATGCCTCCGGAAGATGTCCACGTCCCGACGCGCATCGCGCAGCACGACCCTCGCACCCTCGCGATCGACTGGGCCGACGGCGCCGAGAGCCGGATCGACGTGCGCGCGCTGCGGCTCGCCTGCGGCTGCGCGAAGTGCGTCGACGAGTGGAGCGGGGTCCCGCTGCTCGACCCGGACAGCGTGCCGGCGGACGTGGCGCCGCAGAACATCCAGACCGTCGGCCGCTACGCGATCCAGGTCCACTGGAGTGACGGGCACGACACCGGCATCTACCCCTTCGAGCGCCTGCGCGACCTCGCCGACTCCGGGCTCCTCGACGCCTTGAACGAGGCCCTGGAAGCCGTCTCGGACTAGCGACGGCGTACGCGCCGGGCCCCTTCACGGGGCGGCGGGGTCGCTCGCACCGACCGGCTATGATCGGCCCGCCCGCGAGGCGCGCTTCGCGCTCCGCTGCTGCCCGGCTCCTTGCCGGAACGAGGCCCGCCCGTGTCCGATCCTGCCGAGAAGAAGCCCCGTCGCGCGCCATTCCCGCCGGTGCCCGCTTCGACCGTGCAGCCGAGGACGGAGAAGGATGCCGACGGCCACCGCCCCCTCGTGCGCCCGGAAGCGGCGGGGGTCGACCCGGTGCGCGCGCCGAGCGAGG
>JBCCZJ010000487.1:0-3871 GCA_039187915.1 Myxococcota bacterium
GGCCGAGCAGTGACGGGCCAATGATCAGGCCGGCTAGCAGGTAACCCAGCACAGAGCCCAGGCCAAGACGCTTGGTCCACCAGACCTCGTCCCCCGCGATGATGCGCGGGATGTGCGCCGACTTCTGCGCTTTGGTTCCTTCGACCATGATCGTCGGGCCGCCGTGGAGCATGCCGACGAAGTTGACGCCGATGTAGGGCGCGTTCGCCTTCGCGATCTCCTCGAAATAGATCAGCTGCTCGACGCCGCTGGCGTCGCGGCCGCCGTACTCCTTCGGCCAGTTGATGCCGGCGTATCCGGCCTCGAAGAGCTTCTTCTGCCAGCCCGTGTCGTAGACGCGACGGGCCGCCCAGTCGTGGGTCGACGGCGGCGGGCCGTAGGCCGGCACCTCGTGGGCGAGCCATTCGGCCAGCGCGTCGCGGAACTGCTGCTCTTCGGGGGTGGTTCGGAGATCCAAGTCGCGCCCTCCGCGCGGCCGGTCCCGCGCCGTGCGGAAGGGGGCCCTTGCGAATTACGAGCCGGAGCGTATCGAAACCCCGGAGGGGCGTCAAAGCCGGAAGAGCGCTGGCAAAACGAGGGGTTGCACCGCCTCCGGTGTGTGTCGGTCGCGTCGCCGGTCCGTCTCGGTCCGCCTCAGGAACGGTCGAGGTACTGCACGTAGTCGTCGAGGACGGGCAGCACTTCGTCGCGCGGCGCGGACGGAATCCGCAGGACGCACTCGGTCACGCCGGTGTCTTCGTAGTAGCCGAGCTTCTCGTCGGTCGGGAAGACGCCCATCGGCACGACGTGGAGCGTGCGCGGGTCGCGTCCACGCTCTTCGAGCAGACCGCGGAGCGTCTCGAGCTGCGCCGCCATGCCCGCGCCGCCGATCGGCATCCAGCCATGCGCGTACTCGGCGATCTGCGAGAAGATCTTCGGACCGGCACCGCCGCCGATCAGGACCCGCGGGCCGCCCGGCTGGACGGGCTTCGGCCACTGCCAGGCTTCTTCGAATTTTACGAATTCACCCGAGAAGCCAGCCACGTCCTTCGTCCAGAGCGCCTGCATGGCGAGCATCACCTCGCGCGCGTGTTCGCGCCGCCGCTTCACGTCGATGCCGTGGTTCTCCATCTCTTCGTGGTTCCAGCCGTACCCGATTCCGAAGACGAAGCGCCCCTTGGTCATCCAGTCGAGGGTGGCGAGCTCTTTGGCGAACGTGATCGGATCGTGCTGGATGGGCAGGCCGATGCCCGTGCCGAGGAGGATCCGCTCCGTGACGGACGCGGCGGCGGCCAGCGCGATGTAGGGATCGGGGCTCCGTTTGTACTCCTCGCCGAGCTCCGGGGTCCCGGTCGGCGCGGGCGTGCGGCGGCTGGTGGGGATGTGCGTGTGCTCGGGAATGTAGAGGGAGTGGAAGCCGCGGGCTTCGGCTTCGCGCGCGACGTCGACCGGATGCATCGCGACGTCCGTCGAATGGAAGGCGACGCCGATCTTCATGGGGCCGTCGGCCGGGAACTCGCTCATGGTTGGATTCCTTCGTCGGGGACGCGATCCCGCGGCCCTCTGATCTAGCTCGATCGCCCGCGCGCGTCGAACGCGCAGCCGGGGCGCATCGCCGGATTGCGGTTGCGGGTCGCAGACTTACGCTACGGTGGCCAGGCTCGCGACGCGCCGCGAGACCCCCGTCGACGCCCCGTCCATCCCCTCGGTCAGGAACCCCCGAGATCAGGAGCCCGGCTTGGCCAGCGCTGCACCCGAATTCGACCCCACCTACGAGCTCGCGGATCGCTACCGCATCCAGGAGGGCCGCGTCTTTCTGACCGGCAACCAGGCCCTCGTTCGGCTGCCGCTCATGCAGCGCCAGCGGGATCTCGCGGCCGGGCTGAACACGGCGGGCTTCATCTCGGGATACCGTGGCTCGCCGCTCGGCATCTTCGACATGAACCTGTGGCAGGCGAAGCGCGAGCTCGAAGAGCACGACATCCACTTCGAGCCCGGTCTCAACGAAGACCTCGCGGCGACCACGCTCTTCGGTACCCAGCAGGCGACGTTGATGGAAGGGCCGCGCGTCGATGGCGTGTTCGGCATGTGGTACGGCAAGGGTCCCGGGGTGGATCGCGCCTGCGATGCGTTGAAGCACGCGAACTACGCCGGCACGTCGAAATTCGGCGGCGTGCTCGCGCTGATGGGCGACGACCCGGGCGCCAAGTCGTCCTCGATCGCCCACCAGAGCGAGCCCGCGATGATCCACTGCGGGATCCCGGTGCTCAATCCGTCGAGCGTGCAGGACTATCTCGATTTCGGCATCTATGGCTGGGCGCTCTCGCGTTATTCGGGCTGCTGGATCGGCTTCAAGTGCCTGACCGATACGATCGAGAGCAGCGGCTCGGTCTCCGTTTCACCGGACCGCGTACGGCTCGTCGAGCCGACGGACTGGACGCCGCCGCCCGGCGGGATCCACATCGGCTGGGCGAACATCCCGCAGATGGTCGAGGAGCGGCTCTTCGAACACCGCCTGGTCGCGCTCCAGGCCTTCTTGCGCGCCAACCCGATCGACCGCGTCGCCCTCGAGTCGCCGAAGCGCCGACTCGGCATCGTGACGACCGGCAAGGCCTACGGCGATCTGCGACAGGCGCTCGAAGACCTCGGTCTCGACGACGAGAAGGCGACGGCGCTCGGCATCTCCATCTACAAGGTCGGCATGACCTGGCCGCTCGAGCGGGAGGGGGCCCGCGCGTTCGCGCAGGGGCACGACGATCTCCTCGTGGTGGAGGAGAAGAAGCCGATCCTCGAAGACCAGCTCGCGAGCCTCCTCTACAACCTGCCCGAGCGGCCGCGCCTGCTGGGCAAGCTGGACATCGATGGCTCGCCGCTGGTCCCGCAGATCGGGGAGCTCACGCCCGGCACCGTGGTCGGGGTCCTGCGGCGCTGGATCACGCGCGAGGCGCCCGAGTGGGCGGCGCGACTGACTCCGGACCCGGAGACGCCGGGCCTCCAGGCGGCGCAAGGCGGATTGGCGCGTCTGCCTTCCTTCTGTTCGGGCTGCCCGCACAACCGGTCCACCGTCGTTCCCGAGGGCTCGATCGCCCTCGGCGGGATCGGCTGTCACGGCATGGCCGTATTCCTGCCCGAGCGCCGCACGCTCGCCGTCAACCAGATGGGCGCGGAGGGCGTCAACTGGATCGGTCAGGCCCCCTACACCGAAGTGGACCACATCTTCCAGAACATGGGAGACGGGACCTACTTCCACTCGGGGCTGCTCGCGATCCGCGCCGCGGTCGCTGCGAACGTGAACATCACGTACAAGATCCTCGTGAACGGCGCGGTCGCCATGACGGGCGGCCAGCCGATCGAAGGTGAGGAGATGGCCGGCGAGATCACGACGCCGGAGATCGCGCGGCAGCTCGCCGGCGAGGGCATCGAACGGATCGCCGTCCTCTCGAACGACATCGCGAAGTACGCGCCCGGGACCTTCCCGACCGGGGTGACCGTGCACGACCGCAAGGAGCTCGACGTCGTGCAGAAGGAGCTGCGCGAGATCCCGGGCGTGACGGCGATCCTCTACGACCAGACGTGCGCCGCCGAGGCGCGGCGGCTCCGAAAGCGCGGCGATTTCCCGGATCCGGATCGGCGGTTCGTGATCTACGAGTCCGTCTGCGAGGGCTTCGGCGACTGCTCCGTCCAGAGCAACTGCATCTCGATCGAGCCGGTCGAGACGGAGTTCGGGCGCAAGCGCACGATCAATCAGTCGTCCTGCAACAAGGACTATTCCTGCCTCGAGGGCTACTGCCCGAGCTTCGCGTCGGTCATCGGCGGTCGCATCCGCAAGGTCGAGGCCACCGGCGTCGACGCCGGGGAGGGTGCGGACTCTCCCTTCTCGTCGATCCCGGAC
>JBCCZJ010000488.1:0-3861 GCA_039187915.1 Myxococcota bacterium
ACCTTCGAGGTCGCGTCCGCGGACGCTACCACGATCCCGGTCGAGGAGACGAGCTTCGCCACCGAGCCGGCGTCCGCCGAGATCGCCCCGGCGGTCGAGATCGCGGAGACCGTCGAGTCGACGCCCGAAGCGGTTCCGGCCGCCTGGGAAGAGACGCCGGCGGACGAGGCCGCGATCGCGACGCTCTCGCTGGCCGAGGTCTACGGACTCCACTACGAACGCACCGAGGGGCTCGATCGCACGGCGATCCTCGCGGACGACACGCTCGCCTACACGACGAGCGCGCCGGACGCCGGGACCTACGTGATCAGCATCCCGGGCGCCCAGATCAGCGAGGCGGCATCGGATCGGATCTTCCCCAAGGCGGGGGGACCGGTTTCGATGATCCATGCCTTCCAGCAGCCCGAGGTCGAGACGCCGGAAGTCCGGGTCGTCTTCACGCGCGCGCCGAACCAGGAGCCGGTCATCAGCCGCCGCGGTTCGATGCTCTTCGTGGAGTTCCAGGACATGGGCATCGCGGCCGCCGCGCCGCCGGCGTTCCCGAACGCGGGGGCGAGCGACGAGGGCACCGGGCTCACGCTGAGTGCGTCTCCGGTTGCCCCCGAAGCGACGCTGGCCGCGTCGGCGCCCGTCGCCGGCGAGACCGCGCCTGTAGCAGTTCCGATGGCCGATCCCTACGCGCTCGACGCGCCGGTCCCGGCACCGACGGCGGCGACCTCCGAGCCGACGCCCGTCGCAGCGATCGCGACTCCGGTCGCTCCGATCGAGGTGGCTCAGGCGGCCGCGGCACCCGGCTTCGAGTCGGGTGGCGCGATCGACGCCCTGGCCGTCGCCGATCCGAAGGCGATGTGGGACGCACCGCAGGCGGCTCCGGCCGCCCCGGCAGCGGTCGAGGTGCCCGCGGCGATCGAGGTGCTCGAAGAGGGCGGACTGATCGACGGCAAGGAGTACCGCGGCCGACGCGTCTCGCTGGACTTCAAGGACGTCGCGATCGCGGACGTGCTCCGTCTGATCGCCGAGGTCAGTGATCTCAACATCATCGCCGGCGACGAGGTCTCCGGGAACGTCACGATTCGGCTCGTCGACGTGCCCTGGGACCAGGCGCTGGACGTCATCCTCATGACCAAGGGCCTGGGCTTCGTCCGGGTGGGCAACGTCCTTCGGATCGCGCCCTCCGACGTCCTCAAGGCAGAGGAAGAGGTCCGGCTCCAGGAACGCCGCAACAAGGAGAAGCTCGAGGATCTCGAGGTCAAGCTCCTGCCCGTCAACTACGCCTCGGTGCGGGACACGGAGGGGCTCGTGAAGCGCCTCCTCTCCGCTCGCGGCACGGTCAACCTGGACGAGCGCACGAACACGCTGATCATCAAGGACATCGCGTCCGTGATCGACGAAGCGAGCGCGCTCATCTCGGCGATCGACACGCAGACGCCGCAGGTCATGATCGAGGCCAAGATCGTCGAGGCCAGCCTGGACTTCAGCCGCGAGCTCGGCTCGGTCTGGGGCGTCCAGACGCAGCGCTTCACGGATCCCTTCGATCCGGACACGCCGCGGACGGACCTGGACTTCGCGCGTGACGGCATCAACCTGATCGACGAGAACAGTCTGGCCTTCGCCAACCCGATCGCCTCGGTGCCCACCGGGCTCCTGACGGTCGGCGCCTTGATCCTCGACCAGGATTTCCGGGTCGATGCACAGATCCAGGCGGCGGAGTCCACGGGTGACGGCAAGGTCGTCTCGAGCCCGCGGATCGTGACGCTCGACAACACGCAAGCCCGCATCGAACAGGGTGTGTCGATTCCGTTCCAGACCTTCGAGGGTGGCGATGCGAAGCTCGAGTTCATCGACGCGGTGCTCTCGCTGATCGTCACGCCGCACATCACGGCGGACGAGAGCATCATCATGCAGATCCAGGTCAGTCGGAACGCGCCGGACGATTCGGTCCAGACGCCGACGGGTTCTCCGGCCATCGCCCGCAACGAGGCGACGACCGAGACCCTGGTGAAGGATGGTCAGACGCTCGTGCTCGGCGGGATCTACACGATCACGAAGAGCAACACGCAGAGCCGCATTCCCTACCTGCACCGGATTCCGGTCATCGGGAATGCCTTCAAGAGCAACGCCGTCACGGACTCCCGCAAGGAGCTCCTGGTCTTCGTGACGCCGCGCATCGTGCGGCTGCCGGAGATGGCGGCCAACTAGGTCGAACGGGACGACTGCAACGGAGGTCCAGCGAGGCCTCCGCCGGACGACCCGAAAGACGGGGGGAGCTTGCTCCCCCCGTTTTTTTTATGCTGGCGCCGTGGGCGGCGAGAGCGAGAACACAGCGGGCGAGCGGTCCCCGATCTTCCTGGTCGGGATGATGGGCGCCGGAAAGTCGACGGTCGGCCCGGTGCTCGCCGCTCGGACGGGGCGCGTCTTCGTCGACACCGATCACGCGGTCGAGCGAGCGGCCGGCATGACCGTCGCCGAGATCTTCGACCGCGAGGGCGAGGCCGGCTTCCGGGCGCGCGAGCGGGCCGCGATCGAGGCGGCGGGCCAGGAGGCCGCGGTTGTGGCCCTCGGTGGCGGTGCGATCGTCCAGCCCGGGGCGGCCGCTCGCCTGACCGAGCGAGGGACGGTGGTGTGGCTCGAGGCGGATCCCGAGACGATTCTCGGACGGATCGGTGATGCCGCGACCCGCCCGCTCCTGGCCGGTCTCGACGCGGAGGGTCAGCGGGAGAAACTCGATGCGCTCCTCGTCGAGCGGAAGCCCTATTATGCCCGCGCGGCGATTCGCGTGGACGCGACGCGGGACGCGGAGGCCGTGGTCGACGCGATCCTGGCCGCGATGCACGGGCGCTGAACGCAGGGCCGGCAAGCGCCAGGCCAGAGACCGGGAATCAGGACGAGACGATGGCCGCCACAGGGGCGAAGAAGCACGTGACGAAGAAGACCGTGGGGACGGCGCGAGGCCGCCTGAATGGGCGGGGGCGCGTGCGCGCGACCGTGCCCGTGGCGCTCGGTGAGCGGAGCTATGACGTCGCGCTCGGCGACGACTGGCTCCAGACGATCGGGCGGCGCGCGGGAGCGCTCCTGCAGTCCGAGCGCGTCGCGATCGTCACGGTGCCGACCGTCGCGCGTCGCTACGCGCCGCTGCTCACGAAGGGGCTCGCCGCGGCGGGCGCGAAGGTCGAGCGGATCGTCGTCCCGGACGGCGACGCGACCAAGAACCTGAAGCAGCTCGGCGAACTCTACGACCGTTTCCTCGACCACGGGATGGACCGCAGCTCCGGCGTCGTGACGCTCGGCGGCGGCGTCGCCGGAGATCTGGGCGGCTTCGCGGCGGCGAGCTTCCTGCGCGGGATCCCGTTCGTGCAGGTGCCGACGACGGTGCTCGCGATGGTCGATGCGTCGATCGGCGGAAAGACGGGCGTGAACCTCTCGCAGGGCAAGAACCTGGTCGGCGCGTTTCATCAGCCGCGGGGCGTCTTCATCGACATCGCGACCCTCCGCTCCCTCCCGCGCCGAGAGCGCGCGGCCGGCGCGGCGGAGTTGATCAAGCACGCTGCGATCTGGGATGCCGATCTCTTCGATTGGCTCGAGCCGCGGATCGAGGCCTTCCTCGATCTCGACCCGAAGGTGGTGCTGCCCGCGCTCCAGCGTTCCTGCGCGATCAAGGGCGAGGTGGTCGAGCGCGACGAGCGGGAAGGGGGGCTGCGCAAGCTGCTCAACTTCGGACACACGCTCGGCCACGCGATCGAGAAGCACGCGCGCTATCGCGGCCTGCTCCACGGCGAGGCCGTCGCGATCGGCATGGTCTTCGCCGCCCAGCGCTCCGAAGAGTTGGGATTCGCCCCCGCCGGAACCCGCGCTCGTCTACAG
>JBCCZJ010000489.1:0-3839 GCA_039187915.1 Myxococcota bacterium
ATTGGTGGGGGGGGGGGTCGTCGGCGTGCGCATCGGGCCCGCCGACCCGGATGGCATCGACGGCCAGATCGTGGAGCTGGTGTCGCTCGAGGCCGAGCTCGCCGCGGACGCGGTGGCGCGCGGCATCGCGGCGCCGGGTGCCGAAGCCGACGGGTCGGGTCTCGTGGCGCGCATGAGCGCGACCGTGCGCGACAGCCTCGGCGGGACCGACGAGAGCGGACCGGACCCGAACCGCCTGGTTCGCTGTGATCTCGGCGGCGGCGTGCAGTTCATGCGCGCGGCGGACTGCCAGGGCCGCGGCGGCGATACGATCGACGTCGACCGCTAGGTCCACGACGGCGCGACGATCGACGTCGGCCGCCGGATCCGCGGCGCTGAAACGATCGACGTCGGCCGCTGGATCCGCGGCGCTGAAACGATCGACGTCGGCCGCTGGATCCGCGGCGCTGAAACGATCGACGTCGGCCGCTGGATCCGCGGCGATTCCGACGGCCGCGACGTGACCGGTGCCGCGATCCGAGCCGCTCCGAGCGGAGGGACGCGCGCGGGGGCGCGTCTCAGGCGGTCGCTTTCTCGCGTCGCGCCAGCTCGGCGTGCGGTGTTTCGGCTGGCGCTGCGGCAGCGTCCGCCTCGTGGTCGATCGGTCGGACGCCCCAGGCGGCGACCAATCCGAGCGCGGCGCAGACGGCGCCGAGCAGATAGCCGTCGCGGAACGCCGCGGTCGACGTGGCGTCGGCGCACATCGCGGTCAGGATCGAGATGCCCGCGACGGCTCCGATGCCGGTCGTCGTCGACAGGGTCGAGACGGCGATGCCGTGATCCTGCTCGTCGACGGCGGAGGCCACCATCGCCGACAGGGAGGGCTGGGCCAGACCGGCGCCGAGCCCCGCCAGCACGAGGCCGGCCACGATCGGCGCGAGGTGCTCGATCTGGGCGCCGATCGCGAAAGCGCTCATCGCCCCGACGACGGCGACCATCCCCGCGATGATCATCACCCGCTCGCCATACCGCGCCGCGAGACTGCCGCCGACGGGCGAGGCCGCGGAGAGCGAGATCGGCCGCGCGATCGTCCACATCGAGGTCGCCGCCTGGCCGAGGCCGAAGACGCCGAGCATGATGAGCGGGCTGATGATGAAGCCACCCATGTAGGCGAATTGCATGGTGAAGCCAACGACGAGCGGCAGCGTGAAGTTGCGACGCGTCAGGAAGTCGAGGGGCAGCAGCGGGGAGGGCGCGCGCCGCTCGATCGACGCGAAGAGCGCGAGGAAGGCGGGTGTGGCGAGCAGCGCGACCGCGACGCGAGGATCCGCGAGGCCCCAGACCGGCAGTCGGTTGATCGCGAAGGTGAGCGCGAAGGCCGCGGCCGCGAGTGCCGCCGCTCCCGGAACGTCGAGGGTGAGATCGTCGCGTCGCGGGGTCTCGACCAGTACGAGCAGCGCGACGGAGAGGGCGATGGCCGAGAGTCCGCCCTGGATCAGGAAGATCGGTCGCCAGCCGATCCACTCGACGAGCACGCCACCGACGGCGAGACCGACGACCGGAGCCCCGGCGATCACCACGCTCATCCACCCCATCGCCTTCACACGATCCCTGCGGTCGTACACCTTGAACAGGATCGCCATCGAGGCGGGCATCGTCGCCGTGCCGGCGAGCTGGGCGAGGGTGCGGAAACCGATCAGGCTGGTCGCGTCCCAGGCGAAGGCGGTCGCGGTGGCGACGACCGTCGCGAGCGCGAAGCCGGAGAGATAGACCAACCGGTGGCCGTGGAGGTCGCCGAGCTTGCCGAGCAGCGGTGCGGACACGGCTTGCGCCAGCATCGGTGCCGTCATCACCCAGGCGATCGTCGCGACGTCGCTCCCGAGATCCCCCGCGATCGTCTTGAGGGAAACGCCGAGGATCGTCATGGTGAAGGTCGTCGCGAAGCAGCCGGCGAGGCAGGTCCACAGGACCCAACGACGGTGGTTCGGGCTCGCGAGCGCACGGGCCCGCACGCGCTGCCAGGGGCCGACAGCGCCCGGATTCGGCGTCGAGGCCGATCGCGTACGAGAAGCCTGCGACGGGCTCGGCGTCTCCTCGGGCGAGGAGGCCGGGCCGGCCGGGCCGCGTTCTTCGTGCATGGAAGGGATCCCCGGCGGGCGCGGGAGCGCGCAGAATAGCGCGTGGCATGGACGAGGGTGCGGTGCGCGGGTTTCAGCGGGAAACGCGGCCGAGGGCCACGCCGCAGATCGCACGGCGGGTCGGCGCGAGGGCGCACCTGCGCGCGCTTGCGTGGCACTTGCCTTGCAGTTGCGTCTCCCTGTCGCGACATCGCGAAGCCCGGCGGTCCGTCGGGCGGGGGCAGGGAGAGCAGCATGCAGGTGAAGATCGAGCCCTCGGGCGCCGCGCCGGTTCCGGCGACGTCCGGCAACGACGCGGCGGGTCCGGGCGCGACCGCGACGGACGAAGCGCGGCGCGCGACCGAGCGCAGCCGGATCGTCGCGGACGAGGGGGCGCGCGAAGACGCCTCGCGACTCGCGCTCTCGCTGCGGGCCCTGGCGGAAGGTCCGGGCGCCGCGCGGATCCCGGGGTTCCTGCGTGAGGCGGTCGATGTGAACGCGCTCGCGGAGCGGCTCCGCTCCGAGGCCGCGGCGGCCGTCCGGGCGCAGGGCGCGCTCGATCCGGCGCGGGCGCTGGCGCTGCTCTCGGAGACGGGACCGGAGATCACGGAGCGTCGGGTCGCCGAGATCGCGACGGCCTTCGAGAATCGTCTCGCGGCGACCCTCGAGGCGGTCGCGGTGGACGAGGCGCCGGCGGCGGCGCCGCTCGCGGAGGAACGCATCGCAGAGATTCGTGCGCGCATCGAAGCATGGCGCGCGTCGACGCCCTGGGCGGAGGATCTGGCGTAGTCGCCGCGCGCATGTGATCCGCATCACCGCGGCAACCCGTCCGCGTGGCGCCCGTCTCTCCCCCGCGAAACGCGCGCAGGATCTTTCTCACGGAAGAGAAATCGCCGTTTTCGCGACACGGCGCGCCACGTGTCCGGAGAATGGGTCACTTATCTCTATGACAGTGGGGGGCCCTGTCATTTCTCTGGGATCCGGAACGAGGCTGTGTGCCTGCGTTGCGACTCGCGACGTGCGCCACGTCCGCCAGCAGGCGGTCTGAAGCCGTTCCGTCGATCACCCCATCGACACCATCGGAATCGCCGAAAGACCGCTCGGAAGGCGGGTGTGGGGATCTGCTTCTCGCAGCAGCCGGGAGGTTCACGACCCCGTGCATCCACGGATGCGCGCGGTTCGAAAACCGACTGCCGCGTTCAGGGGAGACCTGCATCCGAAATCCAGCGAATCGGACGAGGGCCGCGTTTCAGGGAGCGCTTCGTGATCGGAGGTGCATCTCGGAAGCGCTCTTGTAGCGCCGTGTGGACACGTGGGTCCGCAGGGTGCGACCGGACCGGACCGTCGACCGAAAGCGACGCCCGGATTCCGGGCAGGAGTGCGGGTGACGGACTGCATCGAGCGTTCGCTCGTCAGGGCAGTCCCAGGAGATGTCGTGTCCCGTACGTCCGCTGCTGCGGCGTTGATGATCGAACCGGACGAAGTCGAAGCGTCCGGGCCGGCCGTCGACCGCCATGTTGATTCTGAAGACTCACTGATTGCCCTTCACACTTCGGAGCCCGCTTCGGAGCCCGCTTCGGAGCCCGCGTCCGACGTGCCGCTCTCGGAGCTGTCCGATCAGGACCTGCTCGAGGGGCTCCGGGCGAAGAACGAGCTGCACTTCAGCGAGCTCTACAACCGCTACTTCCAGCGGATCTACAACTTCGTCTTCGCGCGAATGCGCAACCACGCGGAGACGGAGGA
>JBCCZJ010000490.1:0-3834 GCA_039187915.1 Myxococcota bacterium
ACCATGGTCGACGTGACCGATCGTGCCCACGTTCACGTGGGGCTTCGTCCGCTCGAACTTTTCCTTGGACATGGTCTTCTTCTCTTCTTCTCTGGATCCCTATGGATCGTTTCTTCTTCGTGGTTCGGGCTGGGAAGCGCGGAGCCTTCAGCCCCGGCGCGCGCTGCGCGCCGCGGAAAGCGTCAGCCGTATGGATTGATGATCGATTGCAGGATGTTGTCGGGAACCTGCAGATAGTGACCGAACTGCATCGTGTAGCTCGCGCGACCCTGCGTCATGGAGCGAACGCTGCTCACGTATCCGAACATCTGCGAGAGCGGAACTTCGGCCTGGACGACCTGATTCTGGGACCGCATCTCGATGCCCGTGATCTGACCGCGACGGCCGTTCAAGTCACCCTGCACCGCGCCGCGAAACTCTTCCGGCGTCACGACTTCCACGTTCATGATCGGCTCGAGCAGGACGGGCGACGCCTTGCCGAGCGCGTCGTTCGCGGCCATCGAAGCGGCGATGCCGAACGCGCGCTCCGAGGAGTCGGTCTCGTGGAGCTGCGCATCGAGGAGGCGGAGCTTCACGTCGACGACCGGGTAGCCACCGAGGTGCCCCGAGTCGACCGACTCGCCACAGCCCTGTTCGATCGCGTCGATGAACTCGGCGGGGACCGCGCTGCCCTCGAGCGCGTTCTCGAAGACGAAGCCGGAGCCCGTCTCGCCGGGAATCGCCTCGACCTTGACGATCGCGAACTCGCCGGCGCCGGCGGCGCCCTGCTTCACGTATTCGCCGACGCCCTCCGCCGTCGCCGAGATCGTTTCCTTGTAGGCGACCTGCGGCCGGCCGACGTTGGCGTCGACGCCGAACTCTCGAAGGAGACGGTCGACGATGATCTCGAGGTGGAGCTCGCCCATGCCGGAGATGATCTTCTGCCCCGTCTCCGCGTCGGTCGACGTCTTGAAGGACGGGTCCTCGACCGCGAGGCGTTCGAGGGACTGATCGAGCTTGTCCATGTCCGCGGTCGTCTTCGGCTCGATCGCGATCGAGATGACGGGATCCGGGAACTCGAGGCTCTCGAGGACGAGCGGCGCCTTCGGCGTGCAGAGCGTATGGCCGGTCACGACGCTCTTGAGACCGACGGCTGCCACGATGTCGCCGGCGTGGACCGTGTCGACCTCCTGCCGCTTGTTGGCGTGCATCTGGAGGAACTTGTTGACGCGCTCCTTCTTGCCGGAGGTCGCGTCGAGGAGCCCCTCGCCCGACTTCGCGGTCCCGGAATAGACCCGCAGGTACGCGAGGCTGCCCGAGTGCTTGTCCGACTGGATCTTGAAGACCAGCGCCGAGAAAGGCTCTTCGTCGCTGGGCGCACGCTTCACGACCTTCGCCTCCTCGCTGGCGCGCGCGTTCTTCGGCCCCTTCTTCTTGGTCGAGACCTCCTCGCCCTCGACTGCAGGCACGTCGGCCGGCGAAGGAAGGAAGTCCACGACCGCGTCGAGCAGCGGCTGGACGCCCTTGTTCTTGAAGGCGCTTCCACAGAAGACCGGGACGACGTCGAGGTTGAGCGTGCTCCGGCGGATGGCGGCGCGGAGCTCGTCGACCGAGACGGCCTCGCCTTCGAGGTACTTCGCCATGACCTCGTCGTCGAAGTCCGCGAGCCGCTCCACCAGCTGATCGCGGGCCAGCTCGGCATCCTCGGCCAGCTCGGCCGGGATGGCTTCGGTCCGGAACTCGGCCCCCAGACTCTCGTCGTCCCAGACGAGCGCCTGCTCCGACAACAGATCGACGACGCCCGAGAACGCGTCTTCCGAGCCGATCGGCAGCTGCAAAGGCAGCGGCCGGGCTCCCAGACGGTCCTCGATCATCGAGACCACGTTGTCGAAATCTGCACCCATTCGATCCATCTTGTTCACGAAGGCCACGCGGGGGACCCGGTAGGTGTCCGCTTGTCGCCACACCGTCTCGGATTGCGGTTCGACGCCCCCCACCGCACAGAAGACGGCGACCGCGCCGTCCAGCACCCGGAGCGAACGTTCGACCTCGACCGTGAAGTCGACGTGTCCCGGGGTGTCGATGATGTTGATGCGATGGTCTCGCCAGCTGCAGGTCGTGGCCGCGGACGTAATGGTGATTCCGCGCTCCTGTTCCTGCTGCATCCAGTCCATCGTGGCCGCACCGTCGTGAACTTCTCCAATCTTGTAGTTGACGCCCGTGTAGAAGAGGATCCGCTCGGTCGTCGTCGTCTTGCCGGCATCGATGTGCGCCATGATGCCGATGTTTCGGGTCTCCGAGAGCTGCGCACTTCGAGGCATGACCGTTCCCTCTGTCGTCCTCTGGCGCCGTTCTCGGTTTCGAGTCAGCTGAGAGCGAGAGCCCTCAGCCCAGGCGCGCTCTGCGCGCAGCAGGTAAAGAGCGCGGATCTACCAGCGGTAATGCGCGAAGGCCTTGTTGGCCTCCGCCATGCGGTGCGTGTCTTCGCGCTTCTTCACGCTCTCGCCCCGCTCGTTCGCCGCGTCGATGATCTCGTTCGCGAGCTTCTCCTTCATGCTCTTGCCCGGGCGGGAGCGCGAGTACTGAACGAGCCAGCGCATAGCGAGCGACGTCGCCCGGTTGGGGGAGATCTCGATCGGCACCTGGTAGTTGGCGCCACCGACCCGCCGGCTCTTCACCTCGAGCCGCGGCCGGATGTTGTCGAGCGCGCGTCGGAACATCGCCAGCGGGTCGCTGCGCATCTTGTTCTCGATCTCGTCGAAGGCGCCGTACACGATGTTCTCGGCGGTGCTCTTCTTTCCGTCGCGCATGATCACGTTGATGAAGCGGCCGAGCATCTGGTCTCCGTGCTTGGAGTCCGGCGCCGTCTCGCGCTTCTGTACCTCGCGTCGTCGGGGCATGAACGCGTCCTTCCTGTTCCTGATCTCGGATCTCGGCGACCCGAATGCACGAAACCGACGCGCCTAACGCACGTCGGTCTCGTGGAGATGAATCACTTGGGCTTCTTGGCGCCGTACTTCGATCGGCTCTGGTTCCGGCCTTCGACGCCCGTGGCATCGAGGGAACCGCGCACGATGTGGTAACGGACACCGGGGAGATCCTTCACACGACCCCCGCGGACGAGCACGACCGAGTGCTCCTGCAGCGTGTGCCCCTCGCCACCGATGTAGGCGTTGACCTCGTTGCCGTTCGTCAGACGCACACGCGCGACCTTACGAAGCGCCGAGTTCGGCTTCTTCGGCGTCGCGGTGAACACACGCAGACAAACGCCACGGCGCTGCGGGCAGCTCGTGAGGTCCGGGGACTTCGACCGGGACGGCTTCGGCTTCCGTCCCTTTCGGATCAGCTGTTGAATCGTGGGCATGGGGAGATGCTTCGCTCCTGCTGCTTGTTTCTTCTCTGTTAGGCCTGGAACCGATCCGGCACAGGCGCAGCGGCACGGATCCCGTGATCGGCCGCGATGAGTCACCGCTCGAAACGTCCGCCTGCGTGGGCCAGCGGATTTCAGAGACAGCACGACCCCGAGATTCCGTTTCACGAATCCGAAGAGACCGGAGCCAAGCTCGGGCCACCTCTCCGAAAAAAGGAAACGAACCGCGGGGTTGAGACCTGTCCGGGGTTTCGAAGCGGCGGCAGGTTATGCCGCCTCCGGGGCGGTGTCAACGGCCCCGGGGAACGCCCGAGGGCCAGTGCGGGGGCCTCGAGGCGCCCCGCAGAGACCGCACCCGGGCCGCTGGCTCGAAACGGAATCGGCCCCCCCCCCGGGCGCCGGACGGGGGCGCTTCAGCGGGTGTCCACGGGCGCCCCCCCGCGGGGCACGCGCCCGGGCGAAAAAAACCCCCCCAAGGGCCCCCC
>JBCCZJ010000491.1:0-3793 GCA_039187915.1 Myxococcota bacterium
GCCATGCGCTTGGCGAGGTCCCGGGCGAGCGAGTTGAAGGCGTCGCTGCGGAGCGCCTCCATCAGCGCGTCGCGGCTTCCGAAATGGTGGAGGATCGAAGAATGGGAGAGGCCGATTTCCTCTCCGATCTGCTTCAGCCGGACGTTGTCCGGGCCACCCTCCATCAGCCGTTTCTTCGCGGCATCGAGGATTTCCCTGCGGGCGACCTCGGCCGTCCTTCTCCGGCGGCGAGGGACCGGCTGATCCTTGTCGACATTTTTGTCCATATCGCTCAGGAAACCCTGTTGACACTGTTGTCGGTAAGGTATTTTCGCAACAGATCGGAGGAACGGAAAGGCTCCGTGAGAGACATGCCGCTGTTTTTCACTTCGGCGCAGGTTTCGCGCCGGAAGCGGCCCGAAACCGCCCTCTGCGAATCGCCGCCGCCTCCCACGACCGCCTCGACTTCCGATCCTCGAACCCGCCGCCGTCCAGGCTGATCCGCCGCGCAGCCGGCGGAGTCGGACGAGGCGATTCGACGCCAGGAGCCCCGATGCCGCCTCATCACAATCCGATCCGCTTCCGCGAAGCCTGGGACGCGATCCGAATCCTGATGCGCGACCCCGACGACACCGCGCAGGTCTTCCGGATCATCCGCGCGCTCTCCGGCAACTCCCAGGAGCGCGCCTTCCAGCGCTTCCTCCGATCCGAGAACGGCCCGAAGATCCTGGCCGAGAAGCGCGTTCTGCTCGACACCCTGAGCGACCGCGCCTACCTCGAGTCCCTTCCGCAGGGCACGCTCGGTCGCGCCTACGCCGACTTCACGGCGCGCGAGCAGATCACCGCCGACGGCCTCGTCGATGCGAGCGAGTCCGCCCCGCGCGACGACGAGGAAGTGCTCGATCCCCGCCGCGTCCTCTTCGGTCAGCGCGTGCGAGACAGCCACGACCTCTGGCACGTCGTGACGGGATACGGCCGCGACCTCTTCGGCGAGGCCGCACTGCTCTCGTTCACCTACCGCCAGATCCGCAACCGGGGCGTCGGCTTCATCGTCGCCGTCGCCTACCTGAAGTCGCGCGGCGCGATGGCGGGCGAGCGCGTGATGATCCGCGACGGATTCCGCCGCGCCGGTCGAGCCGAATGGCTCCCGGGCGCCGATTGGGAAGCGCTCCTCGAGCGTCCCCTCGACGAAGTCCGTCGGACGCTCGGCGTCGAACCCATCGAATCCTACGAAGGACTGCGTTCCGAAGGGGCCCCCGCCCTCGCTTGACACACTCGCCCACCGTGTCCCGCGCAAGTTGCGCCGGCTGCCAGGTCTCGGGTCTCCTCTGAACGTATACGGCCCCCGAAGCGCGCTTCGGGGGCCTTTCCTTTTTCTGACAAGGGGGAGCGGCGGGGCGGCTTCGTGGCATCGAGGGCCGGCGGCGACGCCCAGCGCGAGCGCGCGTTCGCGCTTCGGGGGCGCTCGACGCTTCCGGGCGTTCGTGCTTCGGTGACGGCCTCACGCTTCGGAGCGTTCGTGCTCCGGTGACGCCCGACGCTTCGCGATGCTCACGCTCCGCCGACGCCTCGGCTCCAGCAAACGGCGCCCGCGCAGCCGGCACGCCGCGCCGGCACGAGCACGGCCCGCTCCCCCTCACTCCACCGGCGAGGCGCATCCGAAGCGCGACAGCACGCGCGAGCACCCCGCGGTCGCCGAAGGAACGCCGACCGGGTCTACCGACCCCGCTCGCAACGGGCACGAACCCCGCATGAATGGGGCGGGCGACCGGGATCGAACCGGCGACTTCCAGAATCACAATCTGGCGCTCTAACCAACTGAGCTACGCCCGCCGTCGGAGAGGCGCGCAAATTACCGGGAGGGGGGTGGGGTGTCAAACACGGGCGACAGGGGGGCACGCGGTGTCGAGCACGCGCGGCAGACGGGCCTTGGACGAGGCCGAGGCCCGGCGACCGCGCGTCTGAGGGGCACTCGGATCCTTCTCCGCGGAACCGCTCGGGATCGGTCGTCGTCCCAGGGGCCAGATCGCGCACGACCCCGGACCCGATCGGGGTCGCCCTTCCCGAGCGTGAGGAGATCCGCATGCGAACGCGCCCCGATTCCGGATCCAGCGGTCCGGTCCTCTTCGTCTCGTTCTCGGTCCTGATGACCTCGCTGCTCGGCGTGCTCTTCCTGGCCGCCTGTGCCAGCGACGAAGATCCGTCCGAGCCGACCCCCATCGATCGGATCGTCGTCCAACCGCCGCCCGCGCCCGATCCGGGGACGACCGCGGCTTCGGATCCTGTCTCGGCGACGGACTCATCGGCGCAAGCCGAGTCCGGTCTCGCGCAGGAGGCGCCCGCGCCCGCGCCGAGCGAAGAGACGGATCCCTTCGGCGGTGCGGAGGAGATGGTCATCGTCGGCTCCGGCGCCTCGATGCTGTTCTCGGAAACCACGACGTCGTCGATCGCGTTCGATTCGGATGAACTCTACGGCCTCGGCGCATCGGAGCGACCGAGGCGGGCGCCTGGCGGGTTGAAGGGCGTCGAGCGGAAGCGCTTCATGAGTCTGGGCGACCCGTCCGAGCCGAGCGTCGCTGTCAATGCGTTTCCACCGCACGCCGAGGCGAACACCGAACGCTACGACGAGAGCGCCGAGCAGGGCTTCGTTCGCCCGTCCGACGCGCCGCGCTCGACGTTTTCGGTCGACGTCGACACGGCCTCGTACGCGAACGTGCGGCGCTTCCTCCGCGAGCGCACGCGTCCGCCGGTGGGGGCCATCCGGATCGAGGAGCTCGTCAACTACTTCCGCTATCCGCGGCGGGTCGCGGCGGGCGAGGCGCCCTTCGCGGTCGACATGGAGATCTTCGAAGCGCCGTGGCGCGACGAGCATCGCCTCGTCCGGATCGCGATCGAAGGCAAGGAGATTCCCCGCACGACGATCCCGCCCCGCAACCTCGTCTTCCTGCTCGACGTGTCCGGTTCGATGGCGGGACCCGATCGCCTCGACCTCGTGAAGTACGGGATGGAGCGACTCGTCGAGACCTTGCGTCCGATCGACCGGGTCTCGATCGTCGTCTACGCCGGCGCGAGCGGGCTCGTGCTCCCGCCGACGCCGGGGGACGAGGAAGAGAAGATCGTGGAAGCGCTCTCGCGCCTCCGGGCCGGAGGCTCGACGGCGGGTGCGGCCGGGCTCGAGCTCGCGTATCGGACGGCCCGCGAGCACTTCGACGACGAGGGCATCAACCGCGTGATCCTCGCGACCGACGGGGACTTCAACGTCGGCGTGGCGAATCGCTCCGAGCTGCTGAAGCGGATCGAGCGCGAACGCGAGAGCGGCATCGAACTCACGGTGCTCGGGGTCGGTCGGGGCAACCTGAACGACGCGACCATGGAGCAGCTCGCGGATCACGGCAACGGCAACTACGCCTACATCGACACGCGGCAGGAGGCGCGCAAGGTGCTCGTCGAGCAGGCCGACGCCACCCTCGTCACGATCGCGAAGGACGTGAAGATCCAGGTCGAGTTCAACCCGAAGAAGGTCCGCGCCTACCGCCTCATCGGCTACGAAAACAGGCGCCTCGCCGACCAGGACTTCAACGACGACACGAAGGACGCCGGCGAGATCGGCGCCGGGCACACCGTGACCGCGCTGTATGTGGTGGTCCCCGTCGGCGTCGAGCCGCCGACGCCGCCCGTGGACGGCTTGAAGTACCAGCAGGCAGACGACAGCGAGCCGACCGCGGCCGGCGACCAAACGCGGGCAGCCGACCGTGTGCAATTGATGCCCGATTCCAACGAGATGCTCACGCTCAAGATTCGCTACAAGCAGCCC
>JBCCZJ010000492.1:0-3760 GCA_039187915.1 Myxococcota bacterium
CTCGATCTGGACGCGATGGACCGGAACATCGATCGCGTTCGCGACGATCTCGCCGGCCGCGACTACCGGATCGTGGCGAAGTCGCTTCCGGGCGAAGCGCTCCTGTCCCACGTCATGGCGCGCTCGGGCTCGTCCCGCCTGATGGTCTTCCACGGGCGATTCGCCGAGGCGATCGCGCGGCGCCATCCGCGTGCGGACCTGCTCTTCGGCAAGCCCATGCCCGCGGCCGTGGCGGATGCGTTCCTTCGCGCGGAGCACGCGGAGGGCTTCGAGGCGGCGAAGCGAGTGCAGTGGCTGATCGACTCGCCCGAGCGCTTTCGGCAATACCGCGAGCTCGCCGACGCCCACCGCGTCTCCCTTCGTCTCAACTTCGAGATCGACGTCGGCCTTCATCGCGGCGGCTTTCGCGATCCCGCCGAGCTCGCGCGGCTCGTCCGTGAGATCGAGCGGGCACCGCGGCTCGGCCTCGGCGGTCTGATGGGGTACGACCCGCACGTGGCCAAGCTGCCGGAAGCGTTCGGCCTGCGGGCGCGCGAGTTCGAGCGCGTCGTCGATCGCTACCGCGCGTTCCGTTCCGTCTTGCCGCCCGGCGCGCCGGAACGGGTCTTAAACAACGCGGGCAGCCCGACCCATCGCCTCAGGCAGGACGTGGACGGGGTCGCAGGGGAGGTCTCGGTCGGGTCCGCGCTCGTCAAGCCGACGGACTTCGATCTCGACACGCTGCCGGAGCACGAGCCCGCGCTCTTCATCGCGACGCCGGTCCTCAAGGCCAGCGACGGGCTCGTCCTGCCCGGGCTCGACGGGCTCGGCGCGCTGCACGGTCTGTGGGATCGCAACCGACGACGGACCTTCTTCGTCTACGGCGGCTACTGGCAGGCTCGTCCCGTCTCGCCGCCGGGGCTCGATACGAATCCGGTCTTCGGCCGGAGCTCGAACCAGGAGATGTTGAACGGCTCGCAGGGCGTCGCGCTCGATGTCGACGATTTCGTGTTCTACCGGCCGACGCAGAGCGAGTTCGTGATGCTCCAGTTCGGCGACGTGGCCATCGTGCGCGGCGGCGAGATCGTCGATTTCTGGACGCCCTTCGGCGCGAGCGCCTGACTTCGCGTACGCCGCGCCGCGGGCGCGCTGGGCTAGGCTGCGACGGCGCCCGCGGACCGGAGCCCACTGCATGGATCGGCACGAAACGGATTACCTGGTCATCGGATCGGGAGCCGTCGGCATGGCGTTCGTCGACACGCTGATCACCGAGAGCGATGCTACGGTGACGATGGTCGACGACCATCCACTTCCGGGCGGGCACTGGAACGACGCCTATCCCTTCGTCCGACTCCATCAGCCCTCCCACTTCTACGGCGTCGCGTCGACGCCGCTCGGTTCGGGCCGGATCGACGAGGCCGGCTCCAACGCTGGTTTCTTCGAGCTCGCCTCGGGCCCCGAGATCCTCAGCTATTTCGAGCAGGTCATGCGGGAGCGCCTGCTGCCCTCGGGTCAGGTCCGCTACTTCCCGATGTGCCGCTACGACGGGGAAGGGCGCTTCCACTCGCTCGTGGGCGACGATCGGTACGAGGTCGGGGTGCGGCGTCGCGTGGTCGACACGACCTACTTCAAGACCTCCGTCCCGTCGCGACACACGCGCAACTTCGCGGTCGCGGACGACGTCGTCTGCCTCCCTCCGAACGACCTTCCGCGCCGAGCGAGCGAACACGCGCGCTTCTGCGTGATCGGCGCGGGCAAGACCGCGATGGACGCGCTGGTCTGGCTGCTCGAACACGGCGCCTCGCCCGAGCGACTTCACTGGGTCTGCCCACGTTCGTCGTGGCTGATCAACCGGGAGGTCACGCAGGCCGACGCCCTCTTCTTCGAGGAGTCGGTCGGCGGGTTCGCGGCGCAGACGGAGGCGGTCGCGAACGCCGAGTCGATCCCGGACCTCTTCGACCGGATGGAGGCCTGCGGCTTCCTGCTGCGCATCGATCCGACGAAGCGCCCCGGCATGTTCCACTACGCGACGATCTCGCGGAACGAAGTCGAGCAGCTCCGTCGCGTCGATCGCGTGATCGACAAGGGCCGCGTGGCGCGTGTGGATCCGAGCGGACTCACGCTCCAGGACGGGAGCCACTTCCCGCTCTCGGCCGACACGCTCTACATCGACTGCACCGCGTCGGCCGTCGACTTCAAGTCGAACGCCACGCACCCCGTCTTCGAGGACGGGCGGATCACGATCCAGGCGTTGCAGGTTCCCAACCCGTGCCTGAGCGCGGCGGCGACGGCGTACATCGAGGTGCACTACGACGACGACACGGAGCGCAATCGGCTGGCGCGGCCGGTGCCGCTGCCGGATGACGAATCCGAGTTCCCGGCGTCGATGCTCGGGAACATGTTGAACCGCGGCGTCTGGACGCGAGAGCCCGCGCTGATCGAATGGGTCACCCGGTGCCGGCTCGATCCCTTCGGCGGGCTCGTCCAGGGCGCCGATCGCTCCGACCCGCGACAGGCGGCGATTCTCGATCGGATGGCGGCGAACCTGATGCCTGCGATCGGGCGCCTCCAGGCCCTGATCGCAGAGGGCGAAGCGACCCGGTAGCGCCGCTCGGGCGCGAGCGCGCATGCCCCCAGGGAACCGTTCGCGCGCGAAAGATCTCAGGATCGCTCCTTGTCTTGCCGAAAAATAGAAGCAGTTCTAAGTTTGGAACTCGTTATGAGCTTGAGAGAAGCCGGCAAGATTCGAAGGCGCACGCGGATCCTCGACGCGGCGCGGGCCTGCCTCCGCGAGGAGGGCGCCGCGGGCCTGTCCACGAAGGCGATCGCGCGGCGCGCCGAAGTGAGCGTGGCGACGCTCTACAACCTCTTCGGCTCGAAGGAAGAGATCGTGGCGGCGCTCATGTCGTCGACGATCGACGGCCTCCGTGAACGCTTCGCGCCGGACTCGGACGCGATCGCGAGCGACGAAGAGCAGCCCGCCAACGCGCTCGCCCAGGGCGCGATCGACGAATTCGATGCGGACGCGTTCTTCTATCGCGAGCTGATCCGCTCGATCGAGCAGTTCGAGTCGCGCACGACGCTCGACCGGGTCGTCGAGCTCGGCGTCGATCTCGGCGAGCCCTTCATCGCGCGCCTGATCGAACGCGGCGATCTCATGGATCTCGTCTCGGCGCGCGTCCTCGCGCACCAGATCTTCATGAGTTTCGTGCATGCCCTGCGCATGTGGGCGAGCGAGCTGACGGACACCGCGCAGTTCCGCGTGCAGGTGGATCACGCGATGGCGCTCACCCTGGCCGGCGTCGCGAACGATCCGTTCCGCCAGCGACTCCACGAACGGCTCACGGCGCTCGACGCCCCGATGGAAGCCTTTTCCCGCGCCGTCCACCCCGAAACGGGGCCGGCCGAATTCCCCCGTGCCCAACCGGCGTGACCCCCGCGCCCGAGAGGAGACCCCGATGCATCCCGCACTCGACCTGACGCCGAAGCAGCGCGCGGCCCACCGCGAAGCCGTCCGGCTACGCCCGGGCGACGCCCTCGAAGCCATCAAGAAGGCGATCGCCGATCCGGACGACACGACCGAGGTCATCAAGTTCAGCGCCGCCGTCACGGGCAAGTCGGTCGAGCGCGTGATGCGGCACGTGCTCGCACTCCCGAACGGGAAGGAGATGCTCGAGCGGGAGGTCCCCCTCTTCGACGTGCGGCAGGACCGTGACTATCTGATTGGGCTGCCCGAGGGCAGCCTGGGCCGGACCTACGCGGACTGGACCGCGCGCGAGCA
>JBCCZJ010000493.1:0-3738 GCA_039187915.1 Myxococcota bacterium
CGCGATCATCTGCTTCACCTGCGAGACCAGGACGGTCATCCCGAGATCCTTGAAGGAGCCCGTGTGGCTGTTGCCGCAGAGCTTCAGCCAGAGGTCGTCGAGCCCGATCTCCCGCCCGTAGCGCTCGGCCCAGAAGAGGTTCGTGTGCCCCTCGTACATCGACACCACGTTCTCGTTGTCGATGTCGGGCAGCACCCACTCCTTCTTGCCCCAGACGCCCGAGCCGTACGGCCACTCGTTGCGGCGCGCACGGCGTTCGAAGCGCTCCCGCCATTCGCTCCCGCTCGTCTTCTTGAGCTCGTCCATGTCGTGGACGACCTGCAGGAGTCCGCCTTCGGCGTCGGTGTAGACGACTTCGTCGAGGCCGTAGCGCTCGTCGGGTGTCGCCAGCGACTCGAACCAGGCCCGCGGCTGCGGCTTCTCGTCCTCGCTCATGGCTAGACCTCCTCTTCGATGCGGATGACGCGCGGCGTCTCCGTCACTTCGGCGAGCGCCTCGATCTTCTCGAGAGCCGCCGAGAGCGCCGCCTCGCTCGCTTCGTGGGTCAGGACGATGACCGGCACGGTCGCCGCGCCGGAGCCGCTCTCGCGCTGTACGACCGAAGCGATCCCGACCCCCTCGGCGCCGAGGGCGCCGGTGATCCGACTGAGCACGCCGGGCTCGTCCTGCGCCGTGAAGCGGAGATACGCCCGACCGAGGACCTCGCTGCTCGGGACCGTCTGCTTCGGCACGATGTGCTGCGGCAGGTAGCTGAGCGGCGCGACCGGACCGGCCTGGCCCCGCTCGATCTCGCGCGCGATCTCGATCAGGTCGCCGACGACGGCGCTCGCCGTGGGCATTTCGCCGGCGCCGGCGCCGTAGTACAGCGTCGGGCCGACCGCGTTCCCGATCACCTCGACCGCGTTCATGGCGCCGTCGACGTTCGCGAGCATGCTCGTCTTCGGGACCATGGTCGGCTGGACCCGCGACTCGATCCGCTCCGTGCCGTCCGGCGCGCGATGGCATTTCGCGACGCCGAGCAGCTTGATCTTGTATCCGAAGTCGTCCGCCAGCTCGAAGTCGAGCGGAAGGAGCCCGCGGATCCCCTCCGTCGGGATCTCTTCGAAGACGACCTCGGCGCCGTACGCCATGGTCGTGAGCAGCGCGAGCTTGTGCGCCGCATCGATCCCCTCGACGTCGAAGGTCGGATCCGCCTCCGCGTACCCCAGGTCCTGGGCCCGCTTCAGAACGACGTCGAAGTCCTCGCCGGTCGACTCCATCTCGGTCAGGACGTAGTTGGTCGTGCCGTTCAGGATCCCGAGCACGGTCTCGATCTGGTTGCCCGCGAGGCCCTCGCGAAGGGAACGCAGGATCGGAATGCCGCCGCCGACCGCGGCCTCGAACGCGATGTCGAGCCCCTTGGCGGACGCGGCCCCGAAAATCTCGCGACCGTGCATGGCGAGCAGCGCCTTGTTCGCGGTCACGACGTGCTTGCCCGCCTCGAACGCCTCGAGGATGAACTTCTTGGGGACGTCGTAGCCGCCCACGAGCTCGATCACGATGTGGACGTTCGGGTCCGCGATCAGCGCGCTCGCGTCGGCGTCGAAGTGGATCCCCTCGAGATCGACGCCGCGATCCGTGTCGAGGTCGAGGTCTGCGATCCGGACCATGCGCAGCGGGAAGCCGAGGCGCTGCTCGATCTCCCGGGCGTTGTCCTTCAGGACCTTGACGACGCCCGTCCCGATGGTCCCGAAGCCGATCAGTCCGACGCCGATGCCATCCTGGTTCCCGCTCATCTCGTTCTCCTCGATCCCCGGCCGCAGCCGCGACCGGACCGTTGCTAGACCTGCGCTTCCCGGAGGAAGCGACGAATGCCCCGCACCGCCTGGCGGATCCGGTGCTTGTTCTCGACCAGCGCGAAGCGGACGAAGCCCTCGCCGCCCTCGCCGAAGCCGACGCCGGGCGAGACGCCCACGCCGGCCTCCTTCAGCAGGCGCTTCGAGAATTCGAGGCTGCCGAGCTGGGCCCAGGGCTCCGGGATCGGCGCCCAGACGAACATCGTCGCCAGGGGTTTCTCGATCTTCCACTGCCCTTCGCCCGGCGCCGCGAGCCCCTCGATCAGGGCGTCGCGCCGCTCCTTGTAGACCGCGCAGTTCTCGGCGACGCAGTCCTGCGGCCCACGCAGCGCGCTGATCGCGCCGATCTGGATCGCCTGGGGCATGCCGTAGTCGAGGTAGGACTTGATGCGCTTGAGGGCGTGGATCATCTGAGGATTGCCGCAGGCGAAGCCGACCCGCCAGCCCGCCATCGAGTGGCTCTTCGAGAAGGACACGAACTCGATCGCGATGTCCTTCGCGCCCGGCACCTCGAGGATCGAGGGCGGCTTGTAGCCGTCGAAGGCGATCTCCGCGTAGGCGAAGTCGTGCAGGATCATCAGGTCGTTCGCGCGCGCGAACTCGACGATCCGTTCGAGGAAGGCGAGGTCGATGATATGGGTCGTCGGGTTCGCCGGGAACGAGATGATCAGCATCTTCGGCTTCGGCCAGGTCCGCGCGACCGCCTGCTCGAGGTTCTCGATGAAGTCGGTCTCGTGGTTCAGCGGGACCTTGCGCAGGTCGGCGCCCGCGATGATCACCGAGTACTGGTGGATCGGATACGCCGGATCCGGCACCAGTACGACGTCGCCCGGGCCAGCCGTCATCAGCACGAAATGGCTGAGGCCTTCCTTGGCGCCGATCACGGCGACCGCCTCGGTCGCCGGGTCGAGGTCGACGTCGTGCAGCCGCTTGTACCACTCCGTGATCCCGGCGCGCAGATTCGGCAGGCCCTGGCTCGAGGAGTAGCGGTGGTTGCGCGGGTCCTGGGCCGCCTCGCAGATCTTGTCGATCACGTGCTTGGGCGTGGCCAGATCGGGGTTGCCCATCCCGAGATCGATGATGTCCTCGCCCGCGCGCCGGCCGGCGCGCGTCAGCTCCGTGACCTCGGAGAGGATGTAGGGAGGCAGTCGGTTCAGCTTGTTGAAATCGTGTCGGAAGGAATCCGTCATGTCGGTCTTCTCGTTTCGCTCGCCCGCTCCGGCCCGGCGCTTCGCCGGGGCCTCGGGGCCGCTTCGAATGTCCCGCCCGACCGCGCCGCAGGTCCCTCCTTCGAGAGGCCGCCGACTCGTCCGGACGCCTGGGTCGCTCTGTCGGGGGGAATGCCTGGACCAACCTTATGGTCGCTGCATGAGACCCGCCGCGGAGCCGACCCGTTCGACGTGGCCACCTCGCACCCGGATCGGGGCGCCGCCCGATCGCGGGGGACGCGTGGCCGCGCCCTGCCCGTTCGTTGCCCGCCCACCGTTTCCGGATCCGATCCCCGGGATCGTCCGGCCCCGGCGGGCTAGCGAGCCGCCCCCGTGACCGTGCGCGCAGCCGTCGCGGCACCGGCCCGGGTCCGGGCGGCGTCGGCGAGAGCGGCGCAGGCGTGGAAGCGGCGGTCGATCATCCCGTCGGGACTCCTTCGAATCGCCCGATCTTACTGGAGAAACCGCGTCGGAGGTACCGGCCGGACCCGATTCCGCGCCCCCGATCCGGGCCCCCCGGTCAACCGGGGGCGCCGGGCGCCGACGGCCCGGGCGCCGATCCGCCGCCGGTCCGCAGGAAGGCCCCGTAGACGAGCAGCCCGCCGGCAAGCAGCGCGAGCGTGACGGCTGCCTCCCGCGGCCGCGCGATCGCGATCGCCGTCCCGACGGCCAGGTTCACGGCGAGGTAGAGCGCC
>JBCCZJ010000494.1:0-3705 GCA_039187915.1 Myxococcota bacterium
CCGCCGTTCATCCCTGAAACGGCGGTGATCGTGCAGTCGTCGGGGCGGAGGATGCGCTGCGCGACGCGGTGGAGGTCTTCGGGGGTCAGGGCGGCGATCTGGGCGGGGTAGTCGTCGGTGTGTTCGGGGCCCAGGCCGTAGATCGAATCGAGCGCGATGTGGGCGGCGCGGGCGTGGCTGCGCTGGGAGTCGATCGCGAAGCTGCCCGTGCCGAAGCGGATGGCGCGGGCCAGCTCTTCGGGGTCGGGCGGGCTCGCGAGCAGGCGCTCGACTTCTTCGAAGATGCCCGCACGGGCGCGCTCCATCTTGTCGGGGGCGGTCGCGATGTAGATGGAGAAGTAGCCGGGGGCGAGGCCTTCGACGTTGGAGGCCGAGACGGTGTAGGCGAGGCTCTGGCGGTCGCGGAGCTCGAGGAAGAGGCGGCCGCCCTGGCCAGCCAGCAGCTGGGAGAGCAGCTCGAGGGCGTGCCGATCCGGATCGTCGAGGGTCAGGCCCCGGAAGCCGACGACCAGGTGGGCCTGGGCGCGGTCCTTGATCTGCGCGGACTCGCGGACGCCGATGCCGCGCGGCGGCACCTGCGGCAGCGCGAATTCCGGCCCACCGGAGGCCATTCCGCCGAGCCGCTCCTGGATCCAGCGTCCGATCTTCTCCGGGTCGACGTCGCCGACCACCGCGATCGCGGCGCGGTCCGCGCGAATCAGGCGTTCGGAATGCGCCGTGAGCGCCGCGGCGTCGAAGGATTCGATCGAGGGCCGTTCGCCGAGGACGGTCAGCGAGTACGGATGGGCTTCGAACTCCGCCTTGGAGAAGAGCTGGAACGCGCGCTGTCCGAGCCGGTCCTCGCGGCGGTCGACGGCGGCGAGGGTCTCCCTTCGCTCGCGGTCGATTTCCGCCGGATCGAGGCGCGGCTCGAGGAGCGCCTCCGCGAAGAGGGCGAGAGCGGGCTCGAGGCTCTCGGACAGCGTGTCGAGGGTCAGACCGATCGAGTTGCGTCCGGAGAAGCCGTCGATCTCGGCGGCCAGGCCTTCCACGCGTCGTGCGAAATCCGCGGCGGAGAGCGAGCGCGTGCCCCGGGTCCACATCGCGTTCAGGAACCGCGTGATTCCCGACGTGGCTTCCGTCTCCGTCAGCAGGCCACCGGGGCAGGCGAGCCGGAGCGTCGCGATCGGCACCTCCGGCCGGCGCAGGACGTGCACGTCGAGGCCGTTCGGCAGCGTCGCATCGAGCCGCTCGCCCGCGCCGTCCGGCGTGGTGCGGAGCGGCCCGAAGCGAAGCGGCGCGGCGTCGCGCGCCCCGGGCTTCTCGATCGGCGCGAGCGCTTCGACGGATTCGTCGGATTCGCCGCGGAAGGTGGACGGCGCGGTGGCCGACGCGAGGCCCTGCATGGCGGCTTCGCGGAGCGCGGCGCCGTCGAGGGCCTCGTCCGCGCTGTCCGGCAGGAGCGCGGCGATCGTGAGGCCGCTCGGGTCGAGGTAGCGCTCGGCGGCGGCGAGCAGGTCTTCGGGCGTCGCCGACTGCAGGATCTCGAGCGCCTCGCTCTCGCGCTCCCAGCCGCCCCCGATCGCTTCGTAGCTCCCGATCCGGGAGGCGAGACCGGAAACGCTCTCGCGCTCGAACTGCTCGCTCGCGAGGAAGTTCACGCGCGCCCGCTCGAGCTCGGCGCGGCCGACGGGTTCGCGGCGGAGCCGGTCGGTCTCTTCGATGATCCGACGCGTCGCCGGCAGCAGGCGCTCTGCGTCGGTCTCGAAGCCGATCGAGAAGAGGCCGCGGTCGAGCGGCGTGTAGGCGCCCGCGTCGATCCGGTCGACGAGGGCCTCGTCCTCGCGCACGCGCTGGATCAGGCGGCTCGATTCGCACTCGCCGAGCACGTAGGCGAGCAGGTCGAGGTGGATCGCCTCGCGTTCCTGGAAGCGCGCTGCGGGCCAGGAGATGTCGACCCGATGGCCTTCGAAGGGCCGTCGCAGGACGGCGACCCGAATGCCGTCACCCGGCGGTTCCGCCGGCCGGCTGCGCTCGGCTTCCCCGCGTCGCGCGTCGGCGAACAGGCGTTCGATCTCGTCGGCGACCTCGGTCGCGTCGAAGTCGCCGACCGCCACGACCATCAGGTTGTCCGGGGTGTACCAACGCTCGAAGAAGCGGCGGACCTGGCTGCGGTCGAAGCCGGCCACGTTCGAAGCGGGGCCGAGGATCGGGGCGCCGTACGGATGCGTCCGGTAGCACTCGCGGAAAGCGAGGTCACCGAGCACGTGTCCGGGCGTGTCGTCGGAGCGGCGGATCTCCTCGAGCACGACCTCGCGCTCGCGCTTCACCTCTTCCTCGTCGAAGATCGAGAAGCGCACGGCATCGACCAGCACGTCGAGCCCGTCGCGCCAGGCCGCCGACGGCAGCGTCGCGTGGTAGACGGTCTGGTCGAACGACGTGTAGGCGTTGATGTGTCCGCCGAGGCCTTCGATGTCCCCGGCGACCTCGCCGACGCCGCGGCGCTCGGTGCCCTTGAAGAGCATGTGCTCGTGGAAGTGGGCGAGGCCTTCCTCTCCGGCGCGCTCGTCGGCGCTGCCCACCCCGGCCCAGATCTGGAGCTCGACGACCGGCGCGCGATGGCTCTCGCGCAGCAGCACGGTCAGGCCGTTGTCGAGGACGCGGTGGAGGGTCGGCGGCGTCGGGACCGCGGCGGAGTCGGAGGAGATCGAGGCCAAAGCGCCGCGAGATTACCGGAGGGGTCGCGCCGTCGCCCGCCTCGACGGCGCCGCGTCGTCGCGGTTCCAGCGGTCCGGTCCGCTTCGGCGCTAGCGTCCGCCGCATGGACGAAGCCGGCCCGCGGGCGCAGACGGAGACCGAGGCCGCCCCGGTTGGCGGAGACGACGGGCGAGTGGGCGTCTATCTGCACCTGCCCTTTTGCGAGCGGGTCTGTCCGTACTGCGACTTCGCCGTCGTGGCGGCCCGGACCCTCGATCCGGCGGACGAGGACCGGTACGTCGTCGACCTGCTGAGCGAGCTGTCCGCCCGGGCGGAGCACTTCGCCGGGCGCGCGCTCGCGAGCGTCTACTTCGGGGGCGGGACGCCGGCGCTCTTTCGTCCGGAATCGATCGAGCGCCTGGTCGCTGCGATCGGGGACACGTTCCCCGCGGCCGAGGTCCCGCCGGAGGTCACCCTCGAGCTGAATCCGAGCACGGTCGAACGCGCGCGCCTTCCCGGCTTCCGGGCGGCGGGCGTGAATCGCCTGTCGATCGGCGTGCAGAGCTTCGACGACGGCCTGCTGAAGCGACTCGGTCGGGCCCATCGCGCCTCGGTCGCCGAGGAGACCCTCGCGGCGGCGCGCGCCGCCGACTTCGACGACCTCTCCCTCGATCTGATCTTCGCCGGTCCCGGACAGTCCGCCGCGGATCTCGATCGCGATCTCGATCGCGTGATCGACTTCCGGCCTGAGCACGTCTCGACCTACGAGTTGACGTTCGAGCCCCAGACCCCTTTCGGCCGCGCGGTCGCGGACGGGCGGATGGCGCCGCCGGACGAGGATCTGGCCGCGGCGATGATCGAACGGGTCGAGCAGCGGCTCGAGTCCGCAGGCTACGCGCGCTACGAGATCTCGAGCTACGCGCGGCCCGGCCGACGTGCGCGGCACAATGCACGCTATTGGCAGCGGCAGGCGGTGCTCGGTCTCGGATTGGGCGCCCACTCGACGGAGGCGCGGCGCGCGGACCGGCC
>JBCCZJ010000495.1:0-3692 GCA_039187915.1 Myxococcota bacterium
CGGTCCCACCGCCCTCTCCCTCGGCGTCCAGGCCGTCCAGCAGGCGCGTGAAGCCGAGCTTCGTGTAGAGCGTGCGGAGGCGTTCGACGTCCGGCGACTGGACCTCGAGCCCCGCCCAGCCCGCTTCGAGGGGAACGTCGTCGCGCAGGGTCGAGAGCTCCCGCGAGAGCCGCGCCTCGTCGGCCTGCTCGAGGAGGCCCTCGCGCGCGCGCTTCGCCTTCACCTCTTCCGCACGCTCGAGGAGCGCGTCGAGGTCTCCGAACTCGAGGATCAGCTTGGCCGCGCCCTTCTCGCCGATTCCTTTCACGCCGGGGATGTTGTCGGACGGGTCGCCGACGAGCGAGCGGACGTCGAGGAGCTTCTCCGGCGGCACGCCGAAGCGTTCTTCGACCGCCGCCGCGTCCGTCCGCTTGTTCTTGCCCGTATCGAGCATCTCGACGCCGGGCCGGACGAGCTGCATGAGGTCCTTGTCCGTGGAGACGATGCAGACCTCCGCGCCGGCCGGCGCGGACGCGACGAGGCTCGCGATCACGTCGTCCGCCTCGAAGTCCTCGACCTCGAGCTGCTTCACCCCGTAGGCGTCGCAGAGCTCCGCGACCAGCGGGAACTGGGCGCCGAGGTCCTCGGGCTGCTTGTCCCGCCCCGCCTTGTACTCGGGGAAGATCCGCTTGCGAAAGGAGCCGCCCTTCGGATCCGTCGCGACGGCGACGTGGGTCGGCCGCTCTTCGCGCAGCACCTTCGCGAGCATCGTCACGAAGCCGTAGGCGGCGTTCGTCGGCGTCCCGTCCGGGGCGCGCAGGTTGGGGATCGCGAAGAACGCGCGATAGACGGCATTGGCGCCATCGATCACGACCAGTCGGGGGGCAGCGGATTTCGTCACGCCGCGAGAGTACAGCACTCGCGGGAGTGCGGGCCCGCCCCGGCCGCCGGCCCTACGCCAGCTTGACGAGCGTGCTCTTCTTCTGCTCTGCCGGCGGCGCGAGGTCGACGACCGAGGGGTCGACGAGGATGCCGCGCAGGATCACGTCGACCGCGTGCATGAAGAGGGGCTCGAGGGGCCGTCGCCGGATCTGGCGCCGCGCCCGCGTGTTGTCCGACTCGATCAGGCTGTCCGCGACGCTCCAGAGCATCGTCGCGACCTCCCAGGTGTCGCACTCGACGAACTCGCCACGCTCGACGCCATAGACCAGCGCGGCGTGGATCACGTTCATGTTCTGGTCCCAGAAGTCGGAGATCTTCTCGAGCACGTCCTTCGGCAGCTCGCCGATCACGCTCTCGTTGTCGACGGCCCAGAAGATCTGGAAATAGTCCGGGTGGTTCATCCAGTGATCGAAGTAGAAGCGCGCGATCGAGCGGACGCGCTCGAGTCCCGTCTCGCCCTGCTTGCCGGCCTCGACCATCTGCTCGAGGAAGATCTCGTAGTTGTTGGTCAAGACGGCGACGTAGAGGTCGGCCTTGCTCTCGAAGTAGCGGTAGAGCGTGCCTTTCGCGACGCCGGCCTTCTCCGCCATCTCGTCGAGGTTCGCGCTCATGAATCCGTCGCGGAAGAACACGTCGCGTGCGGCCTCGAGGATCCGCTTGCGACTCTCCGCCTTCTTCTGATCTCGGGACATGTCGGGATTGTCTCCCGCGGCGCCGAAAATTCAAGCGCGGAAGCGTCTAATTCCGGTGGATCGGCAATCCGACGGCAGGGCGCATGCAGGCCGCGCTCGACCGGCCGCGCGGGGGCCGCGTCAGGCGCGCTCTGGGGGATTCCCGCCACTCGCCGCGTGGGTCGCCGCGGTCTCGACGTAGGTCAGCGTTCGCTAGCGCTGGAGACGGATCTCCTCGGCGGTGAGCGGTCGGATGGCCTTCGCGGGGACGCCGGCGAAGAGCGTCTCCGGGGGCACGACCTGTGTCGGCCGGACGACGGCCCCCGCCGCGACGAGCGCGTTCTCGCCGATCACGGCGCCGTCGAGCACGATGGCCCCGATCCCGATCAGCGCGCCTTCGCCGACGCGACAACCGTGGACCACCGCGCGGTGGCCGACGGTGATCTCGTCGTCGAGGATCGTCGGGTGGCGGCCCGCCGTCACGTGCACGGTCGACTGGTCCTGGAGGTTCGTACGCGCGCCGATCCGGATGTGATGGACGTCGCCGCGCAGGACCGAGCCGTAGAAGACGCTCGACTGCGCGCCGATCTCGACGTCCCCGATGATCGAGACCCCGGGCGCGATCCACGCCGTGTCGTCGATCCTGGGAAAGAGCTCGCCGTAGGCGCGGACGAGGGCACCGGGGAAGCGTTCGTCGCGCTGCGGGAGGTCGCTCAATCGATCGAGTCGCTGCCGTCGTATCGGATCGCGTCGAAGAGCACGGTCTGGATGTAGCGCTCGCCGAAGTCGCAGAGGATCGTGACGATCGTCTTGCCGGCGTTCTCCGGCCGCGAGCCGAACTCGATCGCCGCCTTCACGTTGGCGCCGGCGGAGATGCCGCAGAGCAGCCCCTCCTCCGCCGCCAGCCGCTGGGCCATCGCGACGGCCTCGTCGTTCGAGATCTGGATCACGCCGTCGAGCACGTCGGTCTCGAGCACGTCGGGCACGAAGCCGGCGCCGATGCCCTGGATCTTGTGCGGGCCGGGCTGTCCGCCCGAGAGGATCGGGCTGTCCTCCGGCTCGACGGCGACGGCCTGGAACGAGGGCTTCTTCGGCTTGATGAAACGGGAGACGCCGGTGATCGTGCCGCCGGTCCCGACGCCGGCGACGAGCGCGTCGACGGTTCCGTCCGTGTCCTCCCAGATCTCCGGACCGGTCGTGTGGAAGTGGATCTCGGGGTTGGCCGGGTTGCGGAACTGCTGGGGCATGAACGAATCCGGGATCCGGTCCGCGATCTCGTTGGCCTTCTCGATCGCCGCCTTCATCCCCTTCGCGCCCTCGGTCAGGATGATCTTCGCGCCGAACGCCCGCATCGTGGCGCGCCGCTCCGGGCTCATCGTGTCGGGCATGACGATCACGCAGGGGTAGCCCTTGCTCGCCGCGACGAGGGAGAGCGCGATGCCCGTGTTCCCGGAGGTCGGCTCGACGATCGTCGACTGGCCGGGGACGAGGTCGCCGGCCTTCTCGGCCGCCTCGATCATCGCGAGTCCGATGCGATCCTTCACGCTGTTGCCCGGGTTCGCCGCCTCGAGCTTGCCGAGGATCGTGGCCTGGCAGTCGTCGACGACCCGATTCAGCTTGACGAGGGGGGTTCCGCCGATCAGGTCGGATACGGAGGAGGCGATGTGCATGGGGTTCCCTTTCGTTCGCGGTTCCGGCGCGATGCGAGCGCCTTCGACGGGCCCGGAAGAGGATACCGAGACGGGACGGTGGCCGTCAGTGAAGGGGTTCACGGAAGGGCGACGTCGACCACCGGCCCCACGATCGTCTCGAGCAGGACCGTCACGTAGGCCCCGGGCGGCAGGCGACACACGACGCGCAGGCCCCGGCCGTATTCGAGGCGCTCGACGGCGAGCTCGCGCGGCCGGACGCGCAGCGGACGACGCGTGCCCTGGGCGCGAACGCCGCGCGGCGGCTTCAGGTCGCGGCCGTCCGCGAAGCCGAATCCGGAGAGCACCGTCGCCTCCAGGGCGGCGGCCTCGTCCCGCGGCATCCGCATCTTCGTCCCGATGATCGGCCCGGTCGCGCTGATCTCGAAGGCCCGGGCCCGCTCGGCGTCGA
>JBCCZJ010000496.1:0-3662 GCA_039187915.1 Myxococcota bacterium
ATCGGCAGCATCGCGAGATGCCGAGCGCGCTTGATCTCGGTCGCGAGCTTGCGCTGCTGCTTCGCGGTGTTCCCGGAGATGCGCCGCGGCGTCATCTTCCCGGTCTCCGTGATGAAGAGGCGCAGCGTCTTCACGTCCTTGTACGAGATCTTCAGGTTCTTGTCGGCGCTGAAGCGGCTGACCTTGCGGCGCTGGAACTTCCCCTGGCGCTTGGCCTGCTTCCGCGCCTTCTTCCGGGCGGCGGCGCGCAGGCGCCCCTTCACGGTCAGCGGCGCCCGAGCCGGACGCTCGGGTCGATCCCCCCGGTCGCCCCGGTCTCCGCGATCACCGCGATCGTCGCGGCGCGGCGGGCGATCCCGATCGGCGGCAGGACCCGAAGGCGGCCCACCCCCACCCCGCGGGCCCGAGGGCGGGCCGCCCGCGGCGGGGCCACTCGGCGGCGTCGGCGCGCCGGCGGGGCCGGAGGGCGGCGCCGGGCTGGACGAGGCAGCGGGGCCACTCGGCGGCTGCGGCGTGTCTTCACTCACGAGTTCTTCTCCTCATCGCTCGCCTCGGCGGCGGGGGTTTCGTCGGCGGGGGCCTCGGCCTCCTCGGCGGGGGCCGCTTCCTCGGCGGGCGCGGCTTCGGCCGTCTCGCCTTCGGCGGCCGTCGCAGCCGCGGCCGCTTCGGCAGCCGCCTGGCGCTCCGCCTCTTCCTGCTCACGACGGGCGGCCGCTTCCTCGGCCTCGCGCTGGGCACGCTCGGCGGCGCGCTTCTGCTGCTCGACCTCGGCCTCTGTGGCCACGGCCTTGCGCGCGTCGATGTCTTCGACCTCGTCGCTGACGCGGACGGTCAGGAACCGGAGCACCGACTCTTCGAGCCGCAGGGCGCGCTCGAGATCCGGGATCACGCGTCCCTCGTCGAGGAACTGGAGCGTGTAGTAATGGCCCTTGTGGAACTTGCGGATCTCGTAGGCGAGCTTGCGCTTGCCGTGATCCTCACACATGAGCCGCGTCGCGCTGCCGGCCTCGAGGACCCCGTCGAGCTTCGACAGGATGGCCTGGCTGCCTTCGTCCGAGATCTCGGGCTGGACGATGAACGTAGTTTCGTATTCCCGCAAGACTTTCCTCCTGGTCGGCCGCGCTTCCGGAGAAACGTCGACCGGGCCGACCCGCTGCTCGACGCGCGAGACGCACGAAGCCGCTCCGCGGCGGGTTTCCGCGGAGTCGGTGGGACGACCGAGGTGATGGGTTGATGGAGGGGCGCGCGGGCCAGAACGGCGGCGCGTCCCGCTTTCGGAAGCGCCTAGGGGTACCACACCCGCCGAGAGGCCGACAGCTGCCCGACGTCTTTTCCCTGGGGAAAGCCCGGCCGCGCCGATCGAGCGGAACGCGAATGCGAAGCCGATCGCCTGACCGCCCACGGCAGGCCCCTCGGCCGGTCCGGCTGGCTCGGTGCGCGTTCGGACGTCACCCTCGATGGATGGACATCACGCCGTATCTGGAGCGGATCGACTTCTCGGGCCCGCTGCGACCCGACGAGGACACGCTCACGCGCCTCCACGAAGCCCACCTGCGCGCGATCCCCTACGAGAACCTCGACCTTCAGCTCGGCGAGCCGAAAGGACTCGAGCCCGAGGGCTGGAGGCGGCGCCTCGTCGACGAGCGGCGCGGGGGCTGGTGCTACGAGATGAACGGCCTCCTCTCCTGCGCGCTGCAGGAGATCGGCTTTCGAGTCGCGCGGCTCGGGGGCGGCGTCTATCGCGAGCACGTGGGCGACGCGTCCGTCGGCAACCACATGGTCCTCGTCGTCGACCTCGGCCGACCGATCGTGGCGGACGTCGGCCTCGGCGACGGCCCGCTCCACCCCTTTCCACTCGAAGAACGGCGCTGGCAGGAGGGCGCCTTCGGCTTCGGGCTCGAGCGCGTCGACGGAGACTGGTGGCGATTCCACAACCACGCCCATGGACTCGCCCGCACCTTCGACTTCCGCGAAGCGCCCTGGACCCTCGACGACTACGCGCCGCAGTCCGCGCAGCTCCAGGACGACCCGGAGTCGATCTTTCGCGTGCTCGCCATGACCTTCCGGCGGGACGCCGACCGGATCCGCGGCCTGCGCGAACTCACGTCCTTCGTCGTCGAGGCCGGCGAGATGACCGAGACGCGAATCGAGACCTTCGACGCCTATGCCGTCGCGATGAAGGCCCTGATCGACTTCGATCCGGGCGACGACCTCCGCCGGCTCTACGACCTCGTCTCCGCACGGATCGCGGAGCGCAAACGGCTCGAAGCCGCGCTCGCCCGAGCCTCGGCGCCGGCCGCGACCGACGCCTAGTCGCCCCGCCCCGCCTCGAGCAGGAGCGCGTGCACGCGCAGGTCTTCCGTCAGCTCCGGGTGGAAAGTGCACGCGAAGCGACGGCCCTGTCGCACGAGGACGGGCGCGCCGTCCACCCGCGCCAGAACCTCGACGTCGATGGCGGGCGCGTGGAGTCGGGGGGCGCGGATGAAGACGCACTCCATGTCGGCGAAGCCCGCCGCCGAGTCCGGGTCCGCGGGCGCCACGAAGGAGTCGGCCTGGGTCCCGTAGGCGTTGCGCTCGGCCTCCACGTCGAGGAGGCCGAGGGTCGGCACCGGATGGTTCCGCGACGCCCGCGAGAGCAGGATCGCCCCGGCGCAGGTGCCGAGCACGCCGCCCCCCGCCTCCGCGAATTCCTGGATCGGCTTCACGAGCGCGTGGCGCACGAGGCCCTTCGAGATCGTGGTGCTCTCGCCGCCCGGCAGCACCAGCGCGGTGAGCCCGTCGAGGTGCTTCGGCGCGAGGACGCGCCGCCCCTCGGCGCCGAGGCGTTCGAGCGCGCTCAGGTGTTTCTCGACGTCGCCCTGGATGCCCAGGACGCCGACGGTCGGGCGGGACTCGGACACGGGGGTCTCCGAACGCAGCCGGGGCGCCGACCCGGTCGTCCCGGGTCGGCACCGCTGCGTCTACGCGTCTACCAGCCTCGGTTCGCGAGGCGCTCGCTCTCTTCGAGGGTCTCCATCGCGAGGCCCTCCATCGCGCTGCCGAGGCCGCGCGACGCGTTGAGCACCTCTTCCGGGTCGTTCCAGTGGGTGCAGGCGTGCACCACGGCGCGAGCGCGCTTCTCCGGATCGTCACTCTTGAAGATGCCCGAGCCGACGAAGACCGCTTCCGCGCCGAGCTGCCGACACAGCGCGGCGTCGGCCGGCGTCGCCACGCCGCCCGCGGCGAAGTTCGGGACCGGCAGCTTGCCGTGCTCGTGGACGTAGCGGACCAGGTCGTAGGGCGCGCCCATGTCGCGCGCCGTCGACATCAGCTCTTCTTCGCCCATCGACTGGATCGCGCGCATCTCGCCACAGACCGTGCGCAGGTGGCGCACCGCCTCGACGATGTTGCCGCTGCCGGCCTCGCCCTTGGTGCGGATCATGGCCGCGCCCTCGCCCACGCGCCGCAGCGCCTCGCCGAGGTTGCGGGCCCCGCACACGAAGGGCACGCGGTAGTCGTGCTTCGCGATGTGGTGCTCGTCGTCGGCGGGGGTGAGGACCTCGCTCTCGTCGATGAAGTCGACGCCCATCGCCTCGAGGACACGCGCCTCGGAGATGTGACCGATCCGGACCTTCGCCATCACCGGGATCGAGACGGCCTTCTGGATGCCCTCGATCATCTCG
>JBCCZJ010000497.1:0-3649 GCA_039187915.1 Myxococcota bacterium
GCGCGGACCGCGGCGCGATCGGGGGCGCTGCCCGGGGGAAGCGGCGCGATCCATCGGCGGAGACGAGGGATCCCGGTGGGATTATCTATGCGTGGCGCCGCCCTTTCGAGCCGAAGGGTGAGCGTGAGCACACCATGGGGAGCCGATCCGATGACCTTCGAATGCGCGACGCGCGGATTTCCGCCGCCTCCGGACCTGGTCGACTTCGCCCGGGTCACGACCCTCTTCGAGCTGTGGCAGCCAAGCGGGGATCCGTCGCGTGTGGCGATCGACGTCCGGTGTGACCGGGCCGATCGCCCGCGCTTCCGCTGCCGGATCGACGTCGAGCGCGCGGGCCGCACGGTCTCCGCGGCCGCGATCGCGCCCGACGCCTACGCCGCGGTCCGGGCCGCGGCGGCGGCGCTGCCGGTTCCGTACGCGGACGCGGGCGCCGCCGGCGAAGCGGGGTGGCGGCCGGTCGGTCTTCAGTCCTCGCCGTCGCCGTCCGTGACGCATCCGTGCGAGGCGTCCTGAACCGAGCGGACGTACCGCGCCAGCACGCCTCGTCGCGCTCGCTCGGGCATCGGCGGCGCCGTCCAGCCCGCGCGGCGGCGTTCGAGCTCCGCCGGGTCGACGAGCAGGTCGATGCTCCGCTCGGGGCCGTGGATCCGGATCGGGTCTCCGTCGCGAACGAGCGCGATCGGACCACCATGTTGCGCCTCGGGCACGACGTGGCCGACGATGAAGCCATGGGAGCCGCCCGAGAAGCGGCCGTCGGTCACCAGCGCGACGCGATCCCCCAGGCCCGCACCCATCAGGATCGAGGTCGGCTTGAGCATCTCGGGCATGCCCGGCCCGCCGCGCGGCCCCACGTAGCGGATCACGATCACGCTGCCCGCTTCGATCTCTCCGCGCTCCGCCGCGGCGACCATCGCGGCCTCGCGGTCGAAGACGCGCGCCGGACCCTCGAACGACAACCCCTCCTTGCCGGTCAGCTTCGCCACGGCGCCGCCCGGGGCGAGGCTGCCCTGCAGGATCGCGAGATGCCCGGTCGCCTTGATCGGGTCCGCGACGTCGCGGATCACTTCCTGGCCTTCTGCGAGCGAGGCGGCGTCTTCGAGGTTCTCGGCCAGCGTCCGGCCGGTCACCGTCCGCTCGTCTCCGTGCAGGAGGTCGAGCTCGAGCAGCCGCTTCATGACCGCCGGCGTGCCGCCGACCTCGTGCAGATCCTCCATCACGTAGCGGCCGCTCGGCTTGAGGTCGCCGAGGACCGGCACCCGATTCGCGATCGTCTGGAAGTCGTCGATCGCCAGCGGGACGCGGGCGGCGTGCGCCATCGCGAGCAGGTGGATCACGGCGTTGGTCGATCCGCCGAGCGCCATCACGACGGTGATCGCGTTCTCGAACGCGCGGCGGGTCATGATCCGGCTCGGGCGCAGGTCGAGCGCGAGGCAACGATGGATCGCCTCGCCGGCTCGGGCGCACTCGGTGCGCTTCGCGGGGTCATCGGCGGGCGTCGACGACGATCCCGGGAGCGCCATGCCCATCGCCTCGATCGCGGACGCCATCGTGTTCGCGGTGTACATGCCGCCGCAGGCGCCCGCGCCCGGGCAGGCGTGGCGCACGATGTCGTCGCGCTCCTCTTCGTCGATGGCGCCCGCGATCAGCTCGCCGTAGGACTGGAACGCGGACACGACGTCGAGCGGATCGCCGGACCGGCCGCAGCCGGCGCGGATCGTGCCGCCGAAGACCATCAGGGAAGGCCGGTCGAGGCGGGCCATCGCGATCAGGCACCCCGGCATGTTCTTGTCGCAGCCGGGAACGGTCACGAGCCCGTCGTACCACTGGGCCGACATCACGGTCTCGATCGAGTCGGCGATCAGATCGCGAGACGGGAGCGAGAAGGACATGCCCTCCGTGCCCATCGAGATGCCGTCGGAGACCGCGGCCGTGCCGAAGCGGAATCCGATCCCGCCCGCCGACTGCACGGCACCCTTCACGACGTCCGCGAGATCCGCGAGGTGCATGTTGCACGGGTTGCCTTCGAGCCACATGGCGGCGATGCCGACCTGGGGCTTCGCGAGATCCGTGGGCTCGAGGCCCGTCGCGTAGAGCATCGCCTGGGAGGCGCCCTGGCTCGGGTCCTCCGTCAGCCGGCGGGAGATCCGGTTGAGCTTCTCGGTCATGGTGCGTTGGGGCTCCGCGTTCGACGGGGGGCAGGGGACGTGCGCTACTCGAAGATCGCGGTCTTCGCGCGCTCGGCGATCGCCGTGACGATCGGGTTGGCGATCCGGCGCTCGGCGGTGATCGCGTAGAACTTCTCGGTGACGACGTCGGTCTGTCCGATCAACTCGACGTCGTAGGTCGCGCGGATGTCGCGTTCGATCGGCATCGGCGCCGCGAACACGCCGCGCCCCTTCGACGCGAAGACCTTCACGAGGGCCGAGTCCTCGATCTCCGCGATGGGACGCGGATGGATGTCGATCCGTTCGAACCAGCGATCGAGAGAGCGCCGAAGACGCGTGCCGAGCGCCGGAAAGAGCATGGGCGCGCCGTCGAGGCAGGCGGGGAAGCGGCCGTCGAGGGCTTCGGCGACGTCGGCGCGCGCGAAGAACCCGACGCTGCACTGGCCGAGGGGATGGTTGAACGCCTTGACGGCGCTCTGAGGACCGAGCGGCGAGTCGGTCAGGACGAGGTCGAAGCGTTGGACCGCGAGCCCAGCGACCAGATCGTCGGTCTTGCCTTCCTGGATGACGAACTGGACGGGCTCGTCTCCGTCGAGTGCGGTCTCGAGCAGGCGGTACGCGATCAGCTTCGGAACGACGTCCGCGAGCCCGACGACGAGCCGCGCCGGTGGGCCTTCGGGACTCGTCCGAAGCGCGCTCAACATCTCCTGTCCGGTCGAGAAGATCGTCTCCGCGTACTCGAAGACGAGTCGGCCGTTCGCGGTCAGCTTGAGCCCGCGGCCGTCGCGTTCGAGGAGCGGCTCGCCGAGGGCTTCCTCGAGCTTCCGGATCTGCCCGCTGAGCGTGGGCTGGGCGAGGCGGAGCACTTCGCTCGCGCGCCGTACGCTGCCTTCCCGCGCGACGGTGTAGAAGTAGAGGAGGTGATGGTAGTTGAGCCATTCCACCGGTCGGACGCTCCTCGCCTCGGCGCGGGCGATGGACCCGACGCGGAACGCGTCGAGAGTCATGCTCGTCGTCCGTTCGCCGGGTCCGCTCGTCTCGGCCGATTCGAGCGGACGGACGCGCCTCCGGAGGTATAGCGCGGGAGGGCGCGGGTGCGCGGGGAACCCGCCGTGCTTCGGCGTTCGTTTCCTTCGAAGACGCGGCCGCGCTTCGCGGCGTGTCCCCAGGCGCGCACGACCGAGCGGCTAGGCTCCGGCGCCGGCCATCGTTCGTCGGGCGCCCTCCGAACGATCGACCGGCCCGGCCCTGCCGCGGCCGGCGGGTCGTCCCGAACGGAGGAAAAACCGAATGTCCAACCCGTCCCTCGGCGCCCCCGGCGTGTTGCTCGTCCTGCTGAGCCGCGGCGTGACCTCGACCCGCGTGCTGGTGCGATCCGAAGAGGGGCAGGCGATTCCTTTCGCCCATGCCGCCGCGCGCCCCGGCCTCGGACAGCTGACCCTCGCCCGGGAACTCTGCCCTCGCCAGAGGCCAGGCCGCACGCC
>JBCCZJ010000498.1:0-3644 GCA_039187915.1 Myxococcota bacterium
ACGCACGGGGCCATTCGACAGCCAGCCAGTTCAGGGATTCAGCGCGGGGCAGTTCGCGCCGGGTGCCGGCGTTCTACACGATCGCGAAGGCGATGCTCCACGAGGACGAAGTGCCCTGGCACAACGCTCTGATCTCGGGCTGGATCCTCGATCCCGACCGCAAGAAGATGTCGAAGAGCAAGGGCAACGTGACGACGCCGCTGCCGCTGATCGAGAAGTACGGCGCGGACGCGGCGCGCTATTGGGCGGCCTCGGCGCGCCTCGGTTCGGACACCGCCTTCGACGAGGCGGTCTTCGGGATCGGCAAGAAGCTCTACACGAAGATCTTCAACGTCGCGAAGCTCGTGCTTTCCTACGAAGGCGAGACGTCCCCGATCACCTCGGAGCTCGATCGCGCCTTCGTCGCGAAGCTGTCGGCGCTCGTCGATTCGGCGACGACCCATTTCGAGGCCTATCAGTACGCCCAGGCCCTGCAGGAGACCGAGCGCTTCTTCTGGACGCACTTCACGGACACGTACGCCGAGCTGACGAAGAACCGCGCGCGCGCGTTCGAGGAGGACTCCGCGGCGAGCGGCTCCGCGATCGCGGCCTTGCGCCTCGGCCTTTCGACGCTCCTGCGGCTCTTCGCGCCGACGCTGCCCTACATAACGGAAGAGGTCTGGAGCTGGGCCTTCGCGGACGACTTCGCGCCCGAAGGGGACGCGGCCGCGCGCAGCATCCATGGTGCGGCATGGCCCGCCGCTGCGGACTTCGAAGGTACGGACGCCCCGGCCGACGAACGGAGCTTCGACACCGCCGTCGCCGCGCTCGCTGCGATCAACAAGGCGAAGGCGGACGCCGAGGTGTCGATGGGCCGGGAAGTCGAGACGCTGACCCTCGCAACCGACGCCGGCACGCTCGCCACGCTCGAACGGGTCGCCGAGGACGTGCTCGCGGCGGCGCGCGTGGCAGAGCACCGGTTCGTCGTCGACGAAACGCTCGAGGCCGGTACCTTCGCCGTCCAGGACGTCGTCTTCGCGCCGAAGCCCGAGAAGAAGCCGGCGAAGGACTGAGCGCGGAGCGGCGGGGCGCCCGCTACTTCCTCCGACGTTCCCGGACGAGGGCTTCCTGCGCGATCGACGCCACCTGTACGCCTTCGGTGTCGTACATGCCGGCGAAGATCAGCGCGCGAGCGTGCTGCGCGATCGGCGAGACCGACGACAGGATGATCCAGTCGTCCCAGTGGATGGGATGATGCAGCCAGACCGCGTGGTCGAGGCTCGAACCCATGTGCGTCTTCATGGGAATCCCGCCCGCGCCCTTCATGGCCGTGCCGATCAGCGTGCGATCGGTCGCGTAGATCAGGATCGCCGTGTGGAGGTCCGGATCGTTCGGGATCACGCCGCGCGGCCGCATCCACACCGAACGCACGGGATCCTTCGGCTGCCCTTCCGCGAACTCGTTCTCGTCGAGGACGCGGACCTCGATCGGGTTGTCGTAGACCTCCGGCGGCGGCAGCCCGAGGCCCCGGTTCCGGACGTCCGTCCACTCCGCCAGGCCGTCGGGCCCGTCGATCACCGGCGCGGGTCGCTGGTAGCTCATGCCGTCTTCGGGGCGCGCGAAGCTGGCCGCCATGTTGAAGATCGCCTCGCCGTTCTGGTGGGCGACGACGCGACGGGTCGTGAAAGTGCGGCCGTCGCGGATCCGGTCCACGACGAAGCGGATCGGTCGGTCGTAGCTGCCGGGGCGAAGGAAATACGCATGGATCGAGTGGAGCAGGCTGCCGCCCGCCTGGGATCCGCGCTCGTCCTCGCCCAGGGTCGCGATCGCCGCCATGACCGACTGGGCCGCGACCAGACCCCCGAAGAGCCGGAATTCGCCCTCGCCGGGATGGCCCAGGAAGAGATCGCGATCGAGCGGGTCGAGCGTGAGGCGCGCGCAGAGATCGTCGATCGGTGTGGACATCGGGGCTCCTCGCCCGGCTGCCGAGGGAGGCGGGCGATCGGGGGCGCGCGGCGCCGCACCCTAGCAGAAACGGGCGCACGGATCGTTTCGCACTCAAAGTGAGAGAAAGTGCATTTTTATGGCACTGCCTAAAAGTGGAGAAAGTAAAAAAATAGAGTAAGTTCATTTCCATGCCCGAGTCGCTCTCCACGCCGGTCGAATCCTCGCAGCGCACCCTGTCCACCAAGCGCGCTCGGACACGCGCGCGGCTGCTTGCGAACGCGGTCGCATTGTTCCGGCGAAACGGCGTGCGCGAGACCCGGCTGGCCGAGGTCGCGAAGGCGAGCGACGTCGCGCCCGCGACACTCTTCAATCACTTCCCGAGTCGGGCCGATCTCGCCGGGGCGTGGGTGCGGGGCGAGATCGAATCCGAAGCGGACGCCGTCGCGCGCGCGGTCCGGGCCGGTGAACGGGGTCTGCGGGCGAGCCTGCGGAACGCGAGTCGCGCGATCGCCGCGCGCAACGCCGAAGAGCCGGTCGTCCGGTGGGCCGCCTGGCAGGAGGCGCGCCGGCTCCGCGCCGGGGGCGTCGCGGGTCTGCGCGATGCGATCTCGCTCGAGCAGCAACGCGAACACGTTCGCGGAGACCGCGCGCCCGACGTCCTCGCCGATCTCCTCGCGGATGCGATCGAGGGTGGGCTCGTCGAGGGGCTCGGTCGCGCGATCGAGGACGGGGCGTCTTCGCCGCCGGCGCGCGTGCGCGCGATCGCGTCCGCGATCCTGGCGCGCGTCGACCTCGTGCTCGACGGGGCCCGCAAGCGCAACGAACGCGTCCGGCCAGACGGGTCGCTCCAGCGGCCGCAGTAGGCGAGGGCGTCCGCGCGCGGCCCCGGCGGGTCAGCCCGCCGACAGGAGGGGCTCAGCGGCCGGCGTCCGTGTAGGTGAAGGTCTCGGCGGCGATGACCTCCCCATCGTCTGTGACGATCTCGACCGTCCAATCACCGAGCCAGTCTTCGAGCAGCTCCTTGCTCGACCATACGCGCCAGCGCGGTCCCCCGACCTCGAAGTCGACTTCTGCGCGGACCACGTCGCCGTGGCGCCAGCGGTGGGTGATCGTCCGGCCCTGCAGCTGCCGCAGATCCGAGAAGAAGACGATGGTGCGGACGTCGTTCTCGACGAAGGAGATCTGGTCGACCGGCTCGCGATTCTCGACCGCCGTCGTGAACTGGGCGAGGGCGCTCGGGACGAGGGGATCGACGATCGCCTCGACCTCGTCCGCGATTTCGGTCGCCTCCTGGGCGGACGCCGCGTGCGGCAGAAGCAGGAGGCCGGCGAGCAGGGCGATCGCTGCTGCCCAGCGCGATCGCGTTCCCCGACCCGTTTCGCTCCGTCTCACGGCCATCCCCTTTCGCGCGGATCCCGGATGGGTCTCGCGCTTCGTATCGCCTGCGTCGGCGCGAAGGGTAGCGGGTTCGGGCGGGGATCCGGCTGCTAGCGTGGCCCGATGGAGCTGATTCTCGTACGGCACGCGGAGCCGCGGGCGGGCGAGTCCGGGGATCCGGATCCGAACGATCCGCCGCTCGGTTCGCGGGGGCGGGCACAGGCCGCACGGGTCGCGGATTGGCTCGCGCGATCGTCCCTGGATCGCGTGATCTCGAGCCCGCTGCGCCGCGCGCGGGAGACGGCCGAGGTGACGGCGGAGCGGGTGGGGTTGTCGGTCGC
>JBCCZJ010000499.1:0-3622 GCA_039187915.1 Myxococcota bacterium
CCCACCCCCCCGCCGGACCCCGTCCCGCGCGCCCTCGCCGCCTGGATCGAACGCGCCGGGGAAGGCGTTCGCCGCGGCGCGGACACGGCCGGCTTCGACGCGATCCGAGCGCGCGTCGCCGAGGCCGGCTTCGAGCTCGTCGCCTACGGCGTGATCGACGGGCTCGAGCCCGACGCCCTCGAGCGGCTGATCGTGAGCGCGACCGACTACGAGCCCGAAGACCTCGCCCGGGTCGAGGACGTCCCCGCCTTCGCGCGCAACCTCACGCGGATCGCGATCGACGGAACGCTGCGCGAGGCCGAGGCGCCCGACGCCCGTATCCTGCCGATCGACTTCAGCCGCGAGATCACGTGGGACCATCGCGCGGCGCTGCCCCAGAGCCAGTTCGCGGCCGACGTATCGCGGATCTACGCGTCCTTCGAGAGCCAGGGCCTCGGCGTAGGCCAGGCCCTCGCGAAGTGGACCCGCGTCGCGGACGGCGAGATCCTGCTCTTCGAGCGGCACCGGCTCCGGCCCGCCGCGCGTTCGAGCTACGTCTATCTCGACGTGCCGGATCGCGGCTGGCGGCCAGGGGAGTATCGCGTCGACTTCTATCGCGCGGACGAATCGCTCGCCTGGCTCGCGAGCGGGACCCACCGCATCACGCGCTGACGTCGTCACGGGACGGGACGGGACGCTCGGACCTCGCGGCGCGCGGCGGACGGGGGGTTCGGTCGGGATGCCTTCGCCTCTGCTATCCAGACGGCCCACGCCGAGGGAGCAGACCATGGGCAGCCTCACACGGGAGCAGATCGATCACTACTGGCGCGAGGGCTACGTCGTCCTGCCGCCCGTCCTCGAGCCCGAGGAGATCGAGCGCTTCCTCCACCGCGCGCGGGACATCGTCCACGGCGACGTGCCTCCCGAAGCGGCGAACCGGGTGGTCAAGGACATCTCGTTCGTGAAGGGCGACCTTCCGATGCCGGAGGATCCCGAACACGCGGTCTGGAAGATCCTGAACCCGGATCGTTTCGACGCGACCTTCCGTGAGGCGCTCCGCGTGCCGAAGGTCCTCGACGCCGTCGAGTCGATCATCGGCGAAGACCTGATGGCCTTCCTCCTGATGTTCATCTACAAGCCCCTGGGCGTTCCGGAATCCGTGCATCCCTTCCACCAGGACGCGCTCTATTTCATGTTCGCGCCCCAGGACGATTGCCTCGGCGTCTGGATCCCGCTCGATCCGGTCGACGCGCAGAACGGAACGCTCGAGGTGGTGCCCCGCTCCCACCTCGACGGCGTGAAGGCGCATGGCGCACGGGCCGGCATCAACGCCGGCGCGTTCGCCGCCGAGGGGGTCGAGGGCGTCGACGCGTTCCACGCGCGCGCGATCGCCCTCGAGATGGCACCGGGGCAGTGCCTGCTCTTCAACACGCGGCTCTTCCATCGGAGCGGAGGCAACCAGACGAACCGCCATCGCCGCGTGATCACGCTCCACATGGCAAGCACGAAGTGCCGGATGACCTCGAAGGGCATCTCCGAGTACGCCTTCCACCACGTGCGAGGCCGGCTCTACGACGGCTGCCTCGAGCCGCTCGAAGCTCCGCCTCTCGGGCTGAGCGGCGTCCAGCGATCGCCCGAGGAATTCGACGCGATGTCGGGTCGCTAAGCGGCGGACTCTGCCATCAGCACGTCGCGCTCGTAGGTCGCCAGGTCGGCGAAGCGACCGAAGCGACCGGCGAGTACCTCGCGCGTCGGCAGGCAAGTGGCGCCGGTCTGCGCTTCGAGCGAAGCGATCCAATCGGTCAGCGCATCGAGCGGATTCGCCGCGCCCGGTGCGAAGGCGAGCGGATCGAACTGGTCGCTCCGGATCCGGATCGACTTGATCGGCTGGTCCGCCTCACCCGTCCAGTTGAGCACGAAGTCGAGCACGAGCACCGGTCGCGGGCCGAGGCCCCCGACGGCCCCGATCGCGATGGCCTCGATCCGGGCGAGAGGCAGCTTCGATTTGCCGCGCCCCGCCGCGTCGATCTCGATCCAGTCGTCGCTCGCCCCGACCGGGACGGCGTCCACGGCCTTGATCGCGCGCAGCGAGAGCACCGTCGTCTCCGACGCCGGCGAAGCGAACGCGATGTCTGCGTTCGGCGCTGACCCACGCGGAGCGCCCTCGAAGAGAACCGTCCGGGCCTCGTCGTCCTGGACGTCGAGGAAGGCCGTCTGCGCGTCGTCGTACTCGGCGTCGAGGAAAGCCGTATGCGCCTCCGCGTCGTCGTCCGCGGGGGCGGCGACGGCCGGTGCGGCGTCGAAGAGGGTGGTCCGGGCCGCGTCGCCGTCGAACTCGGGCACCGCGAGGAACGCCGTCTGCGCTTCGGCCTCCGACCCGGCCGGGGTCTCGGCCTCGCCGAAGACCGCGGTCGAGGTGTCCTCGTCCGCCGGATCCGCCGCGATCGGGCTCGTGAGCTCGTCGGTCGCGTCCATCAGCGGCGTCAGATCGGTATCGGTCTCGTCGTCGCGGGGATCGACCGCGTCCGCGTCGCCGAGTCCGAAGTCGAAGCCCGACTCGGGGGTCTCGAGGTCATCGACCTCGAAGAGGTCCTCCTCGCCGACGGTCGAGCCGAGGTCGCCCGAGAGATCGCTCAGCGTGTCGGCGTCGAGGGCCGACTGATCGTTCCAGTGCGAGAGCACGTCCCCCGAGTCGACGGGCGCCGCCTCGGGAGCAGGGGTCGCGTCGTCCGCGAGGGTCTCGGCGGAGAGCGCGCCCGGGTCGAGCGCCTGAGCGGCGAGCGCTTCTTCGTTCGCCTCCGGCGAGGCGGCCGTCTCGACGTCGCTGTCGAGCTCGAGCGGGAAGGCCGTCGTCTCCAGCGTCTGGTGCTCGGCCTGCACGCGTCGGTCGAGCTGGGAGCGGGACTCCGGCGGCGGCGCGGGGTGCGCGGGCGCCGGCGGAGCGCTCGCTGCGACGAGGCGTTCGAGCTCCTCGCGCAGCTGGCCCTCGATCGTCTCGTCGGCCAGGGCGAGCTCGGCGGACGTGCGGGTGAGGTCCGCGTCGAGGTCCCGCGCGATGTTCACGATCCGCGCGGCTCCGGCCGACGAAACGCCGGCATCGATCGCTCCGCGAAGCGAGAAGAGCGCCTCCTCCGGATGGCTCGCGTCGAGCAGCGCCTCGCCGAGGCGCACGAAAGCCGTGGGCTCGAGGCGGACGTCGCAACGCTTCGCCGCGAGGGGATACCAGTAGTCGATCGCCCGCGTGAACTCGCCCTTACGGAGAGCGGCGCGCAGCTGCGGCAGGATCGCTTCGGACGCGGCTTCGGGTTGATCGACTTCGACCGCGATCGAGAAGAAGGCCTCGCTGACGTCGGGATCCCCGGGATCCTCCCGCCAGGCGGCCTGGATCAGGTCGAACGCCTGATAGGGATCGCCGTCGCTCCGCATCCGCGCCGCGCGCAGCACGACCGGGTTCGGTCCGCTCTTTCGACGAGACGACGCCATCGCATCGACCCGGGCCTCGACGTCGAGGAGACGGAGCGCGCCAGCGCTGGCCGCACCGAAGGCGATCGCGGCGCTGAGCGTCGCCCAGGGCACGCCGCCGAGATCGTCGATCCAGAAGCCGCGGATGACGAATGCTTCCGCCGCGACCCATGCCGGCAGG
>JBCCZJ010000500.1:0-3608 GCA_039187915.1 Myxococcota bacterium
AATCGAGAAGGCCGTGCCCCATGGTCGGTCCGCCGGACAGGGGAAGTCGCGGGACAAGGGCGCTTGGGGGCGACTGCCGGCGCGGGTCGAGTCGGTCTGGGCGCGCTTTGCACCGGGCTTCGACGCGATCGTCGAAAAGCACCCCGGTGTCCGGAAGGCGAACCACGCGACTCACCTCGGGACGCTCGGAACGGGCAACCACTTCATCGAGGTCTGCCTCGACGAGGCGGATCGGGTCTGGTTCATGCTTCACAGCGGGTCGCGTGGGGTCGGCAACAAGATCGGTCGGTACTTCATCGAGCTGGCGCGGGAAGACATGCGTCGGTGGATGATCAACCTGCCGGACGTCGATCTCGCCTATCTGCCGGAAGGCACGGATCACTTCGTCGAGTACGTCGAGGCCGTCGAGTGGGCGCAGGCCTACGCGATGGCGAACCGCGAGCTGATGATGGAAGCCGTGATCGGGGCGATCCGCGAGAGCGCGGGAATCCCGCCCTTCGAGGCGAAGCTCCTGGCGGTGAACTGTCACCACAACTACGTGAGCCGGGAGCACCACCTGGGTGAGAACGTTCTGATCACGCGAAAGGGCGCGGTCCGGGCGCGCGAGGGCGACCTGGGGATCATCCCGGGAAGCATGGGGGCGCGATCGTACATCGTGCGTGGCAAGGGCAACGCGGAGAGCTTCCATAGCTGCAGCCACGGCGCGGGTCGCAAGATGTCCCGGGCCAAGGCCAACAAGACCTTCACGCTCGAGGATCACGCCAAGGCGACGGAGGGGATCGAATGTCGCAAGGACGGCGGCGTCCTCGACGAGACGCCGGGGGCGTACAAGTCGATCGACGACGTGATGGCGGCGCAGCGGGATCTCGTGGACGTGGTCCATACGCTCCGCCAGGTCGTGTGCGTGAAGGGTTAGGCGGGAAGGAGACAGAACGATGATCGAAATCGATGGCTCCATGGGCGAGGGCGGAGGACAGATCCTCCGCACCACGTTGTCCCTCTCCCTCGTGACGGGGCGGGCTGCCCGGATCGTGAACATCCGGGCGGCTCGTCCGAAGCCGGGACTGCTTCGGCAGCACCTCGCTTCGGTTCGCGCGGCCGAGGCGATCGGGGCGCAGATCGAAGGCGCCGAAATCGGCGCGTCGAGTCTCGTCGTCCGACCCGGCCCCATTCGTTCGGGCGAGCACCGAATCGCGATCGGCTCGGCCGGCAGCACGACGCTCGTCGCCCAGACGATCCTGCCTCCACTCCTTCTCGCGGAGGAGCCGAGCCGGATCGTCGTCGAGGGCGGGACCCACAACCCCTTCGCGCCGACCTTCGACTTCTTCGAGCGAGTCTTCCTTCCGCGCATCCGCCAGATGGGGATGGAGGTCGCCGCCGAACTCGGTCGGCCGGGTTTCTATCCGGCGGGTGGGGGCGAGATCGCCTTCGAGGTTCGGCCGGCGGGGCGACCGCGTCCGGTGTCGATCCTGGAGCGAGGCCCGATTGCTTCCGTCCAGGCGACGGCGCTCTTCGCGAACCTGCCCGCCTCGATCGCCGAGCGTGAGCTCGAGACGTTGCGCCGAAGGCTTCGACTCGAAGATCCGGATCTACGGATGCAGGAGGATCCGCGGTCGAAGGGCCCGGGGAACGTGGTCCAGATCGAGGCGCGTTTCGAAGGCGGTGCCGAGCTCTTCGCCGGCTTCGCGGAGCGACGGGTTCGCGCGGAGAAGGTCGCGTCGCGCGCAGCGGCGGAGTTCGAGCGCTTCGTCTCGGCAGACGTTCCGATCGGCGTCCGGTTGGCGGACCAGCTGATGATCCCGATGGCCATGGCGGGGAAGGGGGCCTTGCGAACGATGCCGCTCTCCGAGCACGGTCGGACGAACCTCGAGGTGATCCGTCGCTTCGTGGAGACACCGATGCGTGTCGAAGAGGAGGCCCATTCGGTCGTGGTCGAGTTCGGATAGTGCGCAACCAACGGGGAATCTGGAGTGCGGCGTCGATTTATCGTTGACAGGATTCGGATCGACGATAAGTTGCGCGGCCACTCCAGACGAGGTGCGAACCATGTCGGTCTCGCGAACAGGATGGAATCAGATGCAGCAACAGAAGCAGACGGTGTGTCGAGCGACGTCGGCGTGGAATCACGGCGCGAGCGCCGAATTCGAGCGCCATATCGGCTCCCCCCGCTTCAGCCTGACTGATTCGGGATCCGACCTCGTTTCGCTCGCGCCCTAGCCAGCACTCGCTGGAACCAGCGGCGCTTCGAGCGAGCTCGGAGAGCGAGGACTTCGTCCGACGAAGTCCGCCGCGAGGACGTGTCTCCTCGCGCGCGTCTCGGGCCGCGGATTCGCGCGACGTCGTGTCGCGCCCTTGGATGACTGCGTCCGCGAAACGATTCGCGGGCGCAAGACGGGACCGGTGCGCCTGGGAAGAGCTTCCCTCGCGCGTCGCCCGGCAATGACGATGGCGGGTCTGGTTCAACGGGAGAACGCCGGAACGTGGCTCCGGAGATGTCGGGTTCGATTCCCACGGCTCGCACCAACTTCACGGATGAACGAAACGAAAGGACGCATCCGAAAACGAGCATCGCGCAGCGACCGGTCACCAGCGGAGTCGGTTCCGTATGCCGACCTGGGGCGAAGGAGTTCGTTCTCCTCTCGTCTGCCGGGGCCAACGACTGCCCGAAGCGCCAGCGTGGATAGCTCAGCGGGTCAGAGCAATGGATTGTCACTCCGTAGGTCGAAGGTTCGATTCCTGCTCCAACGCTTCCTAGATGAGGACACCTGGATGGTCCGCAAGGACCGGGGTTCGACTCCCCACCTTTGGCCGGGTTCACGGCCGCAACAAAAGCGCGAGGCCCTCTCGCTCGTCGAGTCTCGAACGCCGTACTCCGGTACGTCGCGAGCGACACGTCCAGCAGCGCGGAGGATGCCCTGATCGCTGGCCCCTGTGGCGCGCCCGGAGTGTGGACGAAGGGGCGCCGCGATCGGTGTGGTCCCGTGATGCGACTCGTCTTTCGACGGCGCGCCTCGCGAAGGCTGGGACCGACTCGCTGCGACTGCGGGAGAGATGTTCCCGGTGCGCGCATGCCAGCGACCGCCCCTCCTCGTCGAGGGCCTCGCCTCGCATTTCCCCGGACGAAACGGGTCGTCCGGAACGAACGAGAGAGAATGAACGGAGGTAGACGAAATGTGGATGTTCAAGACGTTCGCCGTCGCCGAACACGAGCGGGCGCTCCTGTTCCGCGACGGTCGCTTCGAGCGGGTTCTCGGGCCGGGCCGACATCGCGTGATGTCGATTCTTCCGCGCAAGCGGATCCGCGTGGAGAAGTTCGACGTGACGGCGCTGGTGTTCGCGCACCCGCGCGCGGACTTCCTGGTCAACACGTACGAGGACGCTCTCGCGAACGTCTTCGAGATCGTCGAGACCGGGGACGCCGAAGTCGCGGTCGTCCGCGCCGATGGGGCAGTCCACGAGATCGTCGCGCCGGCTTCCCGCCGGATCTACTGGCGGGGGGCTCGCCGGCTCGACGATCTCGTGGACTGCCCCATCGGCGCGGACGACCGCGACTTCGGCGTCCCCGGTCTCGACGATCTCGAAGACGTTCGCGAGAGCGTCCTCGTACG
>JBCCZJ010000501.1:0-3597 GCA_039187915.1 Myxococcota bacterium
CCGTGGAGCTGCGGCACCCGGAGCACGGTCGGGCCGTGCTGCGTGACCAGCGGCCGATGAGCGAGGGCGCCCTCGCGCGCGCCCTCGAGGATGGGCTCGAGCCGGAGGACTGGCTGCGCACGCTGAACGCGAAGGTCTTCTTCTGGGTCTCCCGCAAGCGCGTCGACGGCCTTCGCAACGCGCGGGCGATCCGCGCGTTGTCGCACACGTTGATCGAGGTCGACACGGCGGCGCTCCTCGCACGTCACGGCCGGCGCGTCTGGCTCACGCCGATCAACACGGGCGCGACGCGCTTCTCGGCGCCTCGCGGCCGTGACACCTTCCAGCGGCTCTCGGGCCATCCTTTCGAGGCGCGCCGGCGGAAGGGCCGGGAGCCCGTCGTCGAACTCTGCGTCGATCGTGCGGTGCCGGACATCGCGGAGCTCGCGTTCCGGGTCTCGGAGGTCCACCCCGCGCGCGGAACGAAGGTGATCTGGGAGCGGCGCGGCAGAACGGAGCGCGCGTGAACGGAGCGGGGAGCGCGTTCGGATGACGGAGTACGACGACGGACCGGAGGCGATCTGGCAGGACGTCTGGGCGCGGCTGGCTCGTGGGGTCGTCGACCGCCGGCACGCCTTCCGGCATCCGGTGGTGGCGACGGCGTGTCCGCGACGCGGCGTGCGGGCGCGCACGGTCGTCCTTCGTGAAGCCGATGCCGAACGGGCGGTGCTGACGCTCCACTCCGACGATCGCGCGGAGAAGCTCGAAGGGCTCGGGATCGCGCCGGCGATGAGCTGGTGTTTCTACGACCCGCGCCGCCGCCTGCAGGTCCGGGCCGAGACACGGGCCGCGATCCATCGCGACGACGCGGTCGCCCGCACGGCCTGGACGCGGCAGGGCAGGGGGGCGCGGCGGCTCTACGCGGTCGAGCCGGCGCCGGCCACGCCGCTCGACGCCGGCGTCGAGCCGCGTTTCGGGGAAGCAGACGAGGACGGCTTCGCCCACTTCGCCGTCCTCGAGTGTGCCGTCGTCGAACTCGAGTGGTTGCGGCTCGGCCGGGATGGCCATCGCCGGATACGTTTCCTGGAACGCGACGGCCGGTGGCGAGGCCAGGAACTCGTTCCCTGAGCCGTCGGAGCGAACGAAGGCGCCCCGCGACATGCAGCTCTCCCGGCTCGTGGACATCTCGAACGACGTCGCCGCGACGCGAAGCCGCTTGCGCAAGCGCTCGCTGCTGGGCGAGGGCCTGCGCCTGGCAGGGCCGGAAGAGGCCGGACTCGTCGTCCACTACTGGACCGGGACCCTGCCGCAGGGACGGATCGGCCTCGGTCCCGCGGTGCTGCGGGATCTGCGCGACACGCCTCGCGCGGCGGAGGCCTCCCTGACCCTCGCCGAGGTCGATGCAACGTTCTCGACGATCGCCAGGACGACGGGAAAGGGCTCGCAGGAGCGACGGCGCGCGCTGCTCGGGGGGCTCCTCGAGCGCGCGACCGCGTCCGAGCACGATTTCCTGGCGCGGCTGGTGCTCGGGGAAATCCGCCAGGGCGCGCTCGAGGGCGTGTTGATCGAGGGCATCGCGGAGGCGAGCGGGATCGAGCCGGAGGAGATCCGTCGCGCCGTCATGCTCGCGTCGGACCCGGCGCCCGTAGCGGCGGCCGTCATGCGCGACGGTCGCTCGGGGCTCGAGCCGTTCCGGCTGGAGCCGATGTCGCCCATCCGGCCGATGCTCGCGTCGCCCGCCGACGACGTCGCGCAGGCGCTCGACCTGCTCGGGGAAGCGGCGCTCGAGTACAAGCTCGACGGCGCTCGCGTCCAGATCCATCGGGTCGGGAGCGAAGTGCGGATCTTCTCGCGGCAGCTGAACGACGTGACCGCGGCGCTCCCCGACATCGTCGAGATCGCCCTGGCCCAGCCCGCGCAGGAGTACATCGTCGACGGCGAGGTGCTCGCGCTGCGTGACGACGGCCGGCCGCATCCCTTCCAGGTGACGATGCGGCGTTTCGGGCGGAAGAGCGACGACGAAGCGCTCCGACGCCGTCTACCGCTTCGCGTGTTCTTCTTCGACGTGTTGCGGCGGGACGGGGAGGACCTGATCGACCGGCCGCTCTCCGAGCGCGTCGTGCATCTCGACGAGGGCGCGACGGAAGACGTGCGCATCCCGCGGATCGTCACCGACGACCCCGCCGCGGGCGCCGCGTTCCTGCGTCAGGCCTTCGAGCGCGGACACGAGGGCGTCATGGCGAAGTCCTTGACGGCGCGGTACGCGGCCGGCAATCGCGGCAGCGAGTGGTTGAAGCTCAAGCAGGCGCACACGCTCGACCTCGTCGTGCTCGCTGCCGAGTGGGGGAGCGGTCGGCGCGAGGGCTTCCTCTCGAATCTCCATCTCGGCGCCCGTGATCCCGATTCGGGAGGCTTCGTGATGCTCGGGAAGACCTTCAAGGGCCTCACCGATCGCATGCTGGAGACCCAGACGGAAGCGCTGCTCGCGCTCGAAGTCGGTCGCGAGGGTCACGTCGTGCACGTACGGCCCGAGTTCGTGGTCGAGATCGCGGTGAGCGACGTGCAATCGAGTCCGCAGTATCCCGCTGGTCTCGCGCTCCGCTTCGCGCGCGTGAAGCGCTTCCGGCGCGACAAGTCGGCCGACGAGGTCGACGTCGTCGAAACCGTTCGCCGGCTGCATGCCGGGCAGAACGAAACCCCCAGATCCGACTAGTCCTCGGGCGACTCGTCGCGCGGACGGAACCTCGTCCAATGGTATGCGCGCATCACGGCGCGGTCGTCGACGCGCACGCGTCACGAAGCGGTCGAGTCGGGCGAAGTGGCGCAGGGTCGGACGGAAGGCGCGAGCTTCGGAATCGCGAGTGTCAAGCGATAGCGTCCGAACGAGGCCCGCTCGAAAATCAACGTTTGTCCGCACTCTACGTTGACAGACCTTCGACCCCTCTTAGAGTCCGCGCGCATTCGGAGAGAGAATGGGCCGCGCACATCGGACTAATACGTACGTGCTCGCGCCGACGAGGTCGGCGACGGAGCAGTCAGAGAGTCCGGACCGAAGCGCGTCCCCGCCGTGTCATTCACCCGTTACGTCACGGGTCCACTACGGCGACATCGACCGCAGTCTCGTCTACGGCGGGACCCGCGCCGAACCGGGGAGGTTCGCCACGCCGTGAAGCTGACGAGGCTCGGAGAGATGGGTTGTGAGGTGTCGCAGCTGCCGATCGCCCAGGCGGGCGCGCGAGACGCGCGCGAGCTCCGGCGAGTGCTCGCGTCGTCCCGCTTCGTCGTGTTCCGCGACCAGCAAGCCACCGATCGCGACTTCGTGCGTTTGTTGCGGGGCCTCGGCAATCTGACCTTCACCGTCGGCGAGCAGCGGATCCCCACGCGGCCGGAGCTGAACCTGATCAGCAACGTCGGCCGGGACCGCCCTCCGCGCAGCGTCTTCCACACCGACACGAGCTACGTCGCGCGTCCGCCTGCCTACACGGGGCTGCGGGGCGGTGCACGTTCCCGAGTCCGGTGGAGACACCCTCTTCGTCGATCAGGTGCGAGCGCTTCGCACCCTCCCGGAAGCGCTTCGCGCCCGCTTGCGGCGGGCGACCCTGCGCCACCGGGCGACCG
>JBCCZJ010000502.1:0-3482 GCA_039187915.1 Myxococcota bacterium
CGTTCACCACCCCTGCGTCGTCCTCCGGCAGGTAGAGCCCGCTCGCCATCAACAGGCTCTCGTCGAAGCCCTGGTCATGGGGCGCCATGCCGTTGGTCCGGCCCAGATGCCATTTCCCGATGTGGGCCGTGTGGTAGCCCTGCTCCCCGAGAAGCTCCGCGAGCGAGATCTCGGAAGCCGGCATCCCCATCGACTCGTAGGAGACCGATTCGGCGTTGTCGTACAGGATCGAAGGCCGGACGCGCTCGTCGTTCCCCGCGAGCTGCGGCACGAGCTGCATCATACCGGGCGGCGTCGGGGTGAACTCGAAGCCGAAGCGCGTGCCGTAGCGCCCGCTCATCAGCGCGGCGCGGGACGGCGCGCAGGTCCCGTTCGCCGCATAGCCGTTCGTGAAGTTCGCCCCCTCCGCCGCGATCGAATCGATGTTTGGCGTCGGCACGGTCCCGTTCGCGACGCCGCCGCCGCCGAAGGTCAGGTCGTTCCAGCCGAGATCGTCGGCCAGGATCAGGATCACGTTGGGCGGCCGCTCAGCGGGCCCCCTGCCCTGCGGATCCGTTCCCGTCGACCAGGGCACGTCCTGCTTCGGCCCGATGTCCTCGGTCAGGTCGGTCGCGAGTCGGATCCCGCCCAGGGCGAGTTCGAGGCGATTGACGTAGGCGACCCCGATCAGGATCGCGAGGGCCAGGCCGATTCCGAGTCCCCAACGCATGTCCGTGCTCCCCTCGACGAAGCGCGCTGGGGTCCAACCTCGACCCGGCGGCGCGGCGCTTCGCCGCCCGCGACACGAGACACGCTGCGTTGCGTGCCGGCCGCGACCTGGTATTGTCACTTCGAGTGACGATACAGGATCCCCGGGTGCCCACAAGCGACGGACGACACGCCCGCTCCGAGCGGACCCGCGAAGCGGTCGCCGAAGCGATGCTCGACTGCTTCGAGGACGGGCTCCTGCGACCCGGAGCAGGCGAGGTCGCCGCGCGCGCCGGCGTCTCCACCCGGGCCGTCTTCCGGCATTTCGAGAACATGGACGCGCTGGTCGAAGCTGCGGCGACGCTCCAGCTCGAACGGCTCGCGGGTCAGCTCCCGCCCTTCGCCTTCGAGGGGACGCGTGAGCAGCGCGTCGAAGCTCTCGTGACGCGCGCGGCCTACGGCTTCGAGCGGACGACGCGGGTGCGCCGCGCTGCCGAGCTCCTCGAGCCCTTTTCCGAGGCGGTCCAGGACCGCTATGCGTGGCTCCGCTCCGAGGTCCGCCGTAGCCTGCGGCGCGCCTTCGCCGAAGAGCTGCGAGGCCTCTCCGAGCGCGAACGACGCGAAAAGACGGCGGCGCTGCGGGCGTTGCTTTCGTTCCGGTACTGGGAGGAGCTCCGTCGGCACGAGCGCCTCTCGGTCGCGAGCGCGAAGCGCGTCCTCGTGTCCGCGATCCACAGCCTGCTCGAGACCTGAACCCGTCCGACCGGCGGGCGGATGCCCTCCCCGCTCCAACCGGAGCCCGACCCTTTCCTTTACCGAAGCCGGCTCGACCCCGAGCGCAGCGCGAGAGAGAACGACCATGCGAAGCCACCCGATCCGAACGACCCTGATCGCCCTGCTCCTCGCGTCCCTGGGCGCCACGGGCTGTACGTCGATCGAGGACGCCCTCTTCTCGCGCGTGATCCGGGCGAATTTCTCCTCGGCCCCGCCGCCGATCGACGGCATGCGCGTGGTCGTCTGTGGCAGCGCCTCGCCCCTCGGCAACCTGCCCGAGCGGGCGCAGGCCTGCATCGCCGTCCTCACCGAGGAGCATTTCTTCCTCTTCGACGTCGGTGCGCGCTCGCCGCTGCGGATCGCCCAGGCGCAGCTTCCGATGGAGCGGCTGGACGCCGTGCTCCTCACGCACTTCCACTCCGACCACATCGCCGGGATCCCCGACGTGAACCTCGTGAGCTGGGTGAACGGGCGACGCGAGCGCCTGCCGATCTACGGCGGCCCGGGGATCGCCGAGGTCGTCGGCGGCTTCAATACGGCCTACCGCCACGACTTCCGATACCGCGTCGCCCACCACGGGGCCGAGCTCCTCCCGCCCGCCGCGGGGCCGATGCGCGCGAAGGCCTTCACGCCGGGCGACGTCGTCTTCGAGGACGACCTGATGCGGATCACGAGCTTCCCGGTCGAGCACCCGCCGATCGAGCCGGCGATCGGGTATCGCGTCGACTACGGCGGCCGATCGGTCGTGATCAGCGGCGATAGCAATGCGACCGAAACCCTCTTCTCGGCCGCAAAGGACGCCGACCTCGTCCTCCACGACGCGCTGTCCCGCCACATGCTCGACACCATGATCGAGATCACGACGGAGCTCGAGGTGCCCGTCCTCCCCACGATCATGACCGACGTGATCGACTATCACGCCGATTCCCTGACGCTCGAGGCGGCCGCAGAGGAGGCGGGCGTCCGGCAGCTCGTGCTCTACCATCTGGTGCCCGCTGCCCCGGAAGGGATCGGGGAACGGATCTTCCGGCGCGGACTCTCGAGCGACACGATCCTCGCCCGGGACCTCCACACCTTCGACCTGCCCAGAGGCTCGACCGAGATCCGCATCACCGAGCCCTGAGCCGGGCGCCGAACGACGACCGTACTGAAGCCGACGACGCGCCCGATCCGAGGCCTTCCTCATGTCCCTCTCCACCGCCGCTTCCGAGCCGGGTCCGCCGCGCTGGATGCGCGCCCTCGGCATCGTCCTCGCGCTGCTCAGCGCCGGGCTCGTGGCCCCGACGGCCGCGCTCGCTGCTCCAGGCGCGACCGGCGACGCCCTGCTCGGCAAGAGCGGCGCCCGGGTGCGCGCCGAGCTCCTCGTCGACGCGGCCCGGGTCGCCCCCGGCGATCGCGTCGCGGTCGGCGTCCTCCTCGAGCTCGAACCCGGCTGGCACGTCTACTGGAAGCATCCCGGCGACTCGGGCGCGGCGACGAAGCTCGCATGGCGAAGCCCAGCGGAAGGGATCGGTCCGATCGCCTGGCCGGCACCGCAGGTCTTCGCCGAAGCCGACGGCCTGCTCACGACCTACGGCTACGAAGACGAGGTCCTGCTCGCGAGCGAGGCGACCGTCGCCGCAGACGCGGAGACGGGCTGGTCCCTCGCGGTCGACGTCGACTTCGTGGCCTGCCTCGTCGAGTGCGTCCCGGGAAGCGTCCAGCTCGCGCGCACGGTCCCCGTCGGCGCGTCGACGGAGCCGGCGACGCTCGACGTGCTGAATCGTTTCGCGCGCGCGGAGCATCGACTGCCTCGCACCGCCGAGGCGCTCGGCGTGACGGTCACCGTGCGCGCCGCGAGCGCCGGCGCGACCGCGGGCGAGGACGTCCCGCTCGTACTCGAAGTCGTCTCGTGCGAGGGCGCCCCGGCGGACTGTCGCCCCTGGACCCTCGCTGCCGAAGTCGGCAGCGAGGCTTTCATCCCGGCGGCGCGCGCGAGAGACCGCGCGCGCGGAAGGCCAGATCCGAGATCGCCGCCGGGA
>JBCCZJ010000503.1:0-3449 GCA_039187915.1 Myxococcota bacterium
CCGCGCGGACCTCGATCTCGGGCAGCCGCCCGCTCAGGAAGGCCCAGAAGGCGGGGCGTTCGGGCGAGACGAGGGTGACGTCGAGCACGGAGTCGAGATCCCCGTCGAGGGCCTCCACCAGGGACGCGAAGCCGCCGACGCGCGGTGGCAGGAGGTTGCGGTAGGGACCCCCGCGCGCCGCGATCTTCTCGGGCGACGCGCGCGTGCCTTCGACGAAGTTCGTGAGGGCGGCCGGCCGCCGCCGAACCGCCTCGCAGGCGGCGGAGAGCGCCTCCGCGTCCGCGGCGCGCCGGGCGGCCTCGTCCTGGCCCTCCTTCGTGACCCGCCGCAGCAGCGGAAAATCGAAGGCCCAGAAGATCACGCCGAAGATCGGAATGAAGGCGAGCTCGCGTTTCGTCAGGAACTTGAGGAGCGGACCGCGGCGAGCGATCGCGCTCTGGAGGAGGAGGATGTCCGCCCAGGACGCGTGATTCGAGACCACGATGCAGAGCTCGTCCTTGGGCAGCGCGAGATCGGGGTTCCGCCAGCGGGCGCCCATCACGCCCCGCAGCCAGGCATCGTCGATCGCGATCGCGACGCGATAGCAGCCCTCGAGCACGCGATCGATCGCCGGACGCACGGGGCCCGCGATGCCCTTCGTGAATCCCAGCACGACGAGCGCGATCACCCAGAACGCCAGGTTCAGGGTGATCACCGTGAGCGTCAGCGCGCTCCGCACATGATCGAACCAGCCCATCTTCACCGTCGAACCGACGCTTGCGCGCTCCCTTCTCGCGGGCGATCGCCCGCTTCGGGCGAGGCCTTCGTCATAGGCCATGGCGATCTTCTCCCGCTCACGCCGCGGCGCGAACACCCGTCCGGGATCGACGAGATCCGGAGAGGGACGAGCGCGTCGCGCGAGAACCGCCGAAGACGATAACGCCTGGGGCGCTCCCGTCTCCCCGACCCCGCCCGCGCTACGTCAGGACCCCGCGCGTCGCGATTTCCCGCGCGGCGGAACGCAGCGCGTCCCGCTCTTCGGGCGCGGCGATCTCGGCGAGCGCGAGCGCGCGCTCTCCGACCGTCCGTCCGGCGAGCTCCGCCGCGCCGTGCTCCGTCACCACGACGTCCACCTGGTGGCGTGGGCTCGTGACGATCGATCCGGGCGACAGCGACCCCACGATGCGCGAGCGCGCGGCCCCGTCGACTCGCGCGGTCGCGGGCAGGCAGAGCAAAGAGCGTCCCTCGGCGATCCGCCCGGCCCCGGCGAGGAAATCCTCGTGTCCCCCGATTCCCGAGTGCTGTACGCCATCGAGGGAGTCGGCGACCACCTGGCCCAGGAGATCGACGGCGAGCGCACCGTTGATCGAGATCATGTCGCGATTGCGCGCGATCACCGCGGGATCGTTCACGACCTCGGCGGGCAGGAAGGCCACGGCGTCGTTGCCGTCGAGCCAGTCGTAGAGACTGCGCTCGCCCATCGCGAAGGTCGTGATCGAGACGCCGTCGTAGACGCCCTTCCGGTTCGCGACGCGGCCGGCTTCGTGGAGACGCATCAGGCCGGTCGTGAACATCTCGCTGTGCACGCCGTAGTCCCCGCCGGCGCCCTCGGCGAGCACGGCGACGACCGCGTTCGGGATGCCGCCGATCCCCGTCTGGAGCGTGGCGCCCGGCGGAATGAACGCGGCGACGTGCTCGGCGATCGCCTCTTCGACGGGACCCGCCGGCTTGTCCGGCAGCTCGGTCGGTCGCGCGTCCCCCTCGATCCAGACGTCGACGTCGGCAAGAGGGATCCGATGGCCATGCTCGGGGTCGCGCCCGAACGTCCGCGGAAAGTGCGGACTGGTCTCGACGACCAGCAGCCGCTCCGGGTCGCGCGCGGCGGCGTGGATCTCCTCGATCGTGGCGCCTGCGTGCAGGGAGAACGAGACGGTGCCGTCGTCGGCCGGAGGAGAAGCCGCCGTCGCGACGACGCGGGGCGAGAAGCGCTCGGCGATCTCCTGGAAGCGCCGGAAATCGGCCGGGACGAACTCGACCGCGTGCCCCGCCGCGCGCAGCGCGCGCTCCGCCGGCCCGAAGAATCCCGACCGCAGGCGGACGCCGGGCTTCGCGAAGACCGGAAAGAGATCGACGAGCAACGCGCCGAAGACCGCGAGGTCCTCCCAGTCGTCGCGCCCGCCGAGCGCGTGGAGAAAGGCCTTCGGTTGGCCGGGACCGAGGGGAATGCCCAGGCGGTCGACCGGGCGAAGAAGCGCGGCGGCTTCGGCGGGAGAGACGGGACTCGGAGGGCTCATCGCGAAGATGATCCCCGACGCCCGCCGAATCGCCAAGCTCGGTCGGCGCGACAGCAGCCCGGGGCGCGCGATCGACCGACGTTGTCGGTAGACTCGGCCCATGGGCACGCCGGACCCGACGCCGCAGACCGCGCCTCCGTCGGACGGATGGGGCGCGCCGAATCCGGGCTGGCCCGACGTCGGCGCCGGCGAACGCGTGGTCTTCCTCGTCGACGCGTCCAGCCGGCTCGAACGCCGGATGCTGCTTCGATGGATCGAGGAGAGCCGGCCGGAGGACGTCCCGCCCGAGCGCGTCGAGACCGTCGCGATCCCGGCTTCCCGCCGCGGTCGCCGCCCGAAGCTCGAGCCGGCCCTCGAGGCGACGCTGGCCTCGCCCGGGGATCCGACCATGGCGCCGCTCCGCGTGATCTGGCGCGGTGCGCTCCGGGAGGACGGCCGGCGCGTCCCGAGCCTGCTGTCGCTCCTCACGGTCGGCGACCCCCGCGATCCGTCGTGGCTTCGTCAGCTCTTCGTTCGCTGGCGCTCGCCGGACCGCTGCATGATCGTCGCCGGCGAGCCGGCGACGCGCACGAATCTCCACGAGCGCTGGCTCGGCGCGGCCGGAAGCGGACCGACCGAGACCGCCGGCTTCGCCGAGTTCGTCGCCCAGAAGGCCGCGCTCTCGCTCGAACGCGCGGAGCGGCGGGTGCGAGGTGCCCGTTACAAAGTCCCCCGGCTCGTCCACGAGGAGCTGCTCTCCCGTCCGGCGTTCCGCGGCGGCCTCGATCAGCTCGCCGCACGACAGCGCGCCGAGGACCGGCCGGCCGCCTCCACGGCGGCGCTCGCCGCCGAGGCGGCCCGCGATCTCCGCGAGATCGCCGCGACCCACAGCCGCTTCGTGATCGACCTCGTGATCTCGATCATCCGCTGGCTCTACACCCGCGGCTACGACGAAGAGCTCGCCTATTCCGACGAGCAGATGCGGGGAATCGCGGCGCTCGAAGAGCGACACCCCGTGGTGTTCCTGCCGACCCACAAGCACAACCTCGACCACCTCGTGCTGCAGTACGCCCTCCACGAGCACGGACTCCCGCCCAACCACACCGCCGGCGGGATCAACATGAACTTCTTCCCGGTCGGCCAGCTCGTCCGCCGCGCGGGCGTCTTCTTCATTCGCCGGACCTTCAAGGACGACGA
>JBCCZJ010000504.1:0-3447 GCA_039187915.1 Myxococcota bacterium
CCGGCACCGCAGGAGCTGGTGCTCGACGAACGCGTGCCCGAGCTCGACCTCGGGATCGAGGGCGTCGTCGTCTCGCGCGGCACCCCGGCATCCGGGGAAGGCGCCACCGCGTCCGTCCCGCCGCCGGACGTTTCGCAGGAGACGCAACCCCTCGTCCCGGAGACGGATGAGGTGCCGCCGCAGCAAACGCTCTCGAAGTTCCGGAATGCGGACGAGGGCGCGGTGGACGAGAACGAAGTGACGGGGCCCGGCAGTCAGCTCGGCCGGATCCCGCTGGTCCGCGTACGAAGAGAGGGCGCGAAGAAGCCTTCCGGCCTCGCGCGCCTGCTCGCCAGTTTCTGAACGCCCCCGCGCGCGGTCCGTCCGCGCTTCGGGAGGCCGAGAGAGGATGTCATCCATGCTGGACCGAACCCCGTCGAACGCGTTCGCCGCGCGTCGCGTCGCGCTCGTCGTCGCCGGCTGCGTCGCGATCCTCGTGACGAGCGGCTGCGTCACGACCACGACGAATCCGCCCGGCCCCGATCCCTTCGCCATGAGCGAGGCGGAGGCCAAGCGCGACCTCGGCGTCGACTACCTCTCGACCTACCGCACCGGTATGGCGATCCGCGAACTGACGCGGTCGCTCGAGCTCGACGACTCGGATCCGAAGACCCACCTCTGGCTGGGCGAGGCCTTTCGTCGCAAGGGCCAGACCGACGTCGCGGAGCGCTATCTGCGCGACGCGATCTCGCTGGCGAAGCGCCGTCGCGACCCCGACACGAAGCAGCAGGCCCAGCTCAATCTCTCGGCGCTGCTCTCCCAGCTCGGGCGCTACGAAGAGGCCCTCGAACACTGCGAGTCCCTCGCCGCCGATCCGACGATCTCCACGCCGTGGCGCCCGCTGTCGAACTGCGGCTGGGCGCTCATGAAGCTCGGACGTCTCGACGACGCCCGGAAGAAGTTCGAGGAGGCGCTCACCTTCTTCCCGCGCTTCGGTCCCGCGCTGCTCAACCTGGGCATCCTGGAGGCGAAGCAGGGCCACCAGGTCGCCGCGATCCGATCCCTGCAGAAGGCGCTCGCCTCGGGGCGACTGTCGGCCTCGGGGCATGCGGAGGCGAACTATCGCCTCGGCGAGCTCTTCGTGGGACTCGGCCGCCGAGACAAGGCCGTCGACCACTTCAAGGCCGCGGCGAAGATCGCTCCCGACGACGATTGGGGATCGCAGTCCCAGGCCTATCTCGATCTGCTGCGCTGATTCGAGGCTCGTGACGGCAGCGCGCTGCTACCTTCTCGATCGGAGGCGGGGCCGCGTCGAAACCGGAGGCTTCGCCGCGATCGGCGGGCATGATCGAGCACGAGTCGCAGCACGCGGGACCGAAGGCAGCGCACGGGGAAGCCCCGCCGCGCGGTGAGCCCGTGCCGGACGATCCGATGGAGCCCGAAGGGCCGTCGGTCGCGGTGGCCGGCACCTTCGAGGATCTCCCGATCGGGGAGTACCTGCGCCGTCAGCGGGTCCTGCGCGACGTCTCCCTCGACGAGCTCGCCTCGATGACGCGGATTCCGCTGCGCTCCCTCGAGCGGCTCGAGGGAGGTGAGTTCGACGGCGAAACCGACGGCTTCGTGCGGGGCTTCGTGCGGACCGTCGCGATCGCGCTCGGCCTCGACGTCGACGCCGCCGTCGCGCGCATGCTGCAGGAGCCGGCGGTCGGGGCCTGGGAGCGGAGCCGCGGGAGCCGCCGCGCCAAGCAGGCGATCGCGCTCGGCGGACTCACGCTGATCCTGGTGGTGGCGTTGCTCGTCCTGCAGGCGGGCTGGCGGATGCTGGTCGGGGCGAGCGCGGACGACCCGTCCCGCGCGGTCGTCGTCTGGCGCGATCCGGTGCGGGCCCTCGCCGAGGCCGCGGGCGCCGAAGTGGACCCGGCGGGCGAGATCGATCCCGCGCGCGGTTCACGGGTGGAGCCGCCGGCGGCGGGTCGCTGAGCGCGCGATGCCGGCGATCCGGACGCAGGCGATCCTGCTGCGCGCCGTCGACTTCGGCGAGAGCGATCGGATCGTTCATCTCCTGACGGAGCAGGGCGGGCGCCTCACGGCGATCGCGAAGGCCGCGCGTCGCAGCCACCGACGCTTCCCCGGCACCCTCGACGTCTTCAACCACCTGCGGGTCGAAGGTCGGCAGAAGCCGCGCGCCGCGATGGCCTTCCTCGAGAAGGCGACCCTCGTGGACCCGCATCTGGGGCTGCGGCGCCACCCGGCGCGCTACGCGCTCGCGAGCTTCCTCGTCGAGATGCTCGACCGGCTCGCGCCGGAGGGCCTGGTCGGTGAGGACGCCGAGCGGCTCTTCGCCTACGCCGGCGACAGCCTGCGCCTGGTGTCCGCCGTCGCGCCGAGCGCTTCGCTGCGGATCCTGCTCGAGCTGCGGGGGCTCGACGCGCTCGGGCTACGACCGGAGCTCGGGCGCTGCGTCCGCTGCGGGCGGGTCGCTGGCGACGAGATCGCCCACGACCACCGTGTCCACTTCCACGTCCCGGACGGCGGCATCGTCTGCACCGCCTGCAGCCTCCGCCTCGACGGCCTCGTGCCCGTCGAGCTCGGCACGCTCCGGAGCCTCGCCGCGGGCCTCGCCTCGCCGGCGGAGCACGTGGATCGGATCGTGCTGTCGCCGCCGATGCTCGCGCAGGCCGCGCGGCTCGTCTTCCGGTTTCAACGCTTCCACGTCGGTGTGGAGCTGCGCAGCGAGCGCTTCCTCGACGAAGTCCTGCCGGTGGTCCCGAATCCGCAGCCGGGCGATTCCGTGACGTTCGCGCGGGGCGGCCCTTCGGCCGCGGAGGATCAGGCCGCGCCGACGGCGACGTACAGGAAGTAGAGACCGACCGTGCCGAAGACCGCGGCGATTGCGCCGCCCACGGCGACGACCGAGCCGAGCTCCTTGTCGCCGAGCGCCGGCTGGATTGCGCGGACGCAGCGCAGGGCCGTCGCGATCGCGAGGCCGGCGAGCAGCAGCGCACCGAGCAGCGAGAGGTCGCCGGTCTCCTTGTCCTGGAAGTAGGCCCACAGGGCGCCGGTCCGGTCGCCCAGCTGCTGGAAGAACTCCATGGATGGCGGTCTCGCTGTCTCGGAGGGGCTCGTCGAGGCACGCCCACGTCGGGCGGTCCGAGGCGGGCGGCCGGAAGGCTAACCGAGGGCGTCTCTCGGCGCAGCGCAGCCCTACGGCAGATCCCCATACGCCGTCTCATTCCTACGGAGACGCTGTTTCGGTCGCTCCGACGCCGCCCGCAGGCAGGCGGGGGGCAGATCCGGGTCGCCCCGGTTCGACTTGTCGACCGACTCCCCTGAATAGGGGATACTCCGGCGCCCCGGCCGCCGGGGGTCTCGCGCCGCCCCGAAGGATCCCCGGTCGACGCGGTTCGGGCACGAACCCGCAACCGCCCGCGCTTTTTCGGCGTCGCCGCGAGCCAGACCCACTCAACG
>JBCCZJ010000505.1:0-3422 GCA_039187915.1 Myxococcota bacterium
GCGCCGTCGCGCCGGGCGTGTTCCGGACGGACTGGAACGCGCGCTCGATGCACGAGTCGCCCGAGACCATCCCGGATTACGCTCCGACCGTCGGCGAGCGCCGGAAGCTCCTGCGCACGACGCCCGAGGGTTTCGGCGGCGATGCGCGAAAGGTGGGCGACGCGCTCGTCATGCTGTCGCGCCTCGAGGACCCGCCGCTGCGGCTGCTGCTCGGCGCCGACGCGATCGCTGCGGCGCGCGGCAAGATCGCGGACCTGACCTCGACGATCGACGCGTGGGAGGCCTACGGGGTCGCCGCCGGCGAGACCGGATCTTCGGAATGAAGACGGCCCGTCGGGAGGATCCCGGCGGGCCGTCGATGTCTCGCGTTCTCCGCGAACTCAGCGTGTCTGCACGCCGGACGAACGGTTCAGTTCGTCGCCGTGTAGTCCGGCACGGCGTAGCCGGCCTTCGTGAGGGCGGCGACCACGTCGTCGATCGAGAGCTTCTCGTCGTCGAAGGTCACGCTCACGGTGTGCTCGTTCATGTCGGTCTCGACCGACGTCACGCCGAGCTGCTGGACGGCCGCACGGGCCATCGCGGACGAGCCGCCTCAGGTGACGCCCGGCGTCTCGAGCACGTACGAGACGTCGGCGGCCGCCGCCGTTCCCGCGAAGGCGAGGAAGCAGGCGAGGGCCATCAGGGACTTCAGGATCTTCATCGGAGTTCCTCCAAGTCGGGGGGACGGGCTGTCCGAAGTCTAGCTCTCCTCCCGGGACGTCTTCTGGATCGGCCCGTTCGCGCGTCCGCTTGATGACGCGGAACACACCCGACGCAGCCGCTTCGGGTGACGCGGAACACACCAGAAGCCGTGCATCGCTCCGGAGATCGGACCATCCGGGGCTGCGGAGAACCGACGAGACCCCTGTTCAGGGCGCCGGCCAGGGGTGGAGCGGGAGGCCCGGCGTCGGCAGGCCCTCCACGGCGCAGACGCGCCCGGGCGCGAGCTCGGTCGTGAAGAGCGTCCGACGGTCGGCCCCGCCGAAGCAGACGTTGGTCGGGTAGGCGTCGTCGCCGAGTTCGAGGCGATCGATCTCCTTGCCGTCCACGTCGAAGACGCGGACACAGTGGTCCATCGGGCAGGCGCAGTAGAGCCGACCGTCGACGTCGAACGCGAAGCCGTCGCCGGGCGACTCCCCGGGCAGCGTCTCGATCCAGGGTTCCGTTTCTCCGGTCTCGCCGTCGATCCAGAGCAGTCCGCGCCCCTCCACGATCAGAAGGCGACCCTCGGGCGAGAGCGCGACGCCGTTGTCGTAGTCGAAGCCGCCCGCCAGCTGGCGCAGTCCGTTCACGAGGTCGTAGCGCCAGAAGCGGCCTTCCCCGCCCTCGCTGCGGGTGCCGCCGTGGGGCGGCGGGTCGGTGAGGAAGACGGTGCCGTCGGCGGCGACGATCAGGTCGTTCGGCGCCTGGAGCCCTTCGTGGGCCAGGGTCAGGACGGTTCCGTCGGGGAAGACGCGCTGGAGGCCCGGCGTGCCGGGGGTGTACGGGATTCGCGCGGGGTCGAGACCGAGCGCCGCCGCGAAGCCCGTGAAGTCGATGCAGCCGTTGTTGCAGACGAGGAAGCCGCCGTCGCTCGCGAGCTGGGCGCTGTTGCCGCCGCCCTGGAAGGCGACGAGCTCTTCCGTCCGGCCGCTCGCAGGGTCGATCCGGAGGAGCCCGCCTGGCGAGATGCGCGAGATGACCAGCGTGTCGTCGGGACACCAGACAGGGCCCTCTCCGAGAGGCGCTTCGTTCGTGACGACTTCGTATTGCATGCCGCAAGCATGGCCCAGCGGAGTCGCTGCCGCCGCTCGCGCCGGGCGCTTCCGCAGGGCAGGGCGGAGCGCGGGCGACCGGAGGGCAGCGGGCGCGACGCAGAGGCTGCGATAGCCTCGGCGCGGCCGGAGGGTCCGGTCGGACGAGGGGAGGCGAAGCCCGTGTTCCACCTGCGATGGCCCGACGACGAACGCGTTCGCGCGGATCTGCGCGCGGTCGAGGACGCGCCCTGCACGACCCCGCACCCCGGGCTCACGCACACCGATGGCGCGACGGCGCCCCCGGGCTTCGTCCTCGACGACTACGCGGTCGAGCTCGGTCGCGGCGCGCCGGTCTTCGCTTCCGCTTGCCGGGCGCTGCGCGCGTTCGCGAACTACCCGCCATCCTTCACCCGGGTCGTCCGGCTCGAGCCGACCTTCGAAGTCGGCACGGTCTTCGGGACCGTCGCGGCGCACTACGGCTTCGCCTCGATGAACCCCTGTCGGATCACGCACGTGATCGACGCGCCCGACGCGGGGCGCTTCGGCTTCGTGCTCGGCACGCTCCCCGGGCACGGCGCCGTCGGAGAGGAGCGGTTCCTCGTCGTGCGCGATCCGGCGACGGACAGCGTTCGCTACGCGGTGCAGGCGATCTCGCGTCCCGCGCTCTGGCTGGCGCGTCTGGGTCGGCCCGCGATGCGGCGCGTGCAGGGGCGCTTCCGCAGGGAGTCCTGCGCGACGATGCAGCGGTGGGTTCGGGCCGACTGAAGTCGGGGGGCCGGTAATGGGCGCGGGCCGACTGAAGTCGCGGTGCCGGTAGTGGGCGCGGGCCGACTGAAGTCGCGATGCCGGCGATGGGCGCGGGCCGAACGAAGCGGCGAGGCAGGCGATTGGCGCGGAGCGACCGAAGCGGCGATCGTCGAGCGGCCGCCAGGAGGGAACGATGCCCGACGCCGTCGACTATTTCCGGATCCAGAATCTGCTCCACCTCTACTCGGAGGCGGTGGATCAGGGCGCCTTCGACGAGGTCGGCGCGCTCTTCCGTCACGCGGACGTCTACTTCCCCGGTGACGACGCGCCTTCGGTCCAGGCCGGGCGCGGCGACTTCGGCGTCCACCTCGCGAAGTGGACGCGCCGCTTCGACGAGACCGGAGGTACGCCGCGGACCCGCCATCTCTGCACGAACCTGATCATCGAGTTCGACGACGACCGTCACGCCCGGACACGGACCTATTTCGTCGTGTTCCAGGGGACGGACACGCTGCCGCTCCAGCCGATCATCACCGGCAGCTATCACGACCGATTCGAGAAGGTCGACGGCGACTGGCGTTTCAGCGAGCGGCGCGAGCTCGTGGGCGAGACCGGCGACCTGTCCGCCCATCTGCTGCAGACCTACGCCGGGCCGACCGGGGCCTAGATCCGAGCGACGCCGCGGGACCCCCGGGCAGCGTCGCGCAGGCGCGCGCGGTAGCCTAGCGCGATGGCCGAGGGCACGATCACGACGCGGGCGCGCGAAGAGCCGGAAGCGCCGACCTGGGGCTGGAAGCTCGACTTCGGAATGCTCCGGGAAGCCAGCGCGATCCGGAGGCGGGATCCGAAAGCGTTCCGCGGCGCGGTGCTCATCTTCTTCGGGTTCGGGGGTCGCGACGA
>JBCCZJ010000506.1:0-3421 GCA_039187915.1 Myxococcota bacterium
GACCTCGAGGCGTCCGTCGAACTCCGGGAGCCCTTCGCGGAGCCGCGCCTCGAGTCGCGGGACGTCGAGCGCATGTCGCGGATCGACCTCCTCGATCCCGGTCCGCAGCGTCGCTCGCGCGGGCGCCACCCGCGTCAGACCAGCCAGTCCGGATGGCGATCCTCGACCATCCGACGGAGCCCATCCTTCCAGTCGACCTCGGCCGGACCGACGAGCTCGCGCATCTTCGCGTTGTCCGTCTTCACGGACTCGAGGGTCGCGTCGGTGTAGTCGAAGCGCGGCTCGACGCCGATCAGCTCACCGAGATACGCGCACCACGTCTCGATCGCGACGTGCTCCTGGCCGCTCCAGTTGACGATGCGCGCCGGAACCGTGGCGGCCTGAACGAGGCCGGAGACGGTCCGGTTGATGTCGTCCTGATGGAGCAGCGTGTACTCCGAGGGCGCATTCGTATGCACCGGGATCGGCGTTCCGTGCTTCATCATCATGAGGTGGTAGTAGGGCCACCCGCCATTCGACCCGTAGGGCGTATTCAACCGCGTGATGATCGTCGGGAGGTCGAACTCCTTGGCGGCGAAGCGCGCGACGACCTCGGCACCGATCTTCGAGAGGCTGTAGGTCGGTGCCATCACGCGGTGGTTGTCGCCGAGCGGGCTCTCCTCCGTGAACGGATTGTGATCGTCCGCCTCGTAGACGCCCGTCGTCGAGCAGGCGAGGAAGCCCTTCGCGCGGCGACAGTGGCTCATCAGCCGCCCGACCCCCTCGCCGTTGGCCGTGAGGTCCGTCTCGAAGTCCGGCGTGCGCGAGCAGGCGAAATGGAGGACGTAGTCGAAGTCGTCCGGCAGCGCGGAGAAGTCCCCCGTCCCGAGGTCGCTCTTCGCACAGGTGATCCCGGCGGCCTCGAACGCTTCGCGTTTGGCGTCGTCCGAAAAGCGCGAGGTCGCCCAGACCTCGTTGTCCCGGGCGAGATGATGCGCCACGGGGCCCGCGACCTGGCCGGTCGGGCCGGTGACGAGGATCTTCTGGTCCCGCATCGTCTGGTCCAGCAAGGGACGCCTCTCCTTCGAGCGCGGCTCGGCGCCCCGCTCAACGCTGGGACGCAGCCGGCGCGGGCTGGCTTCCGCGAATCAACCGGCCCCCGAGCACGCCCGTCGGCTCGCCGCCTTCGAAGGCGACCTTCCCGGACACGATCGTCTTCTCGTAGCCCGTCGCCCGCTGGACCAGCCGCCGACCGTCCGCCGGCAGATCGTAGACCACCGTCGGCGGATGCAGCGTGAGCCCGTCGAAGTCGATCACGTTCACGTCGGCCTTGTAGCCCTCGGCCAGGACCCCACGATCGTAGAGACCGACCAGCTCCGCGGTCTCCTTCGTCTGCATGCGGACGAGGCGCTCGAGCGGCAGCTTCTTGCCGCGGGTGCGATCGCGTCCCCAATGCTGGATGAGGGTCGTCGGGAAGCTCGCGTCGCAGAGCACGCCACAGTGGGCCCCGCCGTCGGAGAGCCCGAACACCGTGTGCGGGTGCTCGAGCATCTTCTCGACGTAGTCGAGGTTGCCGGGCAGGTAGTTGAAGAGCGGGTGGTAGAGGAGCGCCTGCCCGCCCTTCTCGAGCATGAGGTCATAGGCGACCTCCTTCGGCGCTCGCCCCTCGCGCTTCGCGATCCCTTCGACCGAATTCTCGGGCGCGGGCTCGTAGTCGACCGGATCGGACATGGGGAAGAGCTTGTGGAAGCTCGTCACGATCTCGCCGATCAGCGGGTTCGGCGCCTCCGCCTCGTCGAACTCGGCGAGGATCGCCGCACGCACGACGGGCTTGCGCAGGTTCTCGACGCGCTCCTCGAGCGGGAAGGCTTCGAACTTCTCGAGGTCGAAGATCGCGTCCCGGAAGGACGGACAGAAGGAGAAGGGGTTCAGCGTCGCGGTCAGTCCGAGCAGGACCCCCGTCGCCCGAGGCGGAACCTGGCCGCGCATCTCGAGCCCGTCTTCCTGTGCCTGGGTCACGGCTTCGAGGAGCTGGAGCCACCAGTCGGGGCGGGCATCCTGCTGCTCGACGGTGATCGAACAGGGCCGGCCCGCCGACTCCGCCATCTTCCGGAACATCGAGAATTCTCCTTCGAAGTCGTAGAAGTCGGAGATGCCCTGGAGCACGCCCTTCCCCGCTTCGCGCAGGGCCGTGGCGATCCCGGTCAACTCGTCGGCGTGGGCCGTGATCGACGGCGTGACCTTGCCGTCGACGTCGCGGTGCTTCTCGGTCCGCGAGGTCGAGAAGCCGAGCGCGCCGGCCTCGATCGCCTCGCGCACGACACGCTTCATGTCCTCGATCTCTTCGGGGGTCGCGACCTCGTGCGCCGGGCCGCGTTCGCCCATCACGAAGGCGCGTACGGCGCCGTGGGGCACCTGCGTCCCGACGTCGATCGCGAGCGGCGTCTTCTCGAGCGCGTCGAGGTACTCCGGGAACGTCTCCCAGCTCCAGTTGATGCCGGCGTGGAGCGCGGTCCCGGGGATGTCCTCGACCCCTTCCATGAGGCCGATCAGCCAGTCGCGCTGCTCGGCGTGGCAGGGCGCGAAGCCGACGCCGCAGTTGCCCGTCACGATCGTGGTGACTCCGTGATAGGTCGACGGCGATACGAAGGGATCCCACGTGATCTGGCCGTCGTAATGGGTGTGGGCATCGACGAAGCCCGGCGTCACGATCCGGCCGGTCGCGTCGATCGTCTCGGTGTCCGGGCCGACGCGCGCCTCGTCGAGGACACCGACCGCGACGATGCGGTCGCCCTCGATCGCGAGGTCGCCGTCGAAGGCGGGCGCCCCCGTCCCGTCGTAGATCTTCCCGTTCCGAATCACGAGGTCGTACATGCCATGGGTCTCCCGAGCCGCTGCGGCTCTTCGCCGCGAAGTCTACCACCCCCGACCGGGTCCGGGCGGGCGGGCGGGCCGCCGCCGGAGCCCCCACGCTGCTCCCGATCTGCCGGTGGATCCGGCGCAGGAGAAGCGCAGCGGTCGGCCCGGAAGGGGCGCCGGAACGGGCCGGGCGGCCGCTCGGAAGAGGCGCGGAACGGGCCGGGCGGCCGATCAGACGGGGCGCAGGACGACGAGGGGCAGCTCGCGGGGCGCGCACATCCGCTGGTACTGGCTCGTCGACGGGCTCAGCGCGTCGAGCTTCTCGAAGAGCGCCACGCGCTCGTCACCGTGCGCCACGTGGGCGCGGACCGACTTCGTCCGGCCCCGGACCCGGATCCGCGCCTGCGGATTCGCCCGCACGTTGTGACACCAGTGGGGATCGGTCGGACCGCCCCCGTTGCTGCCGCGCACGACGTAGCTGCCGTCGACCTCGAAATAGGGCAAGCCGCAGCGCCGTCGCTTCCCCGTCCGCGCACCGGTCGTGTAGAGCAACAGCGTCGGGCTGTAGGCGACGCCGTTCGCC
>JBCCZJ010000507.1:0-3419 GCA_039187915.1 Myxococcota bacterium
GCGCGATCTTCTACTACAACTACAAGAACTATCAGGTATTCAGGCTTTCGAGCACTAGCGGAGGCGTCTTCCGGACGATCGAGAACGCCCAGCAGGCCCGGAACTACGGCGCCGAGTTCGAGCTGGTCCTCTCTCCGCTCGAAGGCTACGTCCCGGAGACGATCGAAGGCCTGAACGTGAAGCTCAATTTCGGCTGGCTCGATACGAGCTTCGTGGAGTTCACCACGCTTGAGGATCGGAACGTCCCGGCCGGCGTGATCGGCGTCACGATCGACTATTCCGGCAACGCGCTGATCAGCGCGCCGAGTCTCCAGGTCGTGGGCGTCTTCACCTGGCCGATCGTGCTCGACGGAATCGGGACGATCACGCCGCAGTACGACTTCACGTGGACCGACGACACACCCTTCGGCCCGAACGAAGGCCGCGGCGAGCCCGACCTCAACGGCAACGATCGGCTCCAGCCCTACACGGCGGGCAATCGCGCGTACATCCTGCACAACGTGCGGCTGTCCTACACGCCGCCCGAAGGGCAGTTCTCGGTGGCTGGCTTCTGTCGGAACCTGCTGGACGAGCGGTATCTCAACTTCGGCGTGGATCTCAGCCAGTTCGCGGAGCAGCTCCTGAACTTCGTCGCGCCCCCGCGCACCTGCGGCGCCGACATCCGCTTCAACTGGTAGTCCCGCGCGCGAGCGCGCGCTCGGCCCGGGAGGTCCCGCGCGGGCCCCGACCGCGCGAGCGATCGCGAACGCCGGGCAAGGCCGTGGCCGCGGAAGCGTGCACCGGGCTTCGAACGCGTGAGCGGGCCGCTTCCGTCGGCCCGCGTCGGCCCGGGCGCGAACCTACGGGATCTCGTATCCGAGCGCGCGGAGCTGGTCGAGCTGCATCTGGTCCAGCTCGTAGAACTCCTGCTCGAAGCGGGGCGGGGCGCCCGCTTCCTTCTGGGCGACCTCGCGGAGCCGCTCGAGCACCTCGGTCTCGGAGTCCGCGAGATCGAAGGTCTGACCGTCTTCGATCGAGAAGAGGGACTCGAACGGCTTGCCGTCGCCGTCGCTTCCCGCCACGTATCGGTAGGGGCCGTCCAGGACCGTCACGGCGTTGGAGGCGTTCGTGCCGGGTCGCCCCCAGTTCTCGTCGAGATAGGCCATGACGACGTCGTTCTCGATCGCCTCGGTCCGCGTGCCCCGGGCGCTCGCGACGATCGCTTCGAAGCGCGAGTGGCCGTCGATCTCGGAGCGGTCGTCCGCGACGCCCACCAGGTCGAGGATCGTCGGCCAGACGTCCTCGTTGGACGTCAGGGCGTCCACGACGATCGGCGCTTCGAGGGCGAAGGGCAGCGAGATGATGAGGGGCGTCTCGGTCGTCTCCGGGAAGACGGCGCGGGCATGGCCCTCGAAGCCGCGCTCGCCGAAGGCTTCGCCGTGGTCCGAGAGGACGACGATGATCGTGTCGTCGAGCAGGCCGCGCTTGCCGAGATGGTCGTAGAGCTTCGAAATCACCCAGTCCGTGCGGAGCATCGAGTTGTCGTAGAGGTCCGCGATCGTATTCCCGAAGAGCGCCGACTCTTCGTCGTAGGTGTACTCGTGGAGATCCATCAGATGCAGGTAGAGAAACCACCGCTCCGAGTCGCCGTGGAGCCGAAGGAACTCGATCGCATCGTCGATCATGGTCTCGTCGTTGCCGTGGGCCTGGGCGTTCGGGCGCAGCTGCCGTTCCGAGGGCTTGAGCCCCAGGCCCATGGGGCGGAAGTACTTGTCGAAGCCCTGATCGAAGCCGAAGTAGCCGTGGACCCAGCCGTTCCGGTAGAGGCCGACGTTCATGAACCCCGCGTCGGCGAGCAGCTCGGCCGGCATCACGACCTCGTCCGGGACGGAGTGATTGAACTTCGTCACGCCGACGTGGAGGGGGGTCAGCCCGGACCAGAGCGAGGCCATCGAGGACTTCGTCCAGGACGACTGCGCGATGTGACGGTCGAAGCGGATGCCGGTCTTCGCCAGCTCGCTGAGAAACGGCGTCGTTTCGCGCTCGTATCCGTACGCGCTCATCCGCTCGGCGCGCAGCGTATCGATCAGGACGAAGAGGATGTTCGTGTCGGTCCGTTCCGACAGCGCGACGAGATCCTCGACCGTGCCGGTCGGGCGCCAGCTCTCTTCGCCGGGTTCGATGCGGATCGAGCGGAACAGGAAGGCGGCGATCAGTCCCAGCGCCAGGAGCACGAAGGGCCAGAGCGGGCGATTCGAAGCGTTCTCCGACATGGCGGCGGACTCTACTCGATTCGTCTGTGCGGGGGTAGGGACGCGCTCCGGGCTTTGCGAAGCGTCGGCGGCGATGCTAACCGAAACGGCGATTCCGGTCGTCGTCGGGGGTGACGCGACGGCCCCGTCTCGGCTTCGAGCGGCGCGCGGGTCGGATGGACGCCCCGGCGAAACGAGCGGCGCGTGGATCGCAAGACGACTCGCGGTTGCGGGAACGAGGACGGCTCGATCCCGCGCAAGGAGAACGAGATTCTCTACTCGGAGACCGTTCGGAGACCTTCACCGGTCCAGTCGGGCCTGCTTCGTGGCATGCGTCCGGTGTCGATCGCGGCCGCGCTCGGCCTGATCGTCGCGTTGACGTCGGCCTGCGCGAGCGAGCCGGTGCCGACGCTCGACGACGTCCGCACCCTGCTGGCCGCCGGCCAGGTCGACGAATCGATCGAAGCGATGCGCGCGATGATCGATGCGGGGGACCGGAGCGGGGAGACGCTCTTCCTTTATGGGCGAACGCTCAGCCAGCTCGGCTTCGGCGGCCAGGCGGTCTGGGCCCTGGACGAAGCGATGTCGCTCGAAGAGTGGGTCGTGCCGGCAGGCGTGCAGCTCGCGCGCGTCTGCAGTCAGTGGGAGAACTGGGATCTCGCGCTCGAGACGCTGGCGCGGGTCCGCGACGAGCGGCCCGACGACCCGGAAGAGGACCTCGGGACGCGTCTGCTCGAAGCCCGCATCCGACTGAACACCCGGCGAATGAACGAGGAGGCGCTCTCGCTGCTCGAGGAGGTCGTCGAGGACTTCCCGGAGTCGGAGATGGCCCTGCGCATGAAGGCGGTGGCCCAGCTCCGGCTGGGAGACGCCGACGGTGCCTACGAGACGATCCTCGCCGCGGGGCTGCTCGGCGCCGGCGAGGCCGACGGCGACGAGTCGACCGCGTCGGATTCCGAGGCGGCGGGCGAGACGGACGCCTTGGAGGCGCCCGACGACGCGTCGCTCGCGGAAGCCGATCCCGATGCCGATCCCGGTGCGGAAGCGGAGGCGAGCGAGGGCGACGGCGAGGCGGCGGCGGTCGCGGCCGCCGAGATCCGCGCCGTCGACGGCGAAGAGTTCTGGTGCAGCGTTCGGGTCAGCTTCAAGCGGGAATCCGGCAACGCCCGAGAGGCAGAAGAGATCGCC
>JBCCZJ010000508.1:0-3411 GCA_039187915.1 Myxococcota bacterium
CGCGCATCGCACAACCGGTCGTCGCGAGCAGGATCAGGGCGGCGAGGAGCAGGGACGGCGGGGTTCGGCGAGGGGGATTCACGAGACGTTCCAGTGGAGGGGGATCGGCGTGTCGCGCGAATACTACGCGGCCGGCATCGAGCCGGCTACGGCGTGCGCGGATCGGGACGGCGCCTCCGCCCTAGACGCCGGCGTCGTGGACGAGCTGACCGACGAGCTTCTCGATCGAGAGCGCGCTCTCGGTGAACTGGAACGCCTCGCCGTCGACGAGCACGTCGTCCTCGGCACCGAGCTCGACGGCGATGAACTGGTCGCCGCGCAGGCCGGCGGTCCGGATCGCCGCCGACGAGTCGATCGAGAGCCCGACGTCGGCGTCGACTTCGAGGCGGACGGTCGCGCGGAGGTCCTCGTCGAGATCGATGCCGGAGACCTGACCGATCTTGACCCCCGCCACGCGGACCGGCGCGCGGGGGGACAGGCCGCCGATGTCGTCGAAGGTCGCCTGGAGCACGATCTTCTCGCTGGAGGCGAGCTCGACCCCGCCGACCTGGAGCGAGAGGTAGGCGAGCGCCAGCAGTCCCATCAGGACGAAGAGGCCGACGACGAGGTCGCGGGTGGCGTTGCTCTGCATGGTCTTTCCTTCCTTTCGGTCGGCACGCGGCCCGGGGTCAGACGCCCCAGAGCGCGGTGATCACGTAATCGGACAAGAGGATGACGACGGAGGCGGTCACGACCGTCGAGGTGGTCGCGCGGGCGACGCCGACGGCGTTCGGCGCACAGTGGTGGCCCTTGTAGGTCGCGACGAGACCGATCAGCATGCCGAAGATCAGGCTCTTGAGGAGACTCTGGGCCACGTCGTCCCGGAATCGCACCGCGTTCTCGAGACCGGACTGGTAGACGCCCGAATCGAGCCCCTGATTGGCGACGCCGATCGCGAAGGCACCCGCGATCGCGAAGACGATGAAGATCGCGTTCAGGAGGGGCATCGCGAACGTCAGCGCCAACGCCCGCGGCATCGCGACGAAGTGGACGGGATCGATCGCCATCATGCGCAGCCCGTCGAGCTGCTCCGTCGCCTTCATCGTGCCGATCTCGGCGGTGACCGCGGAGCCTGCCCGCCCGGTCACGAGCAGGCCGCAGACCACCGGTCCGAGCTCGCGGATCAACGCGAGCCCCACGACCGCCCCGAGCCCCTCGTCTGCGCCGAAGCGGCTCAACACGTTGAAGAGCTGGAGGCCGAGCACCATGCCGACCGTGAATCCGGAGAGCGCGATCAGCGCGACCGAGAGCACGCCGGCGTCGTAGAGCGCGCGTACGAAGAAGCCGAAGCGCGTCGGGCCGCGGAAGATCGAGCCGGTGATCAGGCCACCGAAGACCGCCACGCGGCCGAGGCCCTCGAGCTGTTCGACCGAACGCGCGCCGAGGGAGCGGATCGCTTCGATCATGACGGCGCGCCCTCCAGCTCGTGACGCCGCGCGAGGAACGAGCGGCCGTCTTCGCCGAGGAACTCGATCACCCCGGCGTCGTCGCCTCCGGCGAGCGCTTCGGGCGAGCCCGCAATGCAGTTGCGGTCACGGAGCAGGATGATCTGATCGGCCATCCGGAGCGAGGAGGCCATGTGATGGGACGTGACGACGACGGTCAGGCCGAGGTCGCGGTTCAGTCGCATGAGCAGATCCTCGATCCGGATCACGTTGAGGGGGTCGAGCCCGGAGAAGGGCTCGTCGCAGAGCACGATCTCCGGCTCCATCACGATCGCGCGCGCGAAGGCGACGCGTCGCAGCATCCCGCCCGAGAGCTCGCTCGGCAGCAGCCCTTCGACGCCGTCCAGGCCGACCGCGGCGAGCACGGTCCCGACCCGGTCCGAGATCTCGCTCTGCGACTTCTTCGTATGCTCGCGCAGCGGGAGCCCGACGTTCTCGAGGACGGTCATCGAGTCGAGCAGCGCCCCGTTCTGGAAGAGCATTCCGATCTCTTTGCGGATCTGCCCGAGCTCGCGCTCCCCGAGCCCCGAGAGGCGCTGGCCCGCGACGCGGACCTCGCCACCGGTCGGCTGCTGGAGACCGCCGATCATGCGCAACAGCGTGGACTTGCCCGTTCCGCTGCCGCCCAGGAGGAGGTGGACCCCGCCCTTCCGCATCGAACACGAGAGCTTGTCGTAGACGACGCGCTCCCCGAACGCGAGATCGACGTCGCGAACGGAGATGAAGTCGTCCTCGGCGGAGCCGCTCAGAATGCATCCTCCTCGTCCGACGGCGCGAGCCGTGACCCTGGGGCCCGCCGGACAGGGCGCGGAAAATAACCCAATCGCGAAACGACCGTCGATGCGCACCGCCCCTCGTCGAAAACCGGCAGTCGCCGGAATCGACGGAACCGAAAGCGACGCCCGCTCGCACCGCGACGACGAAACGTGACGCCTCGCACATCGCGGGGTGGCCCCTCGGATCCGAACGCGGATCGCTACGCTCGTCCCGACCGCGCCTCGCCTCGCTCGGGGTGGGCCCACGGTCCCACCGCACGCCCGGGAGATCACCATGCGCTTCGGATTCGCTCTTCGCTTGATGGGGGCCGCGGCGAACGCGGAGGTTCTGCGGGAGAGCGCGCGGCGTGCGGAGGACGCGGGCCTCGATGCCCTCTGGGTTCCGGACCACATCGCCATTCCGCCCGACGACGCCGAGGGCTCCGAGGGCCGCTACCTGGATCCGCTGACGTCGCTGGCCTGGCTCGCCGCCTCGACCGAACGCATCCGGATCGGAACGGCCGTTCTGGTCGTGCCCTATCGACCGATCCTGCCGACGGCGAAGGCGATCGCGACGGTTCAGGAACTCTCGGGCGGCCGCCTCGAGCTGGGGGTCGGCGTCGGCTGGATGGGGAGCGAGTTCCGGGCGCTGGGCGTCGACCGCAGCCGACGCGGCCGGATCACCGACGACACCCTGCGCTTCCTGCAGGAGGCGTTCGGCGCCGAGGACGACGTCGCGTCGCTGAGGGACCAGCCCTTCCTCTTCCGCCCGAATCCGCCGAAGCCGCGGATCTGGATCGGCGGCGCCGCGCCCCACGCCCTCGCCCGCGCGGCCCGCCTCGGCGACGGCTGGATGCCCATGACCGACGATCCGGAGAAGATCCGGGCGCCCGCCGACGAGCTCCGGGCGCGCTTCGTCGACGCCGGGCGCGCCGACCCGGAGATCGCCGCCTTCGGCGCCCTCGGCCACCGCTCGGCGGCCGAAGACTTCGAACGCCTGGAAGCGCTCGAGGCACTCGGCGTGACCGAATACATTCAGGGCGCGCGCTACGACGAGCTGGACGGCTTCCTGCGGGCCTTCGAGCCCCTGATGGAGCGGATCAGCGCCTGGAAGCGACGTTAGGCGCGGTCGTCGGTGAGGGGCTCGCCGGCGGTCGGCGGCATGCATTCGC
>JBCCZJ010000509.1:0-3386 GCA_039187915.1 Myxococcota bacterium
CCCGATAGAAGGCGGCCAGCGAGCCGGCGAAGCAGCTCGTCGTATCGCCCTGCACGAGCACCACGTCGGCGCGAAAGCGGTCGACGACGCCGGACCGAGCGATGCCGCGCCTGCGGATGCCGCGGGCGCCGGAACCGAGTGAAAGAGAGCATGATTCAGGTCAAGATCGATCAATCGGAGCCCGTCTTCATCCTGGGCTGCCCCCGATCGGGAACGAGCGTGCTGTCCTGGGCCGTCGCGGCCCACGACGCTTTCTGGACGTCGGCGGAGTCCGACATCATGCACCTCCTCTTCGGCGGGGGGCACCTCCATCGGAGCTTCAAGGAGGCCTACGACCGGCCGGACGGCGGCTGGCTCTTCAAGAACAAGGTGACGATCAAGGAGTTCTACCAGCACCTCGGCGTCGGCATCGATCTGCTATTCCAGAGCCGCGCCGGCGGCCGGCGCTGGGTCGACGCGACGCCGGGACACACCCTGATGGCGCGGGAGCTCGCCATGCTCTTCCCGCGCGCGCGCTTCCTGAACATCGTGCGCGACGGTCGGAGCGTCGTCAGCTCCATGCAGTCGAGCGGCTTCGGCACGAGCTGGTCCGACAACTTCAAGGTCGCCTGCTCGACCTGGTCCCATTACGTCGAGTCGGGACTGCGCTTCCAGACCGAGGAGCCCGAACGCGTGCTCGAAGTGCGGAACGAGCGGCTCCGGAGCGAGCCCGCGGCCGAGATGAAGCGAATCTACGAGTTCCTCGGCGTCGAGGACGATCCGCGGGGCGCCGAGCTCCTCTCGACCAAGCGGATCAATTCGAGCTACGGCAACGAGAAGCCCGCCGACGTGAAGAAGGTGAAGGACCCGAACGCGGCCCCGGTCGCGCCCTGGAGCGACTGGACGCGCGGGATGAAGCGCGAGTTCGAGAAGCAGGCCGGCGAGACGATGCGGACGCTCGGCTACGGCGACGACTGAGCCGCCGGCCGCGCGCTCGTTGCGGTCCGCCCCGCGCTAGCTCCGGTCCGCCTCGCGCAAGAGCACGTCTGCGATCTGTCGCGCCGCGGACCCGTCTCCGTAGGGGTTGGTCGCCGCAGCCATCGCGCGATACGCCGCGGCGTCCGTCAGGAGTTCGACCGCCGCGCGCTCGATCGCCGCGCCGTCCGTGCCGATCAGTCGCGCGACGCCCGCATGCACGCCCTCCGGCCGCTCGGTCGTGTCGCGCGTGACCAGCACGGGCTTGCCGAAGGTCGGCGCTTCCTCCTGGATGCCCCCGGAGTCGGTGATCACGAGGACGACCCGGCGGAGGAGGTAGACGAGCTGGTAGTAGTCGACCGGCTCGACGAGGTGGACCCGGTCGCAGCCTTCGAGCAGGCCCTGCGCCGATTTCCGGACCTTCGGGTTCAGATGGACCGGATAGACGACCTCGACGTCCGGGATCGACTCCGCGACGCGCCGGATCCCGCGAAACGAATCCTCCATCGCAGCCCCCAGGTTCTCCCGGCGATGCCCCGTCACGAGGATCCACCGCCGGTCGGGATCGAGGCCGAGCTCGCGGCCGGCCCAGGCGGCGAGGCGCGCGTCCTCTGCGGGGTCGGACTGGCGATCGGCGACGTGATGGAGCGCGTCGATCACGGTGTTCCCGGTCACGAAGATCCGGCCTGCCGGGACCTGGTCGTCCCGCAGGTTGCGCGCCGCGATCTCGGTCGGCGCGAAATGGAAGTCGGAGAGCAGGCCCGTGAAGCGGCGGTTCACCTCTTCGGGGAAGGGGCTGCGGCGCTTGCGCGTACGCAGCCCGGCCTCGACGTGGGCGACCGTGATCTCCCGATAGAAGGCGGCCAGCGAGCCGGCGAAGCAGCTCGTCGTATCGCCCTGCACGAGCACCACGTCGGCGCGAAAGCGGTCGAGGACGCCCGAGATCCCTTCCAGGAGTCGGCCCGTCAGGCCCGCGAGGTCCTGGTTCGGCCGCATCACGTCGAGCTCGAAGTCCGCTTCGATCGCGAAGAGCTCGAGGACCTGGTCGAGCATCTCCCGGTGCTGACCCGTCGAGCAGACCGCGAGCTCGATGCCGGGCCGGCGGCCCAGCTCGAGGATCACCGGGGCGAGCTTGATCGCCTCCGGGCGCGTTCCCAGTACGACCAGCACCCGAACCATGGCATCCCGGGACATGACGGCCTCGCACGTCGTCGAGCGGGGGAACTCGGCGCAGCGCTAGGATGCCACGCTCGCCGCCGATGCCAAGACCGGGGCGTTCCCCATTGTCTCGAAGGCCTGGAACGTCCACACTCCTCCGCGATTCGAGCCGATCGATCGGGGCGCCGTTCGGGCGACCCGCGGCACGCCGGCGCGGGAACGGCGGCGGCGCCGGAACGACCCGCGGCTTCGAAGGACTTCGAAGAACGCGCGGGAGGGCGGCATGCGGAAATGGCTCGACCGCATCCTCGGAGGAAACGACGTCGTGGCGACCAAGGAAGACCTGGAGCGCAAGGTTCGCGAGATCGGCCCCTGGTTCCACCAGATCGAGGTGGGCGAAGGCGTCCAGACCCGGACGGTCCATCCGAGCGAGGGGCCCCAGCCGGAGGATCATCCGCGGCCGCGTTGGGAGAAGATCCGGACGCACATGCCGGAGGATCTCTCGGGGCAGCGCATCTTCGACCTCGGCTGCAGCGACGGCTTCTTCGCGATCGAGATGGCACGGCGCGGCGCGTCCGAGATCGTCGCGATCGACTGGGCGAAGCCGGCGGTCGAGCGCCTCCAGTGGCTCTCGAAGCAGCTCGACCTGCCCCAGATCAAGGCCTCGACCGGCGACATCTACGCCCTGCCGGACGACCTCGGACGCTTCGACTTCGTCTTCATGTTCGCGCTCCTCTATCACCTGAAGGAGCCGCTGCTCGGTCTCGAGATCGCCTCGCAGTTCGCGGACGAGATCTACCTCGAGACGATCGCCGACTCGGACTTCGAGAACTCGCACCTTCGCCTGCAGGCGCCCCGGCCCGGCGTCCACAGCATTCCGAAGTGGATCCCGACCCAGAAATGCCTGCGCGACATGCTCGACTACGTGGGCTTCCGAAAGGTCGAGGTCATCGACGGCGGCGAAACCGACCGAAGGCCGATCCTCCACGCCTGGCGAACCTGAAGGCACGGGCGCCAGCGCGCATCCGGGGACGCGATGCGCGCGGCGCGTCCGGGGGCGCGATGCACGCGGCGCGCCCGAAGACACGAAACGCCCGGCGACCCCGTTCGAGGGTCGGCCGGACGTTCCGTAGGAGTGGGAGTGAAGCGGAGGCCCGACGCACGGGCCCGTCCGCCGATGCGGTGCGTCCGGCGCGGCGCCGTCCTGCGCCGTCCCGGTCCGCGTGGCCGCGGGTGTGGCCGCGGGTCGGGACCGATCAGTGCGACGGGCGTCG
>JBCCZJ010000510.1:0-3378 GCA_039187915.1 Myxococcota bacterium
ATTCCGGCGACGCTCGCCGGCGCGATGCGTCATCTGCTCTTTCCAGGCGGGAAGCGTCTCCGCCCCGTGATGGCGCTGGCCGCCGCAGAGGCCGTCGGCGGTCCGGCGGACGCGGCGATCCCGCTCGGCGTCGCCGTCGAGTTGATCCACACCTACTCCCTGATCCACGACGATCTGCCCTGCATGGACGACGACGACCTCCGGCGCGGCCGCCCGACCGTCCACAAGGCCTTCGACGAGGCGACCGCCGTGCTGGCGGGCGACGCGCTGCTGACGGAGGCCTTCGCGGTGCTCGCCGACGGAGCGGCCGAGGCGGCGGACCGCATCGAGGTCGTCGGGCTGCTCGCTCGCTCGGCCGGCGCGTCCGGGCTCGTCGGAGGGCAGGTCGACGACCTGGCGTTCGAAGCGTCGGGCGGCCCCGGGGACGGAACCCGCGCGGCGCTCCTCGCCTCCATTCATGCGCGCAAGACGGCGGCGCTCTTCCGGGCCTCGATCGAGGGCGGCGCGACCCTCGCGGGGGCGAACCCCGGCCAGCGTGCGGCGCTCGAGCGCTTCTCCCGGGACGTCGGGATCGGCTTTCAGATCGCCGACGACGTCCTGGATGCAGACTCCGGCGAAGCAGCGAGTATCCTCCGGTTGCAGGGCATCGACGACGCGAAACACGGCGCCGAAGCGTTGCTCGACCGGGCCCTCGGGGAAATCGAGGGCTGGGGAGAGGCGGCGGAACCGCTGCGCGCGCTCGCGCGGTTCGCGGTGCGGAGAGAACGATGACGGACCTGCAGCAGCGACGGGGAGCGCGAGGAGAATGGCGATGAGTGACGTGAACGAGACGCGCCCGCTCCTCCACGGGATCGAGTGCCCCTCCGATCTGCGCGAGCTTCCGCGCGAACAGGTCGAGCAGGTCGCCTCCGAGATTCGGACCGAGATCCTCTCGCGGGTCTCGCAGACCGGTGGCCACCTCGCCTCGAGCCTCGGCGCCGTCGAGCTGATCACCGCGATCCACTACGTCTTCGACACGCCGACCGACCGGCTGATCCTCGACGTCGGCCACCAGGGCTACCCGCACAAGATGCTGACGGGGCGCCGGGAAGAATTCGACACGATCGGCCAGCGCGGCGGCATCTCGAAGTTCCTGCGGCGGCAGGAGTCGGACTACGACCACTTCGGCGCGGGCCACGCGGGCACCTCGATCTCCGCCGCGCTCGGCATGGCGCGGGCCAAGTTCCACCAGGGCGAGGACGGCGTCGTGATCGCGCTGATCGGTGACGGGTCGATGACGGCGGGCATGGCTTTCGAGGCCCTGAATCACGCCGGCCATCTCGACGAGAAGAACCTGATCGTCGTGCTGAACGACAACGAGATGTCGATCGACCCGAACGTGGGCGCCCTCTCGTCCTACCTCTCGCGGAAGCTGTCGGCTCCGATGGTCCGGCGCGTGAAGGGTTGGGCGCGAGAGTTCCTCGACGGCCTGCCGGGCGACATGCTCCACTGGGCCCGCAAGGCCGAGGAGTCGGTCAAGACCTTCTTCACGCCGGGCATGCTCTTCGAGGCACTCGGTTTCCGGTACGTGGGTCCGATCCAGGGCCATCGCATGGACATCGTGCTCGAGACGATGGAGAACGTGAAGGAGCTGGTCGCGAACGGTGGCGGGCCCGTCCTGATCCACGCGATGACCGAGAAGGGGCACGGCTACGCGCCGGCGGAGGCCGATCCGCTCAAGTACCACGGCGTCGGTCAGTTCGACGTCGAGAGCGGGAAGTTCGCCCCCAAGAAGGCGGCGCCGCCGACCTATACGAACGTGTTCTCGGACACGCTGATCCGGCTCGCCCGCGAGGACGAGCGGATCATCGCGATCACCGCGGCGATGGCGTCCGGCACCGGGCTCGACAAGTTCCAGCGCAAGCTCCCGAAGCGCTTCTACGACGTCGGGATCGCCGAGCAGCACGCGGTGACCTTCGCGGCAGGGCTCGCGGCGGAAGGCATGAAGCCGGTCGCGGCGATCTACTCGACCTTCCTGCAGCGGGCGTTCGATCAGGTCGTGCACGACGTCTGCCTGCAGAACCTCGACGTGACCTTCGCGCTCGATCGCGCCGGGTTGGTCGGCGCCGACGGTGCGACCCACCAGGGCCTGTTCGACTACGCCTACCTGCGGACGCTGCCCAACGCGGTCGTGATGGCGCCGAAGGACGAGAACGAGCTCCAGCACCTGCTCGCGACTGCGGTCAAGTACCGGGGACCCGCGGCGATCCGGTTCCCGCGCGGCGCCGGCATCGGCGCGGCGCTCGATCCCGACATCAAGGAGATCGCCCTCGGCGAGGCGGAGCTCCTGCGGGACGGGGACGACGTCGCGCTGATCGCGGTCGGCAATACGGTCCATCCGGCCGTCGAAGCCGCGAGCGAGCTCGCGAACGAAGGCATCTCGAGCGCGGTCCTCAATGCCCGCTTCGTGAAGCCCCTCGACCGCGAGCGGATCCTCGACCTGGCCCGGCGCGTGCGCACGATCGTGACGATCGAGGAGCACAGCGCGATGGGCGGCTTCGGCGGTGCGGTCCTCGAGCTCCTCAGCGAGGAGGGCATCCAGACGCCGGTGCGGACGCTGGGCATCCCGGACAAGCTGATCGAACACGGGGAGTCTGCCGCCACGCTCGGCCTCGCGGCGCCGGACATCGCCGCTGCCGCCCGCGCCCTCGTCGCGGCCGCGGACTGACTCGAACGCCGATGGCGCCTGCCGGTGCCGGGCCGAAGGGCGGCCAACGACTCGACGAGCGGGTCGTGGCGGAGGGGCTCGCCGAGAGTCGCAGCGCGGCCCAGGCGCTGATCCTGGCCGGCAGGGTCCTCGTCGACGACGAGCGCGTCGACAAGGCGGGCACGCGCGTCGCCTCGGAGAAGGCGGTGCGGCTGAAGGGCGGCGCGCGCGCCTTCGTGTCCCGCGGCGGGGACAAGCTGGCGTCTGCCCTCGATCATTTCGCCTTCGATCCGAGCGGGATGCGGGTCCTCGACGTCGGCGCCTCGACCGGCGGCTTCACCGATTGCCTGCTCCAGCGCGGCGCCGCCCACGTCTGCGCGATCGACGTTGGTCACTCGCAGATCCACTCGCGGCTGCGGCTCGATTCGCGCGTCGAGGTGCACGAGCGGGTGAATGCGCGCCACCTCGACCCGGCCGCCTTCCCGGGCCCCTTCGACCTCTTCGTGGTCGACGTCTCGTTCATCTCGCTCGCGCTGATCCTGCCGGCGCTCCATGCCTGCGCGCCGGCTGCGCAGGGGCTGCTCCTCGTGAAGCCCCAGTTCGAGGTCGGGCGCGAGCACGTGGGGAAGGGCGGCGTGGTCCGGGACGACGCGCTGCGGGCCGGGGCGGTCGACGGCGTCGCGGCGGTCGCG
>JBCCZJ010000511.1:0-3375 GCA_039187915.1 Myxococcota bacterium
CGAGATGGCGCCCAGGAAGGTGCCTTCCCGTGTCTCGGTCGCGACGACGCGATCGTCGATCTCGACCTCGACGCTGCCCGAGAGCAGGAGCACCGTGTGCTGCGCCGGATTCGAGACCCCGGCGATCGTCTCGCCGTGCTCGAACTTCACGAAGTAGCGATCGAAGCCCGGACCGCGACAGATCGAAGCCCACAGCGGATCGACGAGGCCGTCGATGATGTCCGCGATCTCGGTCGGGTCGACGTGGGCCCGGCGGGCGGAGGCGATCGTGGCCGTGTCCAGACCGAAGCCGCTGGCGATCGCCCGGATCCGCGCCAGGACCTCGCCCGTTCCTCCCGGCCGTCGTGTCGGGTCGATGTAGAGCAGCTCCATCACGATCTCTTCGAGGGGCGGCGGGCAGTCGAGGGCGACGTCCGAGAGCGCCTGGAGTCCGAAGATGTTGCCTTGCTCGCGGGTGCGGAGGACGTCGTGGCGCTTGTTGAGATCGATGCCCGTAAAGAGCGCCCAGGCCGTCGCGCCGACGCCCCAGAGGTCCGTTCTCAGGTCGAAGTTCTGGACCTTCGCCGTCGCCTGCTCCGGCGCGCGGAAGCCGTGGGTACCGAGGCCGATCGAGAGGCGGCCCTGGTGGAGCAGGCCCTTCGACATGCGCGAGGAGTGGGAGACGCCGAAGTCCGTGAGCACATAGCCGCCGTTGCCGTCGAGGAGCACGTTCGAGGGTTTCACGTCGAGGTGGAGCACCGAGGCGCGATGGGCCGCGCCGAGGGCCTGCAGCAGGTCGGAGAGCAGGCGCCAGGTCTGCTCCGGGGACAGCCGGCCGAGGAAGGGCCAGGCGTCCGCGAGACTGCCGGCCGGGTAGTACTGCATGGCGGCGAAGCAGGTCTCGCCGTCGATGTTCCAGTCGAAGACCTTCGGGATGCGGTCGTTGCGGACCGCGAGCAGCGCGGCGAGCTCGCGCTTGAGCGAGTTGCGCGCCTGCGGATCATCCGGGCGCGCCATCACCTTGAGCGCGACGAGCTTGGGCGGGGCCTCTTCCCGGGCACCCCGGTCCGCGTCGAGGCAACGGGCCAGGAAGACCGAGCCGAATCCGCCTCGGCCGAGTCGGCGCAGCACGCGGTAGCGGAACTTGGCCTGGAGCTCGTCGCCGGGCTGCGGCGCGCGGATCCCGGGGACGTCCTCGTCGGACTCGCCGCCCGCCGTCGCGGTGCAGTCGAGGGTGCGGTTCGCGCCCACGCCTTCACTCGAGCGGACCTCGGTCCGGTCGAGGACCGCCGTGCGCGACGCGTTCTGATCCGATGTCGTTCGGTGCGGGGCGCCCAAGGATCACTCCAGTCTCGACCTCGGCACGGCGTCGAGGGCGATACGGAGGTCTTATCGGTCGCGCTGCGCGGTGGCGCGACCCCAATGTGTGGGCGGGGTCACGCGGAGCGTCGGACGAAGCGCGCTGCGCCGACGGATTGCGAGCGACCTGCACACGGCGTGCGCGGCGCGTGCGGCCGGGCATCCCCGGCGCGGGTCGCGGCGCCTCGGATCTGGGCTCAGACGCCGGCCCCGCCGATCGCGGGGCCCGGGATCGGGTCTCAGGCGCTGGCCGCGGCGCGCTCCGCTTCCTGGTCCTCGAGGAACTCGGCGATGCCGCGAGGAACGGCGCGCAGACAGATCGGCTGCATCACGAGGTACATGATCTGGTTGAAGGTCCGGTGCTCGAGCATCTCGGGATCGGTCGTGAGGAAGCCGTCGTAGCCGAACCAGAGCGTGAACGCGACGAGCAGCACCGGCAGGAAGAGCGGGTGATGAATCGGATTGGGCGGCGGGCCGCGGCGCTCCGCCCCTTCGCCCGTCGGGTCGCCGTTCGGGGTCTCGCTGGATCGTTCACTCATGGGGAGGCATCATAGCGTCCGCAGCGCTCGTCGATAGGATGCGCGCCGGCAACTTCCCGAACGGCGGCCCGCCTGCAGTTCGGTCTCCCGCACGCGCAGCCCATCCGCAGCCAGGACGATGCCGAAGACGAACTACATTACGCGGGAAGGGTTCGAGAAGCTCCGCCACGAGCTCGACTGGCTGTGGACCGACGAGCGCCCGAAGGTCACCGAGGCGGTCTCCGTCGCGGCGGCGCTCGGCGATCGGTCCGAGAACGCGGACTACATCTACGGCAAGAAGCGCCTGCGCGAGATCGACTCGCGGATCCGCTTCCTGACCAAGCGCGTCGACGAGCTGACGGTCGTCGACGCCGAGCCGCGCAAGGACGCCGACCGCGTCTACTTCGGCGCCTGGGTGACGATCGAAGACGAGGAGGGCGACCGACAGCGCTATCGCCTGGTCGGCCCCGACGAGTTCGACGCGAAGGCCGGGCGGATCAGCGTCGACTCTCCGGTCGGACGCGCGCTGATGGGCCGGCGACTCGGCGACGAGGTCGTCGTGCGGCGACCGAAGGGCGAGACGGTCTACGAGATCCTCGAGATCGACTACGCGGCGTCGGCGCCGGACCCGGAAGCAGGCGCCGTGGACGCTTCATGAGCGACGTGCGCTGGATCTTCGGCTACGGGTCGCTCGTCTGGCGACCGGCCTTTCCTCACCACGCGCGGAGCACGGCCTACATCGAAGGCTTCGCGCGGCGCTTCTGGCAGGGCTCCACCGATCATCGCGGCGTGCCCGAGAACCCGGGCCGCGTCGTGACGCTGCTGCCCGACGACGCGGTGGCCGCGATCGAAGCGTCTTTCGCGCCGTCGCGCTGCTGGGGAACGGCCTACGCGGTGCCGGTCGACGATCCGGACGGCGTCCTCGACGGACTCGACCACCGCGAGCGCGGCGGATACGACCGCGTCGAGCTCGAGGTCGTGCTCTGCGACGAGGAAGGATGCGAGGGGCGGCGGAGCGTGCGCGGACTCGTCTACGTCGCCGGGCCGGAGAACGAGAACTTTCTGGGGCCCGCACCGATCGACGTGATCGCGGAGCAGATCGCCGGGGCCGTCGGACCGAGCGGCGAGAATCCCGAGTACGTCTTCGAGCTGGCGCGGAGTCTGCGCGGCATGGGCGCGGACGATGCCCACGTCTTCGCGCTCGAAGCGGCGCTCGCGTCGCGGGTCGCGGGTCGCGCTTCGTGATCGCGTGTCGCGGGCTGATCCGCCGTTTCGAGGGTCGGCCGGTCGTCGACGGCGTCGACCTCGACGTCGCGCGCGGCGAGCTGCTGGTCCTGATCGGCGCTTCCGGCTCGGGCAAGACCACGCTGCTCAAGATGCTGAACCGGCTGATCGAGCCGACCGCCGGCACGATCCGGATCGACGGCGAGGACAGCGCGGTTCCGCCCGGGCACGTCCTGCGACGACGGATCGGGTACGGCGCGCAGCGCGCGGGCCTGCTCCCGCATCTCGACGTGGC
>JBCCZJ010000512.1:0-3318 GCA_039187915.1 Myxococcota bacterium
CGTCGGCCCCCCCGGCGACGACGACGGTCTCGGACGACGTTCATCTCGAGGCGACGACCTACGTCGACGCCGCCCATCCGCGGATCGTCGCGACCGCGCAGCGGATCGTCGGCGGGGCCGCGAACGACCGGGAGCGGGCGATCCTGCTCCACGACTTCGTGCGCGACGAGATCCGCTTCGGGTTCGCGCCGCGGTTCTGGGACCAGACCGCGTCCGAGGTCCTCGAGAGCGGTGTCGGCTTCTGCAACACGAAGTCGACGCTCTTCGTCGCGCTGCTGCGCGCGGTCGGCATCCCGGCGCGTCAGTCCTTCGTGACGATCGACGCTCGGATCCTCGACGGCGTGATCGATCCGCGGACCGCCTACGTCGACCACTCGTTCGCCGAGGTCTCGATCGACGGCGAGTGGATCAAGACCGACAGCTACATCGTCGACCGCACCCTGGCGCGGGTCGCGCGCGCCCAGCTCCGAGAGCAAGGGCGAGTGATCGGCCTCGGTGTCCATGTGAACGGCGTCTCCGACTGGGACGGTCGGTCGGACGCCTTCTCCCAGTTCGTCGACGACGGCACGCTGCCGAACCTGTCGACCCGCAACCACGGCGTCTACCCCGACGTCGGCGCCTTCGCGCGAAGCGGGAAGGCGAAGAACGTGCTGCGCGGACCGGCGAAGTGGTTCTTCGGCTTCTTCGCTCGCGCCGCCAATCGCCGCGCGGACGCCATCCGATCGCGTGCGATCGTCTCGCAGATCAGCGACGCACGTTAGGCGTCGTAGCCCGGATTGACACGGTCGAGTCGGCGCATCAGCGCCGGCCAGGCGAGATCCCGGCCGATACTCGCGATTCCGAGCTTCACGATCGCAGCCGTCTTTTCGGCGGATGCCCGCGACGCTTCGAGCGGCGCGCCGCCGGCCTGCGCCGCGATCTGCGCTTCGCACGCCCGCTCGAGCACGTACATGCGGAGCCACGCGTCCGCGACCGCTTCGCCGACCGTGAGCGTGCCGTGGTTGCGGAGGATCAGCGCGTTCTTGTCGCCGAGGTCGCGCACGATGCGCTCGCGTTCGTCGAGGTCTTCGGCGATGCCTTCGAAGTCGTGATAGGCGACGTCGGCGTGGATCTGGAGCGCCGTCTGGGTGATCGGCAGGAGTCCGCCGGGCTGCGCCGAGACGCCCTGCCCCTGCACGGTATGGAGGTGGACCACGCAGTGGGCGTCCTCGCGCGACATGTGAAGGGCGCTGTGGATCGTGAAGCCGGCAGGGTTCACCCCATGAGGCGAGTCGTCGACCTTGTTTCCGTCGACGTCGATCTTCACGAGGTTCGACGCCTGGATCTCCTCGAAGAGCAGGCCGTAGGGGTTGATCAGGAAGTGGTCGCTGCCGGGGACCCGGGCGGAGAGGTGCGTGAAGATCAGGTCGTCCCAGCCGTGGAGCGCGACGAGCCGATAGGCAGCGGCGAGGTCGACGCGCACGGCCCATTCCTCGGGCGAGCAATCGATTCGGGGATCGGTCAGGCGGGGGGCAGCGGACATGGGCATCTCCTGTCTCGGGGGTCGATGGAGGCAGACTACGCGGCCTCGATCCGGCACACTGCGATCCGGATCGCAGTCGCCCCGAGATTCCGCCAGGACCCGCCGAATGGCCGACAAGCTCCTGATTCACAAAGAGTTCCTCCGGACGTTGCCCGAGACGATCACGACCGCGCTCGAGGCGCGGGCGGTCCGCCGCCGATTCGCGGACGGCGACGTGATCTTCCGGCGCGGCGATCCGGGCCACGGCCTCCTCGGTGTCGTCTCGGGGCGCGTCCAGGTCCTCGGCCACGGCGCCGACGGGCGCGAGTTCGTCCTCACGGTCCTGTCGCCGGGCGAGTGGTTCGGCGAGCTCTCGTTCTTCGACGGCCTCCCGCGGACCCACGACAACGTCGCGATCGGCGACACGGAGCTCTTCTCCGTCGAGTCCCGCGAGGTCGAATCGCTTCTGCGCGCGCATCCTGAATTCTGGCCGCCCTTCGCGGAGCTGATGAGCCATCGCGTGCGGATGCTCTTCGGGCTGCTCGAAGACTCGGTCCTCCTCGACCTGCCGACGCGGCTCGCCAAACGTCTCCTGCAGCTCGCGGGGGATCACGGCGAGGATGCGGGGAACGGTGGCATCGCGATCGACGTCCATCTTCCCCAGGAGGACCTCGCGGCGATGGTCGGCGCGACGCGCGAAGCGGTCGGCCGCCATCTGAAGCGCTTCGAGCGCGAGGGGTTCCTCGAGATCGCCTACGGTCGGATCGTGCTGCGCGATCCGGAAGGGCTTTCGGCGTTGCTCCGACCTCGAGCCGACCACGACGGCCCGTGAAGGACGCGTTCTCCGCGTCGCCCGCAGAATGGAGACGGACCATGGCCCGCATGACCGACACGGAACGCGAAGACTTCCTCTTGAAGACACGACTCGGAATGCTCTCGCTCCTGCGCGAAGACGGATCGCCCGTCACCGTGCCCGTCTGGTTCGAGTGGACGGGCGGCGTCGTGCGGATGTTCACGAGCGTCGTCTCCGCCAAGGTGAAGCGGATCGCGAACGATCCGCGGGCGTCGCTGCTCGTCGCGAACGATCTGGACGAGCACGAGCGCTGGGTCGCCTTCGACGGCGAGATCGAGATCCAGCAGGAGGGCGGCCTGGCACTCGCCGAGCGCCTGGCGCCCCGCTACTGGGATCTCGGCGATCCCGAACGGAGCGCGACGCTCGATGCCTGGCGTGCGGCCGGATCGGCGCTCCGGATCCTCGCGCTCCGGCCCACCCGGATTCGCACCTACCACGACTGAGGGTCCCCGTGCCGAGCGCCTTCGCCCATGCCGCCGTCGGGGCGACGCTCGCGACCGTCCTGCCCGGGCCCGCCCGACCGCGCCACTTCGTCGTCCTGCTCGCGGCGGCCGCCGCCGCGCCCGATCTCGACGTCGTCTTCCATCAGCTGGGCGTCGCCTACGACCACCCGCTGGGCCACCGCGGCTTCACCCACTCGGTGTTCTTCGCGGTCCTTCTGGGCGCGGCCTCCGTGCCCGCCTGGCGGCGCGCGGGGGCGACGCGCGCGGGCCTTGCCGGCGGTCTCACCACCGCCGCCGTCCTCTCCCACGGTCTGCTCGACACGTTCACCGACGCGGGCCTCGGCGCCGGCCTCTTCATCCCCTTCGACGATGGCCGCTATTTCGCGCCCTTCCGTCCACTGATGACCTCCCCGCTCTCGATCCGGGCCTTCTTCCAGGGACGCGGTCTCGCCATCCTCGCGAACGAAGCGACCTGGATCGGCCCGCCGACGCTGCTCCTCGCGGCGATCGCCGCGATCGTC
>JBCCZJ010000513.1:0-3316 GCA_039187915.1 Myxococcota bacterium
AGCGCCTCGTCGACCCAGGTGACGTCGAAGGCGTGGACGCCCTGGATGCGGGCCAGATAGAGGAGGAATCGAGCCGCCACGTCGTCGCCCGACTCGGCGCCCGCGAGGGGCTCGAGGACGAGCGGCTCGGACGCGGAACGCCCGGCTTCGTCGCCCTGCCCGCTGCTGCGGTACGGCGCCTCCACCGGATCGAGCTTCTCCAGCCGTCGCGCCCAGAAGCGCTCGGCGGGCGTCATCGCCTCGTTCGATGCGGTCAGCTTCGCGCGGTCGATCCCGCTCGCCAGTCGGGTTCCCACGGCAACGCCGAGGGCCTCCGCGGCCTCCGCCGGCGACCAGGCGCGTCCGCGCGGACAGCCGAAGCCGGACAGGACGAGCGTGTCTTCGCCGGCCCCGACGTGCCAGCCCGCGTCGTCGATCAGGCGGACGACGCCGGCCTCTGCTTCGGCGTCGGCCTCGACCCGGGCACTGGAGACGCGCGCGACGCGGCCGTCGTGGACCACCTTCGCGGCGCAGAAGGGATTCTCGTAGCGGTCCCCGAAGTCGAGCGCGCGCACGATCCGTGCGTTCTCGGCGGCAGGGCGGTCGAAGTCGAGGACGCCGGCGGCCTCCGGCCGCTGATGGCGGGCGAAGTAGGAGCGCCCGGACGCGTCCTGCTCGACCGGCGCGAGCGCGTCCGTCTCGAGCTGCGTGGCGAGCTCGGCGAAGCCCTCGATCGCGGCGGCATAACAGCTCGTGTTCAGGCTGAGGCTCGTCTCGCCGTCGGCGATCGGGAATCGCTTCTGGACGAGAATGCGGCCGTCGTCGATGCCGGCCGTCATCTCGTGGAAGGTGATGCCGTACTCGGACGCGCCGTGGAGCAGTGCCCAGGCCGGGGTGTACATGCCCGCGTACGCGGGAAGCGGCCCGTCGTGGAAGTTGATCGCGCCCTTCTGCGGGAGCGCGAGGACGTCCTCGGAGAGGATTGAGAGGTTCGTGATCGACAGGAACCAGTCGAACGCGACGCCCGAGAGCGAGGCGGCCAGCGACTTCCCGGGCGCGCAGACGGCGAGGCCCTGGGCCTCCGCCCAGTCCACGATCGCCTCGTCCTTCGAGACGACGTAGGCGATCCCCCACTCTCTTTCGAGCAGGAGCGCTCCGCACTGAATCAGCAGCGACTCCGAGCCTGCGAGGACGCAGCTCGGCTTCGGGGTCTGGGACGCGGACATCAACGTTCCTCTGTCTCTCTGGTGGTGCGCCGGAGATCCCCGTACGAGCAAGGGAATTTCATCGGACGCCTGCCGTTTCCAGATTCGCCGTATCGAATGTCCCGGGTGTCTTCTTGACTGGTTTCCACCCCAGGGGATCGAATTCCGGCGGATCTGACCGCGGCGAGTCCCCGTCGAGACTCCAGTATGTTACGGGCGCGGCTCGATGCAAGCGAGACGCAGCGCGGATGCAACGCGGGTTCTTCCACGGTGCATGACTTCGCGGCCGAAGACGTTTTTGAGTGCCCACCTCGATCGATTCGGCGACTCCCTGTCGAGACCGGAGATTTCACACCGCCGCGCCCGGCGTTCCGCGTCGCCCTGCCCGGACCCGAGGTTTCAATTTGCGCCACCGATCGCCGAAGAGACGACGACCCGTCCTGCCGCCGATCGCGTCGGCCGTTCCCCCAAGCGAGGGGGGTCCATGCCCTGCTCTTCCTCGTCTTCCTCTTCTTCCGCTCCCCCCGTGCCGCCCGTCGCGGCGGAGGCCCGTCGCCCCGTGAAATTCCTCGCCGTCGTCGTCAACTACAAGACGCCCGACATGACCCTCGATTCCGTGGAATCCCTGCTCCGGGAGATTCCGGCGGGCTGCACCCATCGCGTCGTGGTGGTCGACAACGACTCCCAGGACGGCTCCTTCGAGCATCTCCGCGACGCGGTGCGCGAACGCGGCTGGAAGGATCGGGTCGAGGTCTGCGCGTCGGGGTGGAACGGCGGCTTCGCCTGGGGCGTGAACTTCGGCGCCCAGGAGGCGCTCCGGAGCGACGATCCGCCCGAATACGTCTACCTGCTGAATTCCGACGCGTTCCCCGACGAGGGCGCGATCGATCGGCTGCTGGGCTACCTGGATGCCCATCCCGAAGTCGGCATCGCCGGCAGCTATATCCACGGCGTGGACGGTGATCCGCACACGACGGCGTTCCGCTTTCCTTCGGTCTGGAGCGAGTTCGAGGCGGCGATCGGCATCGGCGTGATCTCGAAACTGCTCGCCGACCGGCTCGTGGCGCCGCCGCTCCCGACCGGGAACACCCGCGTGGACTGGCTGGCCGGCGCCAGCATGCTGATCCGACGCGAGGTCTTCGCGGACCTGGGCGGGTTCGACGATGGGTTTTTCCTCTATTACGAGGAGACGGACTTCTGCCTGCGCGCGGCCCGGCGCGGTTGGCCGACGGCCTACGTCCGCGACAGCTCGGTGACCCACATCGGGTCCGTCTCGACGGGCTACCAGGACCTCTCCCGGCCGACCCCGACGTACTGGTACGCCTCCCGCGCCCGCTACTTCGCGAAGAACCACGGCCGCACGACGCTCTGGCTGGCGAACACCGTCTATGTGCTCGGCGGTCTGGTCCGGCGCCTGCGCACGACACTGACGCGCAAGCAGAGCCACGAGCCGAAGCGCCACATGCGCGACCTGCTGCGGTACCACCTGCGTCTCGGCGCCCCGCCGCGCGTCCACCCGCCCCGCCCGGCCGCCCTCGACGCCATGGCTTCGAGCGGAAGCCGCGCCGGGTCCGAATCATGAGTCGCGGCGACGCCGGTCGACGGCGCGTCCTCGCGGTCGCCTCCGGCGGGGGACACTGGGTCCAGTTGCGTCGGATCGCGCCCGCGTTCGAGGCGCACGACCTCCGCTACGTCACGGTGAACGAGTCCTACCGCGCCGACGTGCCGGATCGAACCCTCTATCTCGTCCGGGACTCCACCCGCTGGGACAAGCTCGGGATGCTCCTGCTGGGCCTCGAGCTGCTCCGGATCTTCGTCCGCGTGCGTCCGCACGTCGTCGTCTCGACCGGGGCCGCGCCGGGATGTCTGGCTATCTTCCTGGGGCGCGTCTTCGGGGCCCGCACGATCTGGCTGGACAGCATCGCCAACGTGGACGAGGTCTCGATGTCCGGCCGCCTCGTGCGGCGGGCGGCGGGCCTCTGGCTGACCCAGTGGTCCCATCTCGCCACCGAGGACGGTCCCGAGTACGCCGGGAGGGTGTTTTGATCTTCGTGACGGTCGGTGCCCAGATGGCCTTCGATCGCCTCGTCGGCTGGGTCGACGATTGGGCGGTCGCGCGCGATCGCGACGAC
>JBCCZJ010000514.1:0-3296 GCA_039187915.1 Myxococcota bacterium
CCCGCTCGCTTTGCCTTCACCGGTCTCGACGATTCGGATGTTGCTCATGAAATGGATCGCCCGCAGAGCGTCTCGCCCCTGCAGATACCGACCGAGCGGCTCATCCGACATGAGCGGCTCTCCGAGCATCGCACGGCACGCGCGAGTCCCCTCGCCCGCCCCCCCCTTCGATCTCAGTCCTTCGGCAGCCCCAAGATTCGCTCGGCGATGATGTTTCGCTGGATGTTCGGCGTGCCGCCGCCGATCACGACCTCGGGCCAGTTGAGGGCGTATTTGGCCCAGGCGCCGTCGTCGACGGCCTGCTCGCCGCCCATCAGGGTCGAGGAGGAACCCAGGATCTCGAGGGCGAGCTCGCCCAGGCCGATCTCGAGGTCGGCCCGATGGAGCTTGTTGATCGAGGTCTCGGAACCGAGCGGTTCGCCCTTCAGCTGCTTGGTCAGGAAGCGCATGCCGTTCAAGCGCATGGCTTCGATCTTCGTCTCCGCCTGCGCGATCCGGCGCCGGATCCCCGCGTCTTCGCTCATGGCGCGGCCGCCGCGGATCGTGTTGCGCGCGAGGTCCTTCACGTCTTCGATCTTGCGGATCAGGCCGTGGACCTCGGCGATCGATGAGCGCTCGCTGGCGAGCGCGGAGATCGTGACCTGCCAGCCCTGCCCTTCGTCGCCGAGCCGGTTCTCGACCGGGACACGCACGTTGTCGAAGAAGACCTCGGCGAACATGGCGCCACCGCTCATGTTCTTGATCGGCCGGACTTCGATCCCGGGCGTGTCCATCTCGACGAGCAGGCACGTGATCCCGTCGTGCTTCGACTCGACCGCGGTCTCGGTCCGGACGAGCAGGATCATCATCTTCGACCACATGGCGATCGAGGTCCAGATCTTCTGCCCGTTGACGACGTACTCGTCCCCGTCGCGCTCGCACTTGCACTTCAGGCTCGCGAGATCGGAGCCGGAGTCGGGCTCGGAATAGCCGGTGCACCACTGGTACTTCCCGTCCAGGATGTCGGGGATGTACTTCTGTTTCTGCTCTTCGGTTCCGTACTGGATGATCGAGGGGCCGACCCAGGCGAGGCCCATGAAGCAGGAGCCGAGGGACGGCGCCTTCCGCTTGGCCATCTCGTCCTTGAGGATGACCTGCTCCATAATCCCACCGCCGCCACCGCCGACGTCCTGGGGCCAGGAGAAGCCGACCCAGCGGCGATCCCGGATCTCCTTGCGCCACTTCTCCATGAACTCGCCGTCGCGGGCCTGCCCTTCCGGCAGGTGCTGGTCGAGGAACGAGACGACTTCCTGGCGGAACGCCTCTTCTTCTTCGGAAAGCTGGAAATCCATGACTAGAGGTCTCCCAGGAGCGCGACGCGCTCGTAGTGATGATCCGCGTCGCCGAACATGGGCCGGACCCACTTGGCGCGCTTGAGGTAGAGCTGGATGTCGTACTCCCACGTGTAGCCGACGCCGCCGTGGAGCTGGACGCCCATGATCCCGGCTTCCGGGAAGGCATCGGAGGCGTACGCTTTCGCGCGCGAGACCGCGACGCGCGCGTCTTCGGCCTCCTGGTCGAGGGCCCAGATCGCGTAGTAGACGAGGGAGCGGAACGACTCGACGTCGACGTAGATGTCGGCGAGCGGGTGCTTCACGCCCTGGAACTTGCCGATCTGCTCGTCGAACTGGATCCGCCCCTTCGCGAACTCGGTCGTGATCTGGAGCGCGGCCTCGGCGGCACCGACGGCTTCCGCCGTGACGAGCGCCGCGCCGAGATCGAGCAGCCACTGGATCGCCGGCCACGCCGCGCCCTGCTTGCCGAGCACACAATCCGCCCCGACTCGCGCGTCCTCGAGCGTGAGCCGACCGATCGATTTCGTCAGATCCATGCCCTCGAAGTCCGCGGTGGTGGCACCGGCGGTGTCCTTCTCGACGACGACGAGGGAGAGCGACTGCGCATCGGAGCCCGAGCGAACGGCCACGACGATCAGGTCGGCTGCGGTCGCGTCGGTCACGAAGAGCTTCTCGCCCGACAGGATCAGCTCGTCGCCGTCCGGCTTGGCGAGCGTCTCGACGCCCTCCGGCCCGAGCGTGTCGCTCCGCTCCATGAAGGCGAAGGTCCCGATCTTCGAGCCGTCGGCGAGCCCGGGGATCCAGCGCGCCTGTTGCTCGGCCGAACCGAACCGCTCGATCGCCTTCGCGGCCAGGACCGTCGAGATCAGCGGCGACGGGAAGAGCGTCCTCCCCGTCTCCTCGAGGACGACGAGGAGCGTCTCGAGATCGAGGCCGACGCCGCCATGGGCCTCGGGCATGTTGAGCCCGACCCAGCCGAGCTCGGCCATCCGGGCCCAGAGCGCGGAGTCGGTCCCGGGGCCGTCCTCGGCTTCGACGATCTCGCGCACCCGTTCGAGCGGCGCGTTCTGGTCCAGGAATTTCCGGACCTCGGCGCGAAGGAGCTCCTGCTCCTCGGTGAATCCGAAGTTCATGTCGGGGGGTCTCCAGCGTTGGAAAATCAGCGTTCGTTCGGCCGCCGCGCCCGCGCTCTCGCCGGGTCGCGACCCTCCGACCCGCCTCTGAGACGCAACTCAGACGCGTTTCGGCGCCGATTCCGCGATTATCGTATCGCTACACCCACATACCCGTGGACCCCTCGGCGTGCCCGAAGCGACGGCCCATCCGGGCCATCGAAAACGATAGAGGAAGCCATCCCATGCGGCGACACCCCCGGAATCCGACTCCGATCGCGACCCTGACGACCTGCCTCGCCTTCCTTCTCACGATCGCCGCGAGCGCCGACGTCTCGATCCAGGCCGAAGGACGATCGACGCGAACTGGACCGAAACAGGTCCAGGCGGAGTTCAACGGACGCGCCGTCGAAGCCCCCGTTCAGGCCCGTCCCTCCGGCCGCACGCTCGGACCAGCCGGCCGCGGCCTCCGCAGCGAGCCGACCCTGCCCGTCTCGGTGGGGATCATCGGATGCCCGGGGTGTACGGAGGCGATCAGGGCTGGTGGAGGGATCATTGTTGATGGGCGAGGACATCGCAGTGTCGGGAATCGTCGCTAGCGCCAGTCTCGTTCTCTCGAACGTGCGACCTACACGCGCGCAAGTCGAAGTTTGAAGGAAGACCCTTCCTCGCCCGTCGCAATGAGATCGAGGCTACCCCCGACCTCTTCCGCAAGCTTCCGACTAGTCGCAAGACCAAGCCCCGTCCCCTGACCAGACTCTTTTGTGGTGAAGAATGGATCGAAAATACGATCTGCATCGCACGAGGGCACACCAGGACCAGAGTCTCGAACGAGTACGGAAACCGAGTC
>JBCCZJ010000515.1:0-3292 GCA_039187915.1 Myxococcota bacterium
GCAGACGTCGCTCACGCTGACGTCTCCGCCCGCGAGCTTCGCCTTCGAAGACGTCTCGAGAATCGTCGGACAGGCCTTGCCGCCGAAGAGCAGCGAGGTGGTGTCGCTCTTCGGGTCGCAGCCGATCAGGAGCACCTTCTTGCCCTGCTGCGCCATCATGTAGGAGAGGTTCGCGAGCGCGAAGCTCTTCCCGATCCCGCCCTTGCCGTAGATGGCGATGACCTGGGTGTCCTTGCCAGGCGCCGTCTCCTCCACCTCCTCGGGCGCGGAACTCGTCGCGTTCTCGATCGTGAGCAGTTCGGTCGTCACTGAGCGTTCCTCCAGTCGAGCACCATCTTGATGCACGTCGAATCTTCGAAGGCGGTCTGGTAGGCCGATCGCGCGTCGTCGGCGCGGCCGACGTGGGTCACGTGGGTCACCAGGTCGTCGAGCGAGAGCCAGTCCTGGGCGACCCACTGCGAAGCGACCTCGATGTCGCGGGGCTCCCACTCCGCCGCGATGCGGATGCGCGCTTCGCGCATGAAGGCCGGCGGGAAGTCGAAGCGGATCGGATCGCGGTAGAAGCCCGCGAGGACCAGACTGCCGCGGGGCGCCAACCTCGCGATCAGTCCGTCGATCGACGCGGCGTCACCGCTCACGTCGAAGATCAGGCCGTAGTCGTACCGATCGTCGTCGCCCGGATCGATCACCGGATAGTCGAACTTCCCGGCGCGCCGGGAAGCGAGCTTCTCCCATACGACCGGCGGCTGACCTCCGGCCGCGATCACGCAGCGCGCGAGCAGCCGACCGAGCGCGCCGTGACCCACGATCAGGACCGGCGATTCGCCGAGATCGACCGCGCCTTCGCGACCGGTCCGCAGGGCGTGGACCGCGGTCGCGGCCAGAGCGAGCAGCACCCCGCGCTGTCCCAGCCCTTCTTCGATCGAAACCGTCCGCGCGCCGGGCGCCAGCAGATGAGAGGCGGCGCCGCCGAAGAGCCCGCGCACTTCCTGGAAACCGGCGGAGCCGGGCACGAACACGTGCTGTCCGACCGCGCGTCCGGATTCCGGACCGGCGTGCACGACGCGGCCGACGGACTCGTAGCCCGGAACCAGCGGGTAGCCGAGCCCCGGGAAGGGCGGCATCTCGCCCGAGAAGAGCAGACGCTCGGTCCCCGTGCTGATCCCGCTCCACTCGAGCGCGACCAGGACGTCCGAGGCAGCGGGCTCGCCGAGCGCGACCTCGCGCAGCTCGACCCGTTCGGGTGCTTCGAGCACGATCGCGAGGCTCGATACGTTCTGCGGATCGTGGATCTGGGAGGATTGCGGGATCAAGAGGAAGGGCTCCGGATGGGTCGACTTCGGAAGGGGAGTTCGGACGGCAAGATCGCGACCCGGATTACCAGATCGGCGCCAGACGAACGGCGTCGGGAAGCTCGTTGCGCTCGGTCGGCAACAGGTAGATCGACACGAGCTGCTTGGCGGCCTGCAGGCCGATCGGCACGAGGGCCAGCTTGCCGAGCAGACCGCCCCGGGACTTCGCTTCTTCGGCCTGGCGGCTGAGCTCGCAGAGCCGGTCGAGACAGGCCTTGAAGCGGGGGTTGTCGATGTCGAGCGTGAAGGGGAAGACCTGACGCGTGATCTCGGAGGTGATCCGGAAGACCTCGAAGTCGTAGGTCGTCGGATCCAGGCCCATCGCCTCGTGGAGCTCGGTGCGCGTGTGGTCGCGGACGTACATCGTCGCGAAGACCGCGACGAGGAAGAAGCGGATCCACAGACGGTTCATGCCTTCGAGGAGGTGGGGATTCGCGCGCATGATGAGCGCGAAGGCTTCCCCGTGCCGGTACTCGTCGTTGCACCAACTCTCGAACCACTGGAAGATCGGGTGGAAGCGCAGCTCCGGATTCCGCTCGAAGGTCCGGAAGATCGTGATGTATCGGGCGTAGCCGATCTTCTCGGAGAGATACGTCGCGTAATAGATGTACTTCGGCTTGAAGAACGTCGTCTTCTTGACCTTCGTGAGCAAACCGAGATCGACGCCGAGTCCGAGATCGCCGAGCCACTGGTTGATGAAGTTCGCGTGACGCGACTCGTCGCGGGCCATCATGCCGAAGAGGTCCTGGACGTCTTTGTTCTTGGAGCGTCGCTTGATCTCGGCGTAGAGCACACAGCCCGAGAACTCGGACGTGATCGAGCTGACGAGGAAGTCCTCGAACTGCTTTCGCGCCTCCTCGGGGAGGTCGACGTCCGTCGTCCGCATGGACGCCGGACGGTCGAAGTGGTCCCGGTTGCGGTCGGCGCGGAGCTCGTCCATCAGCTGATCCCACTCCTTGCGGAGCAGGCTCACGTCCAGCCGATCGATTTCCTCGAAGTCGGTCGTGTAGAACTTCGGGCTGAGGACGGTGTTCTCCTTGGCCTTCAGCGTCGAGGAATTCGCTCGTTCTTCGCGGTGCTCGCGGGTCATGTCGACGGCTGCCGTCATCGCTCCCTCCTGTTCTTCGTCTCGTTCGATTCGTGCGCGCGCCCGAGCGCCCGCGAGGTTCCGTCGCCGGTCAACCGGCCGACTCCAACAGCTCCCGGAACGGCCTCGCGTTGTCGGGGCCGAAAGCGTCGACTTCGATGCTCCGCCCGGTCTCGGGGTCGACCAGGGAGATGCGCCCGTCCGACCAGCGGACGAGCTCGAAGGGCGAGTCGGATCCGAGTCCGCGCCGCGTTCGTTCACGAGCGAGGCCGCGTACGGCGCTGCGGATGAACCCCCCTTCGCCCATCGCGAGCACACGGCGATCCCGCGCGCTCTCGAAGTCGACGATCGCGACCGAGCCGTCGGCGCGGTCTTCGAAGGCGAGCTGCACCGAAGAGATCGCATGCTGGCGCGGAAGGCGTACGGTGCCGAGGTCGGTCCAACGGGCGATGCCCGAGGCCAGAATCGCCACGACCACGAGGAAACCGGCGGCGATGGCGACGCCGTTCGGAAACGGCTGCTGCGGGTCGCGAGAAGTCAAGACGCGACCCCCTCGCACGCGACCGCGGGCGCGACAGCGAGGGCCGCGGCAGAGCTGGGAACCGACGCGATACGCCGCCCCGCCCGGTCTCCCAGCTCCACGGTCGAGAGCGAGGCGTACAGCGCGCGGGACAGGATCGAAGCCACACCCTCCTCGGCAGGGAGGCACCTGAGCGCGTGCCGACAACCTCGAGAGCCGCGTGCGCCGAAGAAGGCATGCGGCCACAAGAGGGCATATCGGGTCTCGGCAGCGTCCGCTGCGGTGAGGGCAATCTCCTCAGTACCCGCCGCGCCCCGACGGAGGTCCGCCGAA
>JBCCZJ010000516.1:0-3271 GCA_039187915.1 Myxococcota bacterium
GGCGACGCCGGCGGTCAGCGACTTCGAGTGCACGAGCAGCGGGGAGCCCTCGGGCATCCAGACTTCGCGATAGGCCGCGGCGGACTTCGCCGGCCGGGTCGGCAGGATGATCAGGTTCAGGAGCAGCCAGCGCAGCGGTCCCGGCAGCGTCAGGACCCGGCGATCGCTCAGGAACTGGCGCAGATAGCGTCGGACGGGCGCCGTCTCCGGCGCGTCCGGCGTCCCGAGATTGACCAGCAGGACGCCCGTTCTGGGGCCAGGCTGCGCGATCGGGGACATGGGCTTCCTGCTCGAGTCAGCGACGCTGCGGAGCGGCGTCGTGGCACCGGAATAAGGGTTTCGCTCTAGGGCTTTCGGTCGCCCCGAGGCAGGATGTGACAATCGCTCCAAACGGTACATTCCTCACTGCGGCGGACGACGAACGGAAATATACTCTTCCGAACCGCGAGTGACTCGGATGCGGCCGGCATCCGATGCGCGAGGGGAAATCCCTCGTCGCGATCCGTCTCCGGGCGAGGTCGGCCGGCCGAGGGATGGGGGAACATGGCGACGGTCCTGATCGTGGAAGACGAGGACTCGCTGCGCGAGACGCTGAGCCGCTACCTCGTTCACGAAGGCCACGACGTGATCGCGGCGGCTTCGGGATACGAGGCGCTCGAGGCGGGATTCGACGCCGAGCCGGACGTCCTGATCGCCGATTGGATGCTGAAGAACCACATCCACGGGCTGCACGTCTCCGAAGTCTTCCGCGCGCTCCACCCGGGGCTGAACACGATTCTCATCACCGGCTTTCCGTCGCGCGACCTCCTCGAGGAGTCGGACCGCTGCGGCGTGACGCGGCTGCTCGAGAAGCCCTTCGATCTGAAGGATCTTCAGGACGCGGTCGACGTGGCCCTGGCGGACGTTCCGTCTCGGGAGGACCTCGGTCCGCCGATCGCGGCGATCGCCGTCGCTTCCGATGGCCGCCTCGAGTTCGCGTCGCCGCGTGCGGCCGAGCTGATCGCGGAACATCGGCTGCCGACCGAGGCGGTGACGCTCGGCGACCTGATCGAAGGCGACGCGGTCTCGCTGTTGGCCCGCTCCGAGGAAGAATGGGTGGAGGCGCGGGTGCGGAGCGGGGGCGACGAGGCCTGGTTCATGCGCGCGCGGCGGCGGCCGGGGCAGGTCGGCTGGCTGGCGGTGTTCTGCCCGCGCGAAGAGGAACAGCGTCGCAGCGATCCGCGCGTGCGCATCCTGCTCGACGTCCGCTCGGGCATCACGAATCGGACGCTCGAGGAGCACGGCCCGGTGGTCGTCGTCGAGCGCGACGGCGTCGTGCGTCGCCTGCTCGTCAGCCAGATCGAGCGTGTGGGCGCCATCTGCTACCCGAGCGACGATCTGCAGAGCGCGCTGCGGCTTCTGTCGGCGGAGCCCCGTGCACGGACGGTGCTCGTCGATTTCGCCCTCGCCGGGGCGGACATGGCCTCGTGGGTTTCGCAGATCCGCGCCGTCCGTCCGGACGCCGCGATCATCGGCACCGGCGGCGTCGGCGCGGAGGCGGACCTGCTCTCCCAGGGCGTGGCCTCGGTCCTGCGCAAGCCGTGGCGGATCAACGACCTGCTCGACGCGATCGAGAACGGCCGGTAACGAGTCTCGCCGGTCTAGCCGTTCGTGCGGTCGAAGCCGCCGCGCTGGACCGACAGCAGCATGTACCAGGCCGGGTAGAGCAGGCTCAGCTCGAGCAGGCGGATCCGGGCGGCCGCCTCCGGCGCGACGAGGCAGACGACCAGGGCCGCGGTCCAGGCGATCGCGCCGACGCCGAGCGCGACGCGGAGCCGCATCGGCTGCACCTTGCTCGGATACAGGTATTTCATGGGGACGAAGACGCCGATCGACAGGGCGGCGACCCAGATCGTGCCGGCCAGGGGCCCCACGCCCAGCAGCCAGAGGTACATCGCCAGGATGTTCCAGTAGGAGGGGAAGCCCAGGAAGAAGTCGTCCGCCGTCTTGGCGTCCTCGCGCGAGAAGCCGTAGGCGCTCGCGAGGAGGGGCGCCGCGATCCAGGCGGGATGGGCGACCAGGCCAGCCCCTTCCAGGAAGAAGGCCGGCACCACGACGAAGTTGAGGTAGTCGACGATGTCGTCGAGGCGGCGGCCGTCGATCTGCGGGGTATGCAGCGTGACGCGCGCGGCGCGGGCCAGCGTACCGTCGAGGCCGTCGATGAAGAGGGTGGCCAGCATGAGGAGGCAGGCCAGGTCGGGGCGCCCGGAGGCGACGGCGACCATCGCGAAGGTCCCGAGGACCGCGCCGCTCGCCGTGAACGCATGCACGAGCCAGGCGACCGCACGGCCACGCGCGTCGGACTGCACACTCGGGCCGCCGTGCGTTGCGCTTTCGGGAATGTTCGGGGAATCGTTCGGGCTCACGCGACCGCGGAGCATATCAGAGTGGCTATCATCTCGGTTCGTGGCCTGTGGCCGCGGAGGGGGGACGCGTGAGGACGCGCGGACGCGACAAGAGAGACGCCGTGTCGAGTCGGGGCCGATGAGCGCCGCCGAGACCCGCAGCGACCTGCGTGCCCGGCCGACCCGACTCGAGGCCGCGCTCGAATGGGCGCAGGGCCTCGCGCCGTCGACGCTGCGGATCGCGAGCTCCTGTTGCGGCATGGCGATGGTCGCGGGTGGAGATCCCTTCGAAGCGCTCGGCGCCGGACCGCCCGCGGTCTCGGCGCGGGCCGCCGATCTCCTGGTCGTCGCTGGCCCGATCACCCGTCGTCAGGCGCCGCTGCTCCAGGGGATCTACGAGCGGATGCTGGAGCCTCGCTGGGTGATCGCCTGGGGGGCGTGTGCGATCTCCGGCGGGCCCTATCGGAACTACGCGACGGTGCCGGGGCTCGCGACCCTGCTACCCGTTGACCTCGTCGTGCCGGGTTGTCCGCCCGAGCCGACGGCGATTCGCGACGCGCTCGAGCAGTTGCGGTCCGGCCGGGCTCGACGACCGGCGGACGGGGCGCGATCGTCAAGAGATCCGTCGGACTGGCCGATCCTGAGAGAGGACGGTCCGGTCGTGAACGGGCGCCCGATGGCCCATGAAGGGAATGGTTGATGTCGATCGAGGTGGAACTCCCGTCGCTCGGTGAGAGCGTGTACGAAGGGACCGTGTCCCGTTGGCTCGTCAGCGAGGGCGAATGGGTCGAGGTCGACCAGCCGCTCGTCGAGGTCACGACCGACAAGGTCGACGCCGAGATTCCGGCGCCGCACGCCGGCGTCGTCGAGGCGATCGTCGCGGCGGA
>JBCCZJ010000517.1:0-3246 GCA_039187915.1 Myxococcota bacterium
CAAAAACTTATGCAATAGATCCTAGAAAACCACTTTAGAATGGCCCCTTTCCAGTGTGGCCTCCGCTAAGCTCTACTTTTTCTTCTACTTCAAAGGGGCTTTGACCGCTCGTGACGGGCGAGCCGCTGGACGCCGCGTTCGAGGGGATGGGCCGGATCCTGTGCGCGATGGGCTGCTTCTGGGGCGCGGAGCGCAAGTTCTGGCAGGCGCCCGGCGTGATCAGCACGAGCGTCGGCTACGTGAACGGTTTCACCCCGAACCCGACCTACGAAGAGGTGTGCAGCGGCCTGACGGGCCATACCGAGGCGCTCGTCGCGGTCTTCGATCCGTCGAAGACGAGCTACGAGGACATGCTCCGCGTGTTCTGGGAGAACCACGATCCGACCCAGGGCATGCGCCAGGGCAACGACGTCGGCACCCAGTACCGCTCCGGCCTCTACTACTACGACGAAGAGCAGAAGGACCTGGCGCTCCGCTCGCGCGACGCGTTCCAGGCGAAGCTCACGGCGGCGGGCTTCGGTGAGATCACGACCGAGATCGAAGCGGCGCCCGCGTATTATTTCGCCGAGGACTACCACCAGCAGTACCTTGCGAAGAACCCCAACGGCTACTGCGGTCTCGGCGGGACGGGCGTCAGCTGCCCGATCGGCGTCGAGGCCTGAGCGGTCGCCCACTCGAGACCAAGGACCCAAGGAAGAAGAGATGGACCTGATTCTGCGCGAGAACGCGTTTCTCGGAGAGACCCACATCGTGACCGGCGCCGCCCAGGGCATCGGCTATGCCGTCGCTCAGGCGCTCGCGGCTCACGGCGCCCAGGTCGCGATGGTCGACCTCGATCAGGGCCGCGTCGAAGAGGCGGCGGGTCAGGTGGAGGGCGCGGCGGTCAAGCCGATCGCGATCTCCGCGAATGTCTCGCAGGAAGAAGACGTGGTGGCTGCGGTCGGGAAGGTCCTCGAGGAGACCGGACAGATCAACGGCGTCGTGAACGTCGCCGGGATCACGCGGGACACGCGCATCACCAAGAAGAGCTACGACGACTTCAACCTGGTGATGTCCGTCCATCTGGGCGGAACCTTCCTCTTCACGCGGGAGGTCGCGAACCAGCACTGGCATCCGCTCTTCAAGGCCAACGGCAACGAGGCGCTCGACGACGGCGTGAATCGCTTCATCGTGAATTTCTCGTCCGTCTCGGCCCGCAACGGCAACGTCGGTCAGGTCGACTATACGGCTGCCAAGGGCGCGATCGAGTCGGTGACCCGTACGACCGCTCGGGAGTTCTCGGGCTACCGCGTCCGCGTGAACGCGATCGCGCCGGGGCCGGTCAACACGCCGATGCTGGCCGGCGTCGGCGAACAGGGCATCGAGGCCATGAAGCGGACCACGCTGCTCGGCAAGGTCGCGGAGCCGGAAGAGCTCGCCGCGACGGTCGTCGGCATGGCCTGCCCGAAGATCTCCGGATACACGACCGGTCAGGTCTTCGCCGCGAACGGCGGCATGTTCATGTCCTGAGCAGAGGACCGAGGCAGACGGGCGCGACGATCCTCGGGCGGGACCCGCGACCCCCTGCTCTCCGAGGCGCGCCTAACGCGCCGCCCGGTCGAGGACGAGCAGCGCCTGGGTGCCGCAGCCCGGCGTGCTGTCGAGGTGGAGCGCGAGACCTGCCTCGTGGGCCTGCGCCAGCGCGCGTGCGAGGGCGCGCTCCCGAGGCGTCACACCGGGTTCGCCGCTTCGGAGCCGGGCGAGAGCGGCCGTCGTGAGGTGCGGCCCGGTGTCGTGGACTTCGGCGTAGCACCCGGGGATCCGCCGGGACGCGACGGCGCGGTTCGGGATCGCGTGGACGAGGGAGTGGTGGCTCCGGCCGGCCTCGAGCGGCCCCGCGACGACCGAGACGAAGGTGGGACCCGAATCGAGAGCGGCTCGCGCGGCCTCGAGGAGTGCTTCGAGGATCGGTGCGATCGGTTCCGCTGGCGCCACGCGGAGGCCGGAAGCGGGCGCGAGATGGACGTCGAAGGCGCGGACGGCGTGCCGCGCGGGACGACCGGCGTCCGCCGCGGTCAGGACGATCGGTTCGAGGAGCGCGGCGGCGCCCGCCGGACGAAGGGGCGGCATCGGTCGATCGATCGACGCGCTCGTGGCCGGGGCCTCGTCGCGTCTCTCCACTTCGCGGGCGACGGCGATGAAGCGGGTCGCGTCGCGCTCGGGATCTCGCCAGCGCTCGACCTCCAGGGTGACGTCGACGTGACGTCCGTCGAAGGTGTCGAAAGGGAGCGCGACCGTACAGGGACGACCCTCGAGGAAGTGATGCGCGACGAACTCGACGAGTTCACGTTCGAGACCCGCCCGGTCGAGGAAGTGGCCGATCGGTTTGTCGACGGTCTCCTCGAGCGGGAAGCCCGTGAGGCGGACCCAGGCGTCGTCCGCCCACTCGACCACGCCGTCCAGGGTGCCCACGAGGACGGCATCGCCCCGTTCGATCGCTTCGCGCCGGGCGCTCCGGGCGAGGCGCTCGGACAGGGTCTTCGACGGCGATCGGGTGACCGCGGCGCGAGGCGTGGTGGAATCTCGCATGAATGGCCTCCGGGGGCGTGCGCAGCCTAGCGCGGGGCGTGGGGAATCCCGCGAACGATCGTTCGGGCCTGACTCCGGGCCCCCCGTTCCGCGGAACCCGCGGGATGCGCGCGGCACCCATGGGCTGGGTAGACTCCGGTCGAGGAACGGGGCTGCTCTCGATTTCCACCCATCGCGGGCGGCGCCGCCACCCAGGAGACCTGTCTTGAACCCCGACGATCGAAGCGCCGACGCGGAAGACGCGCTCGCCCCGGATGCCGAGGTGGCCGAGCCCCTGACCGGGAAGGCGGCGACGCAGGAGCGGATCCTCTCCGCCGCGTCCGAACTCTTCCTGACGCGTGGCTACGACAACACCACGATCGCCCAGGTCGCCGAGCACGCCGACGTATCGCGCGCGACGGTCTTCTGGCATTTCAGCGACAAGGAGTCGCTCTTCCGGGAGTGCTTCAACCGACTCTGCGAACCCTTCCGCGTCTCCCTTGCGCGCGACCAGTCGAGCCTTCCGCCGGAGAAGCGTCTCCAGGAGCAGGTCGAGCTCTACCAGGCCTTCGTGGCCCAGCGCCGGACCGACGTCGACGGCTTCATCCGCTGGGCGATGCAGCACCCGAACTTCCGCGAGTGGCTGACCCGGTCGCTCTTCGATCTCCACAACCGCTGCGGCGGCGCGCTCGCCGAGAC
>JBCCZJ010000518.1:0-3226 GCA_039187915.1 Myxococcota bacterium
CTCGTCCCGACGGAGGAGACGATCGTCCTGCCGATCAACAACACCTCGGCCGAAAACCTCTCGACCTGGCTCGGTCGGGAGCTCGTCCGGCGGATCGGCGAGCGCTTCGGCAAGACCCAGATCCAGCGCCTCAAACTCTCCGTCTCCGAGACCTCCGGCCAGTGGGGCGTCTACCATTTCTCCGACGACGACTAGCCACCCGAAGCCCCTCCCTGCTCCTGAAAGGGAATCCCGAGAGTCGTGATCGCGCGCCGACGCCCGTGCCGCCTGCCGTCACTCCTGGCCTTCGTGCTGCTGCTGTCGTCGCCTGTCCTCGCCGAGGAGGCGGAGCCGGCCGTCGAGCGCGCGGCCGACGAGTACGCACTCTTCCCGGCAGACGAGTTCTTCGACCCGCTCGTCGCCGACCTGCGCTGGCCACGCTTCTCCGCCTCGCATCAATGGCGTCTCGGCACCGACGAGTTCGATCGCGTCGCCCAGGTCAGCTTCGGAGAGAGCTTCGCGTTCTTCCAGAGTCCCGACTACGACTGGGGTCGCTGGGAATTCGGGCTCCACGCGATGCTCGATGCGATCTTCGACATGACGGCGCAGTCCTTCGACCTCGGCAACGAGGACTACTTCGTCGGCTTCACGTTCACCCATCAGGGCGACGTCGTGACGACGCTCGCCCGGATCTCGCACACGAGCTCCCATCTCGGCGACGAATGGCTGATCGAGAACGGTCTCGTCCGGCAGAGCGTGTCCTACGAAGTCATCGACGTCCTGGTGTCCTACGACGCCAACGCCTGGCTGCGTCTCTACGGCGGCGGCGGGATCTACCTGAATGCCACCCCGGACTACGACCCGGTCCTGATGCAGATGGGCTTCGAGCTCACGAGCCCCGTGTCGTTCGCCGACGACCTGCTGACGCCGATCTTCGCGACGGACGTACAGCTTCGCCAGACCAACGACTGGGAGCCGGAGGTCGCCGTCCTCGCCGGGCTCCGACTCGCGAAGCACCCCGACGACGTGCGCCACGTCGAGTTCTTCTCGCGCTTCTACCACGGCCGCTCGCCCGACGGTCAGTTCTTCACCCAGAACGTCGACCTCGTCGCGCTGGGTCTGCGGTTGGGCTTCTGATGCGCGCGGCGCGTCGAGGTGCCTCGGCCGCCGTCGCCGTCGCGTCGTTCCTCTTCTCGGCCGGTCCCGCGGCCGCCAAGAGCGGTCTCGAGCTCTACGGGGACATCGCCCAGGTCGCCATCCCCGGCCTCGCCGGCGTCGCCTCCCTCTACAAGAAGGACTACGACGGCACGCTCCAGCTCGTCGTGGGAACCGGGGTCACCCTGGGTCTCGTTCAGGGCATCAAGTACGCCGCGGACACCGAGCGTCCCGACGGCGGCGCGCGTTCCTTCCCGTCCGGCCACACGGCCAGCGCCTTCGCCGGCGCGTCCTACGTCCACTACCGCTACGGCTGGAAGTGGGGGCTGCCGACCTACGCGGCCGCGGCGATCGTCGGCTACAGCCGCGTCGAAGCGGATCGTCACTACTGGTACGACGTGGTGGCCGGCGCGGCGATGGCCAACGTGATCGCGTACGTCGTGACGGATCGCTTCGACGACGACGTCGTGATCGTCCCGATTCTCGATCTCGGCAAGCACGACTTCGGCCTGTTGGCCCGCTTCCGCTCCTGAGCGCGACGCGGTTCGGGTCGACTCCGCCTAGCGGCGATCGAGCAGGAGCGTCGCGCTCGCGCGACCGATCACGCCTTCTGCGTCGTTGACGGTGGCGCTGCTCAGGCCGAGCCCGTCCCCCGATCGGGTCGTGACCCCGCGAAGGCCGATCCATTCGGAGCGCGGCTCGCGGACGACGTGGACCGAGAGGTCGGGGTTGATCGACGTGTAGGTCTCGTAGTCCATCGCGTTGCCGGTTCCGCTGGCGAAGTCGACGACGGCAGCGAGACGGACGATCGGGCTCGTCTCCTCGCCGGCCATGACGCCGCAGCGCAGACGCGCCCAGGTGAAGGCGGGCTCGCCGCAGACGCTCGCATGCCCGGGCACGAGGTCGCAGGCCTGCACGAAGGGCGGAATCCGCCCGAAGCCCGAGCGCATGCGGAACTCGGGCACGACCTCGGGCGGGGCGCCGAGATCCGGTTCGGAGGCGAGCGGCGCCTCGAGCTCCGCGAGGCCGTCGGTCGTGCGCACGCGCAGCGCGGTCGCGCGCGTGACCGGTCGGTCGCCGTCGAGGATCGTGGTTTCGAGTCCCTGGATCCGTCGCCCGCCGCGCGTGATCCGGGTCTCGACGCGCAGCGGTGTGAGCGGCACGCCGCGGAAGAGGTCGATCGAGAAGCGCGCCACCCGCATCGGCACCGGACTCGGCATCCGGTCGAAGGCGTACGCGACGAGCGCCGAGACGGCGCCGCCGTGCTGATGGTCGGGATTCCACGGGCCGCCCGTGTAGGGCGTCGGCGTGATCTCCAGGGTCTCGCGGTCTTCCCGGGTTTCGGTCCCCGAGCGCTCGAAGAGGGCGTCCTGCGTTCCGGCTCTTTGCATGGCGGCGACACGGTAGGGCGTCCGGCGAGGGCGCGGGGCGGCGGGCTGCGCACTGCGAGTCCATGCGCAGAAGCGGCGCAGCGCGCGCGCAGGCGCTCCGGGCGGCCGCGTTCGATGGGGTAGAATGCGGTTCACCCATTGCGCCCCGCGCAGAGCCGGAGTCCGTCCTTGAGCCCCGAACCGCATGGCATCGTGCGCGCGCTGCTCCGCCTTCAGGAAGAGGAAGGCTGGCTGCCGCCGGATCGGCTCGAGGATCTCGCCGGCGAACTCGGGGTGCCGCTCCACCGCATCGAGAGCGTCTCGACTTTCTATACCCACTTCCGCCGTGAACGCCCGGTCGGGGCGGTCGTCGAAGTGTGCCGGGACCTGTCGTGTCGGCTCGCCGGGGCCGAGTCCGTCTGCGAGCGACTCCGGGGCCTGGCCCAGGTCCGCGGCGAGGGCGGCGAGGGCGCGCCGCCCTTCGAGGTGCACGAGGTGTCCTGTCTCGGTCGCTGCGACGGGGCACCGGCGGCGGCGCTCGGCGACCGGATCCTCGATGCGTCCGACGACGCGGCCGTACTGACGGCGGTCGCGGACGAGGCGACGGAAGCCGCCGCGCGCCCGGTGCGGCGCTGGCCCACCGCGGATCCCTACGCGAGCGAGACGCTCGCGCCCTTCGCCGTGCTGCGTGCGGTGGTCGAGGCGGGCTCCCGGACGGCGCC
>JBCCZJ010000519.1:0-3210 GCA_039187915.1 Myxococcota bacterium
CACCGCGTCCGCGGCGTGATCGTCGGCCCGGTCCGCGAACGAGTCGTCGGGGGCCGCCCCGATCACGTCCACGGCGTCGGCGAGCGCGTCGACGAGATCGTCGTCCGCGAACGCGGCCGCGCCGCGGTCCAGCGCCTCGCCCGCGCCGCCGCCGTCGTCGGCGCCGAGCATCGCGAGGACCTCGCGGACGAGCGCCTCGTCGCCGTCGGTGCGCTGTTCCAGGAACGGGCGGCGGTGGTCCTCCGGCAGCTCACTGGCTGCGAGGAAGAGCTCGCCGAGGAGATCGTGGCGCTCTGAGGTCATCGGTGGGGTCGCCCGGGAGAGGCCGCCGATGGCCTCCCCGGGTGACGCGACGGACGGCGCCGGCGCCCGTCTCGGTTTCCGCCGATTCTGCTACTGCATCACGATCTCGACGCCGTCGCTCAGGTTCGAGGTGACCATCGGGTTGGCGTCCCGGAACCACGCCTGGAAGTACCAGGTCTCGCCGGGCAGCGCGGCCACGGGTCCGTTCGGCTGGGGGAGGGCCATCAGGTCGACCGGGATCTCGATGACGCCGGCGGAGCCCGAGTTCTGCACGAGCGCGTCGAAGCGACCGATCGTGCCGGTCAGGCAGAGGTTCCCCTGGCTCCCGCCCGGGTTCATCGTGAAGCCCGCGACCCGACCGGTGAGGAAGTAGCCGAAGCTCTGGGTGGGGAGGCTGGAGGCGCGGAGCGTTAGGTCGTTCGTCGCGACGGCCGCCGAGCCGAACGCCTCGATCACCGCGCTGTCGCCGCTGGAGTTCGCCGGCGCCGGGCCGCAGTAGCTCGTACCGACGTTCGGCAGCGAGATCGTGACGGTCGGGTTGGAGAACTCCAGGAAGCTGCCGCCGCCGAAGAGCCCGAAGTTGAACGACGACCAGGTCGACGGGCCCCAGGTGCCGAGCTGCATCGTGATGTCCGTCGACGAGAAGAGCGTCCCCGACGACTCGCCAACCTCCAGCGCGACCGAGCCGCCGCCGGCGGCGGGGGCGCCGAACACGCGGATCCCGTCGGCGACGGGGAAGTCGTTCTGGATACCGACGGCGCTGCCTGTGATCGCGTCCGTCACGGCGCCGATGCGGACGAACGAGGTCGCCGGATCGATCGTGTAGTTGGTGAGCTGGCCGGGGACGACGTCCATCCCCGGCACGAAGACCTCGAAGTGCACCGTGACGGGGTCGCCGACCATCGCGCCGGCGAAGGGGCTGCTCGCGGAGGCGTTGGCCTGGACGAGGGTGCCGGTGGCCTCGACGACGACGTCGCCCGCGGTGGCGTGGGCAGCGAGGAGAGCGCCAGTGAAGAGCGGAAGCAGGGCCGAGGCTGCCCTTGCGGTCTGGGGGCGTGACTGGAACATGGGGCGGTGGGGAAGGGACTCTGTAGGGGTCGGTGGAGGTGCCGTGCGGCCGTGTCGGATTCGGAGTGATTCCGTCCAGATAACTTGCCTGGAAAGGTCGGCGCTGTCGAATCTGCGCCCCTCGTCTCGCGGCGGAACAGGCCGCGCGGCCCCGCGGGACTCTCTCGGGGACGTCGCCACAGGGTCCCGCGAGACCGCCCGGGGCGGCTCGGGGCGTGGGCTACACTTCGCGCGACGTGAAGGTCCTGCTCGTCAATCCGCCCAGTCCGCCGGAGTTCCGGGTCAGCCGAGGGCTGATGGGAGGCTTCGGGATGGCGGTGAACCCCGAGCTCCTCTACCCGCCGATCGAGCTCGCCCACGTGGCTGCGGTGCTCCTCGCGGACGGGCACGAGGTGGCGATCCTCGACGCCGACGCGCTTGGCGTCGGCCCCGACGGGGCGCTCGATCACGTCGTCGCCGAGGCGCCCGACATGGTCGTCCTCGACTCGTCCAGTACCTCGCTCGACCAGGACCTCGCCCTCGCGGGGCGCGTCCGCGAGGCGACGGGTGCCCGGACCGGCATGCTCGGCAGCCAGGTGACGTTCACGCCCGACGAGATCTTCGCGGGCGATCGGATCGACTTCGTCGTCCGCGGCGAGCCCGAGCGGACCGTCGAGGAGGTCGCGCGCCGCGTCGCGGACGCCGGGCCCGTCGCAGGCGTCGCGGGGATCACCTGGCGCCGTGAGGACGGCGAGATCGTGCACGAGCCGGAGAGGGACAAGATCGCCGATCTCGACGGTCTCCCGCTGCCTGCGCGCCATCTGCTCGACAACGACGCGTACGGGTTCCCTGGGATCGACGGGCCGATCACGACGGTCAAGTCCTCGCGCGGATGCCCGCTGAACTGCTCGTTCTGCGGCTACACGCTCGCGCAGGGCCTGCGCTTCCGGTTCCGCAGCCCCGAGCACGTCCTCGCCGAGCTGCGCGATCTCTACTTCGTCCACGGGCTGCGCCACGTCGTGTTCCGCGACCCGATCTTCACGACGCGCAAGGACCGCATCGAGGCGATCTGCGACGGCATCCTCGAGGCCGGCATGACCGACCTGGAGTGGCAGTGCGAGACTGCCATCAAGACGCTCAACCGGCCGCTGCTCGCAAAGATGGCGGCCGCCGGCTGCCGTCACGTCTCGCTCGGCGTCGAGTCGGGCAACCTGGAGATCCAGAAGAAGCACTGCGGGAACAAGCTGAAGGACCACGATCAGGCGATCGAGGTCTTCCGCGCGGCGCGGGAGCACGGGATCGAGACCCGCGCCTTCTGCATGATCGGCTTCCCGGAGGAGACGCCGGAGATGGCCGACGAGACGATCGATCTCGTGGACCGCCTCGATCCAGACCAGGTGCAGTTCTGCGCGGTGACCGCGTACCCCGGCACCCCGCTGCACGAGATGCTCCGCGGCACGCGGGAGTTCGACTACGCCGCCATGACCGGCTTCCAGGCGCTCGAGGGCAACGAGCACATGAGCGCCGAGGAGATCGAGGCCAAGATCCGCGAGGCGTACCGGCGCTTCTACCGCCGGCCCAAGCGCATGCTGCGCGAGCTGCGCGATCCGCGGCGTCTGGCGGGCCGCATCGCGCGCTACCTGACCCTGTTCAGGCGACGGGCGAGCTGACCGGCGGCGGAGCGCCAGGAGGTCGGTCTCCGGCGAGGTCGCTCACTGCTGTGCGAGCAGGATGCAGGCGATCGCGGTCGTGTAGGCGTCTCCTGGCCCCTCGGTGCATGCCCAATGGCCTCGAGCAGAGACGCTTCCCTTGAGCCAGAGGTCGAGGGCCTCACGGGCGGTCTCCAGGGCTTTCGCGTCG
>JBCCZJ010000520.1:0-3135 GCA_039187915.1 Myxococcota bacterium
ACCCGAGACCCCGGCCGCCTCGGCGACCAGCGCGATCGCGCCGACGTTCTGCGGATCCTCGACGCCGTCGAGCAGCAGCAGCATCGGCGGACCGGCCCGTTCCTCGACCGCCGCGCGTTCGACCAGCGTTTCGAGCGCCAGCTCCGGAAGCGCCCCGACCTCCGCCGCAACCCCCTGCGACTGCGCCTCGGGCGGGACCCGATCGTCGATCAGCGAACGCGGCACCGCTTCCACGAGCACCCCGCTCGACCTCGCGAGCTCGGCAAGCTGCACGAGCTCTTCCCGCTCGGTCCCCTCCCGGAGCCAGACGCGCGCGATCTTCCGACGGCCCGCCCGCAGCGCTTCGCGCACGGGATGGATCCCGTAGAGCCATTCGCGCTCGTCGCGACGATCGCTTCGACGACGGTCCCCGCCGCGTCGCCTGCCGCGTCCTTCCGCCACTGCGCCTCGCCCCGTCGCGACCTCCGCCTCGAGGCGGACCGCGTTCCGTGCGCGCGATCGGCGCGCGTCAGCGGATCAGCATAGCCCGGAGCGGGTCGACGGCTTCGAGGAAGGGCCCGCAGTCGTCGATCTGCGGATGGTTCTTCAGCTCGAATTCGAGGTAGGCGACGAGCTCCCCGAGCGCTTCGTCGACCTCGCGGACGCGGTCGCCGGTCAATCGGAGCGCGCGATGGGTCAGCGCTTCCGGATCGAGTGTGCCCTGATCGCCGACGCGCACGCCTTCGAGCAGAGAGCGACCGCGCAGGGCGCTCTCCTCGAGAATGCGATCGAGCCGCTCCGCGACGGCTCGCGCTCCGTCGAGGGCGATCAAGGGCGCCGCGAGCTCGAAGACGAGCTTGGCATGCAGCTCGACCGCCTCGCGTACGACGTCGTCGTCCGCGCTCGTCCAGGGCCCCTGCTCCGCCGAGACGCCGACCTCGATCGCGACGTGTCCGGTCAGCTGCAGGAACTGGATCGTGCGGGCGGCGGTGCGCGGATCGAGACCGGAGCGATGACACACGGCGGGAAACCGGTCGTCGACCTTCAACGCGTCGAGGATCGCACGCTCGTTGTCGGAAGCCGGCGCGCGGGTCTCGGCGCCGCGCAGGATGCAGGTGCGGGGGTCCTCGAGTCGCGCGAGGAAACGCAGCAGGTCGTCCCGGCGCGCGAGTCCCTCACCGATCAGGCGCCGGGTCGGCAGGCTGAGGCGCACGACGTTGCCGGGCTCGATCTCGCCCTCCCAGAAGTGGATCCAGCCGCCGGTGTACGAGAAGAGCGATCGCACGATCTCCTCGACCTGTGTCTTCACGCCGTTCCAGAGCTCGCGCGGCGTGAGGATGCCGAGCTCGACGACGACCTTCCCGAAACGCGTCATCGGGTGGTAGCGGCGCTCGGCGAGATCGAGCTGCGCCTGATCGATCAGACCCGAGCGGAGCAGGCAGGCCCCGAGCCGATCGGTGGACAAGTTCGACTCCGCAAAGACGACCTCGCCACGACTCAGATAGACCGCCTTCTCCTCGCCCTCGAACTGGAAGAGCAGATAGCCGGACTTGCCCGCGTCGTGGACGAGCGACAGGAGATCTGCGAGGGCGAAGGCGCGCACGTCGGACGACAGGACGAGATCCCGGTCCCAGGGCACGACCGTTCCGCTCGCGTCGCCTCGCTCGAGCAGGATCGCGCGCCCCGAACGCGCAAGGACCCGAAGGCCTTCGTCCGGCGCGACGCCGAGGGCCTGCTTCGACTCCGTCGAGAAGGATCGACCGAACCCGAAATCGCGCTCGTCCTGGGCCAAGGTTCCCCCGCTCCGCCGTTGGGCACCGGCGCGTCCGTGTCTTCTTCGACGAGGTCCGTCCCCTGCTTGAGCGAAAGCCCCGAGGCCCCCACGAGGCATTTCCCTACGCAGGACGGGGACCTCCGTCGACCGACGCACGGCGATTGCGCTCAAGGCCCCGGGGCGCGGCCGCCGATACGCATAGGGAGACCGGACAGGAGTCCAGCATGGGCAGAGCGCTTCGAAGGCATCGCATCGACACGCGAACGACCGCGCGCCTCCCGCTCTGCGCGCCGGCCCACGTGACGACCGAAGACGGCAAGCCCGCGGCGCCCCTCTCTCGCTGTACGGAGATCGGCCTCGGCGGCCTCCGCCTCACCGCGGCCGAGGGGCTCGTTCCCGGCGAACGCGTGCGCGTCCTGGTCCGATTGCCCTCTGGCCACGTATTCGAGATCGAAGGCCAGGTCGCGTGGGCGAAACTCACGCTCCATCCTTCGCTCTTCGGTGCACCCGAAGGGCGGGACGACGATGCGCATCTCGGCATCGCCTTCGATGCCGTGTCCGAAGAGCGCCTGCTGCCGATCCGGCGCCTCTTCGCCGCGCGGGATCAAGAGCGCCAGCGCGCCCGCTGCCTCCGGCAGCTGCATGGGCTGCCGATCCATGCTTGATCCGCGCGAACGCCTCTGGGTATCCTTCCGCTTCCCATGAGACCTCCCGGCACGTTCAAGCTTCTCGGCCGCGCCCGTCGCAACGCGCGCGGCGACGGCGACGCCCTGGACCCGACCCTGCTCTGCGCGGGTCGCGGCGATCGGATCGTCGACTCGCTGCGCATGCAGATCCTCGAAGGCGCCGAGGACCAGTCGCTCCGCATCCGACAGATCTTCCATGACCCCAAGGAGATCTTCCGCGTCGAGATCGACTGCCCCGACCAGAACTACCAGCGCACGACGCTCCTCGATCGCGACGCCCTCGAAGACCTCCTCGCGACCGACGACGTCCGCGCCCGCGTCCTGGACCAGATCCCGGACTGAGACCCGGCGGCGCCGCGCGCGCCGATTCCGGATCCCGCCGCGAGCGCGAGACGCGGCCGACCCACGCCACGGCGGGAGGCCCAGAACGCCCGCCAGAAGCGCCTCCCTCGCGCCGCGAGCGCCGGACGCGGGCCGCGGCGAGCGGCGCGAAGCGCCGACCAGAGAATGGTGCCCGAGGCAGGACTCGAACCTGCACGGCCAGAGGCCAGGTGATTTTAAGTCACCCGCGTTTACCATTTCGCCACTCGGGCACGGCGTCGATTCTATCCCTTCGGCCCGACGGACGCCTCGGCGGAAGCGATCCTCCGGGTCCGCCCGGCGCCACCGGCCCGTCCGACACTTGACGGCGTCGGC
>JBCCZJ010000521.1:0-3094 GCA_039187915.1 Myxococcota bacterium
GTCTCTTCATCCAGAACGGGCTCTTCGCTCCGCCCTACCAGGCCGAGTACACGATCTCGACGACCGTCGGCTCGACCTTCGCCTTCGGGTTCGCCTGCGATGCCGCCAGCTCGGGCACCGTCTACCGGACCGGTCCGCCCAACAATCCGGTGGACAACAGCGCGAGCGGCTGGATGGCGATCGGCATCGTGGTCGGCGGCGAGGTGGTCGGCGCGGACGCGCAGATCACCTCCGATCTGATCGGCGGCCCCTTCCCGATGGTGTCGCCTGCCGCGCCGGCGAACGCGCAGGCGGCGCTGCCCGGCAATCCCTACGTCGTGCCCGAGCCAGGCTTCGGCGCGAGCGTCGCGGCAGGCGCGTTCCTGGCGGCGGTGCTGCGACGGCGGAGCGAGCGCGTTCAGGGCCGGTAGTGGATCGGAGAGCCGTACGCGCGTTCCTGGATCGAGACGGGGGAAACCGTGGCGCGCTGGATCTTTCCCGACGACTCCGTCCTCTGGAACAACTGGGGCGGGATCACGACCCTGCTCGAAGATGGAGACCTGCTGCTGGGGGGGTGGTTCGCGGTGAAGCGCTATGACGTGGGGCACCTGCGTTAGGCGCCCGGGATCGTCAGGCGGCGCGCTCGGGATCGAATTGCCGGCACCAGCGGCGATAGACCGCGACGGCGCCCTCGCTCTTCAGGAGCTTCGGGTTCGGCAGGTGGGCCTTGTGCTCCCAGACTTCGATGTCCTGGGCAACCTCGCTGCAGAGGCCACGGATCGCGAAGGCGTTGAAGGCCCGCGCGAAGAGCTTCACTGGATGTGCGATCGCGGATCCGAGGACGAGGTCGACCCGGCCCGCCTCCCTCGGAATCGGCAGGACGAAGAGCCGGATGCGGGCGCCGAACTGCGGTGCCTCGGCCTCGACGAGGGAGTAGCCGAGGCCATGGACGACCACGTCGAAGTCGACGTCGAGGGCCAGCCGCGGGAGCGACTTCAGGAAGGCGCGCCGGATCGCGTAGTGGGCGCGAAGGACGGGGCCCTCGGTGCGGATGGCCTCGGCGTTGCTCGCTGCCGGGAAGCCGTGGACGTGCAGGAAGTGGCCGAAATCGACGCTGTTCTCCGTCGTCTCCTGAGGGTGGCCCCGGAACTGGAAGCGGCGCCAGGCGATCTGCGTGAAGCCGGCCGGCTCGAGGGCGGGGACGCTCCAGTCGGGCGCGCGATCGTGCTCGTCGAACCAGATCAGGATCATTCCGCTCTGCTCGCGGATCGCGTGCTCGCGGAGACGCGCGAGAGGGGGCGGGTCGCCGGTCGGTGTCGCGTGGCAGCGTCCCGTGCCGTCGTACCGGAGACCGTGGAACGTGCAGACGAAATCGTCGCCGTCGACGCGCCCCTGGTGGCCGAGGTGGGCGCCCATGTGCGGACAGTACGCGTCCACGACCCGAGCGCGCCCATCGCGCGTTCGGAACAGCGCGAGCTCGCGTCCGAAGTTGCGTCGGGCGAGGACCCGCCCCGGGCGCAGCTCGTCGCTCATCGCGATCACGTACCACCCCGTCGGATTCGCCGGGAGCGGCATCTCGGCCGGCATCGCCTGCAAGGCCTGCGGGCGACTCACCCGTCGTCGCCGGGCGTGGGGCGGCCGAGTCCGGGGTCCGGGGTCTCGCCCGCCGAGAGGGCATCGTCGACCAGCTTCCGGAACTCGGGTCCGTAGCCCATGCGAGAGGTGGCCCAGTAGGCGCGACCGCCCGGAGTCTGCAGCAGGCCGAGCGCGATCTCCGTGTGGCTCTCGTCCCGCTCGCCCATCCCCCGGCGCGCATCCTGATGGACGCTGTGGGCCTGGTTCACGAGCGGCGCGAAAAGGAAGGAGAACTGGATCTGCTCGTCCGGATCGAGATCCGCCGGATTCGCGATCCCGCGTCGGAAGACGCTCGCCGCCTGCTTGTGGATGCCGAGCGTATGCGCGCTCACTGCCGAAAAAGTGTGGGCGGCGCGGTCCGACTCCGCGTCGAGCGCGCGCGTGTTCTCCCTCACCTGGCGGGCGAGATAGATCAGCGTGGCGAGGGTTGCGATCGCGGCGAGGAACTCGCCGAGGCTCCCCAGCTCCTGAATGGTCATCGAGAAGAAGCTCCGGGTCGCAGGCTACTCGGGCGGCTTGCGGCCGGCCTCGATCGCCTTGGCCATGTTGTCGATCCAGACCTGGCTCTTCTTCTGGACCGTCTTCTCGATCAGGGAGGAGACGCCGGGCAGAGCCATGGCACCGCTCAGCTCGTAGTTCGCGATCCAGTGGACGGTGATCCAGCCGTCGGCGTCGATTCCGAAGGTCTCGTCTTCCGGGCCGGACATGCTGTCCTGTTGGATGTCGATCGTGAGGTGATAGGGCGGATCGAACGCGGTGTACTCCTGGGTCTCCTTGATCGGGCCCGCGCCCGGGAGCGGATTCTTCACCTGGATCTCGTACTTCGCTCCCTTCGACATCGGCTCGCCGCCGATCAGCGTCGCGGAGATCGTCGAGGGGTCGACCATCACGCTGTACTGGGGGTTCGCGAAGGCCATGAAGACCTCGTGCCGATCCTCGGCGCGCTTCTTGATCGTCGTCTGGACGGATGCGCGAATGCTCTTCTTCGCCATGAGACGCTGCTCCTCGTGGGTTCAAGCCCGCTTCATACTACCCGAATCGGGATCGCCTGCGGACACCAATCCGGGTCCTTGAATACGAATGGCCCTGGCGCTAGACACGGAAATCCCCGAGACGACGAACCAGCGCCGGGTGTTAAGGAGAAGCTAGGCATGCGGAATTCGACACGGCGCGCGAGGATCGTTCTCGGATGGGTCGCATTCGGCCTGATCCTGATGCCCGTTTCCTGCGCGCTCCTCTCGCCGCCGAAGGAGACCCAGAACGTGGCGTGTCCGGAGCAGCGGGGGACGCACCCGGAGCTCGCGAGCGAGAAACATCCGGATTTCCCCGCGTTCTGCGCGGACATGTCGCACGAGTTGCCGACCGTGCCCTTCCAGGTGTGTGATTCGACCTCCGCCGACCTGAACGGCGACGGCCGCCTCGAGTTCCTGGCCGCCGACCACATCAACCCGGCGTTCGGTTATTTCGTGAACGACCCCCA
>JBCCZJ010000522.1:0-2915 GCA_039187915.1 Myxococcota bacterium
CCCCGACCGCCGCGGCGGCCGGCCGGCGCTTCTGGTCGGTCCGCGAGGATCTCGAACCGCTGCTTCGGGCTTGTCTCGACCGGCTCGGGGACGGGGGATGCCTGCTCGTGACCCAGAACCGGGCCGGCCCACCGCTCGGTCTCGACCGGGTCGTCGAACGCCTCGCGCGTCGGGCCCACCGCGAAATCGCATCGATCGAGGCCGCGAAGGCGGGCCCCGATCATCCCTCCCTCCCCGGATTTCCCGAGGGCGACCCCTTCGAGGGCGTGCTTCTCTCGCTGCGCTGACGCGCGCGACCCTTCATTGCGCGGCGGGGGCGGGTGATTTTTCCGTTCCGGTCAGCCCGGAGGGAGCGTCCCCCATGCGGGGGTTCCTCCGATCGATACAATTCGGGATGGCTTTTGGACCGTTCTTGCGTGTCGCGCGCCTATTTTTCGTCTGATCCGATGCGGAAATACCCCATTACAAACCACCGTGTCTGACACAAACCACCTCCCGTCACCACTTCACTGCGACTCCGAGCGGCTTCCTGCCGGTCGGGGTGTCCCCTCCCGTTTCGGGGCGGGAACCGAAGGGGTACGTCGCCTTCCGGCGTCGGGTCCCTGCGGAGTGGAATGCAACGAAGCGTGCGCGGACGCGCGCGTGAGTGACGGCTCGAACGGGCGCGCGGAGATGCGCTCGAACTGCGGCAGAGGTGAATTCGATGCGACGGAACATTTCGATTCGGACGACGGCGGCGCGCTTCGCGCTCCTGTTCGGTCTGATCCTGGGAGCCGGCCCCGCCCTGGCCCTCCCGGCCAACTTCGACCCGGTCTTCGGGTTCGAGGACACGAATCTCGGCGGCCTGCCGACGATCTCGATCGGCGCGGAGGATCCCTTCCTCGGTGCGGGCGAAGCGTCGGGCGGTCCCTTCGACGTCGATCTCACGGGCTCGACGGACGTCTGCATCCTGTTCGGCGACGAGACCTGTCGCGCGAGTACGCTGGGGATCACGGGTCCCTACAGCGTGATCGTCTCCCTGACGGTGTCCGCAGTGAACTCGAGCGAGCTCACGGGGCCCTTCACGCTCTTCCTGAGCGGCCTCGCCGGCACGACCTACGCGGCCAGCGAAGTGGCCGTCGAGCTCGACCCGGCGGTGCCGGCGGCGCTCGACACGACGGCCGTTCCGGGCTTCGTCTGGAACGGGAGCTTCACGCCCTTCGTCCGGGTGAACGATACCGCGCTGCTGCCGGACGTCTTCGACTACGTCGGCTGGACGGTCGGCGTCGGCGACACGGTCACCTTCCGCTACGACGTCGCTTCGTCGCCGGCGGGACGCGGGACGCCGCAGCTGATGGCGAACGCGACCAACGTGATTCCCGAGCCGGGCACGGCCCTGCTGATGGGTCTGGGCCTCGCCGGCCTGACGATCGCGGGACGACGCGTCGAGCCGCAGGCGGGCTGAGGCGGCTCGATCCGCTCGCTCGCGGCGGACCGTCGCGCTCGGACTGCGCGGGCCGATCGGTTGGCCGATCGGTCCAGCAGGGCGGACCGGGATGGCTACCGTTGCACGCGAAGCCGCGACCGAGCGACTGAGATTGGGGGACACAGTGCGGAAGCATTCGGCGAAGAAGGGCCTCAGGGCCGGTATGGGACTGGGATGGAGCCTCGCGCTCTCCCTGTCGCTCACCGCTGCGGCGGGTCCGGTAGACGACGCCCTCCGCCAGGCGCGTCAGGACGTCGAGCAGGGACGCTGCGAGCAGGCGGCCGCCCGGCTACGGGGCATCGGCGGGCTCGAGACCCGCGCCGCGCTGCTCGCCGGCCAGTGCCAGATCCGCACGGGCCTCTATCCGGAAGCCCTCACGAGCCTCGATCGCATCCGCGGCGCGAGCGACCTCTCGCGCCAGCAGGTCGGCGACGTGGAGCTCTATCGCGGCGTCGCGCTCTATCACCTCGAGCGCTATGCCGAGGCGGCCGCCGCTTTCGACAGCGCCCGGGGCATCACGTCCGAGGAAGCCCAGCTCCAGCTCTACACCGGCCTCCTGCTCCTTCGCGACGGCGACAACGATCGCGCCGCGCCGGCCCTCGAGGCAGCCAGCCGGCTCGAGCCGCGGCTGACCGAGCCGGTCGCGTCGTATTATGCGGGCCTCGCCTGGCAGGGTTCGTCCGAGCGCGAGCGCGCCCGCAACGCCTTCCAGCGCGTCGTCGACCTCGACGGCGACGGCCCCTGGGGCAAGGAGGCGGCGAAGCTCCTCGAGTCGACGGAGCTCTTCCCCTTCTTCGTGCGGGGCCGCGTCGGCTTCGAGTACGACGACAACGTCCTGCTCCGCGGCAGCGTGACCGAGACCGGCGCCGCGATCCTCGACACCGCGGGCGAGCGGGACTGGCGAGGCGTCTGGGAGATCGACGGCGGCGTGCGCCTCTGGCAGGCGGAAGATGGGCAGACGGAGGCGGGCATCACGGCCGGCTATTCCGGAAACGCCCACGTGGACCTCGACGGTCTCGACACCCACTTCATCCGGACCGGTGCCTACATGTCGCGTCGCATCGGACCGCAGACCGTGGCGCAGGCTCGCTACCAGTTCGGCTACGCGAACGTCCGCAACGAAGACGATTACCTGTTCGAACATCTAGGCCAGGTCTCGCTGACGCACACCTGGCAGAAGAACGGGACCACCTTCCTTTTCGCGGATGTCGTTTCGGATGATCTCCGATTTCGGAACGTCGAAGTGACGGACAATACCGGCGGAATTCCCACGGACTGCAATCCGGATCCGGTCGTCGCTCGTGGCGAGATCGGCTGTAGTCCTGTCGGCATCGACGAGCGAAACGCACGCGATCGTGATGGCATCGGCTACGGCGCGGCCGTCGAACATCGCTATCTCGTTCCCCTGCCGACGGGTCTCGAAGACGTGTTCGAGGAGGTCGAGATCGGC
>JBCCZJ010000523.1:0-2873 GCA_039187915.1 Myxococcota bacterium
CGCAGTACCTCGCGCGTTAGGCCGGCGCCGCCCGGTCGTGGTCCCTCCCCGGGACCGCGGCGCGCGGACTAGCCGAGCGACCACGCAAGGAAGGCCCCGCCGACGACCCAGCAGTACCAGGCCCAGTGGTGGAAGAGGCTGCGATCGAGCATCCGGACGAAGACCGCGATCGCGACGAGCCCCGAGACGAGCGCCGCCGCCCCGCCGATCGCGAGGTCCTTCACGGCGGAGAGGTCCGCGCTCTGAAGGTCCGGGACCAGGAGGACCGCGGCACCGGCGATCGCGATGATCCCGAGCAGGAAGGCGAACTCCGCGGCGGCGAGCGGCGCCACGCCGAGGAGCAGCGCCATCGCGACCGTCGACCCGCTGCGCGAGATGCCCGGCAGGATCGCGACGGCCTGCGCACAGCCGATCAGGAAGGCCGCTCCCCACGACGGCACCGACGCCGTCGCGCTGGCCGCCGTCCAGCGCGTGCTCATGACGACGAAGCCCGTCACCAGGAGCAGGACGCCGACGATCGAGGGGTTCGAGAACTGCGCGTCGATGAAGTCCTTCGCACCGAGACCGATCACGACCGCGGGCAGCGTGCCGACGACGAGCTTTCCGACGTACTCGAGGGTCTCGCGCTCGCGGGCGAAGAAGCCACGCAGCAGCGCGGCGATCCGCGCACGGTAGAAGAAGGCGATCGCGAAGAGGGTCGCGACGTGGACGCCGACCTCGAAGAGGAGCCCACCGGACTCGCGCCCACCGAAGAGCGCCTGGAGCATCGCCAGGTGGCCAGAGCTCGAGACCGGGAAGAACTCCGTCAAGCCCTGGGCGAGGCCGAGCAGCAGCGCTTCGATCGGATCCACGGTCCCCCCTTCCCTTCGGCTCGGCGCCGGATGACCGGGCGCGCCGCGCGGGTCCGCGACGAGGCCGGGCGTCGGGGGGAGACGCGCGCCGGAGCGTACCGAATCGGACGATCGTGGCCGCGAGTGAAGCGGGTCCTGCGGGCCGTGCCACGAACGCGCGGGACGCTCGACGCGCGTCGCAGGGGCCCGCGCGCGCTCCGCTCCGCGCGAAGGATCAGGCGGGGCCCTTCAGCCAGGCCTGGAGCTCGGCGTTCACCTGCTCGGTCTGCTCGGTCATCACCCAGTGCCCGGACTCGACGCGCACGACCTTCGAGTCCTCGCGGGCCTCGATCGAGGCCGCCCAGGCCCGGGAGAAGAACTGGAAGGGCTTGCGCGCGCCCCAGAAGAAGAGCGTCGGCTTCGTCGGCACCCAGGTCTCGAGCCCGGCGAAGGATCCATACGAGCGCATCCAGATCATGTCGTAGGGGTAGTTCATGTGCGCCCCGATCTCCTCGGGCGGCGCCGGCGCCCCGAGGCGCTTCGCCATGAAGCGCGTCATGCGGTCACCGAGCGCCCCGCCGATCCGCCAGGCGAGCGCGAGCCAGAACTGGTAGCCGAACACCATCAGCTTGCCGGAGAGCGTGAGCTCGCCGCGAATGGCGTCCGACGTCGCGTCGCCGACGTCCATCGCGACTACCCGGCTCACGAGCTCGGGATGCTTCATGGCGAAGTGCAGCCCGAAGACGCAACCCCAGTCGTGCAGGACGAGCACGACGGGCCGTCCTGGACTCTCGCGCTCGACCAGCGCGCGGAAGGTCTCGGTCATCGCGTCGATCGAGGTCGGCCGGCGCGGACGATCGAGGTCGTAGCCCGGGAGCGTCATCCGGACGCAGCGGAAGTCGCCCCGGAGCACCTCCACCTGACGGTCCCAGAGTCGCAGGGTGTCCGGCCAGCCGTGGAGCAGGACCACGACCTCGTCCCCGTCTCCCTCGGTCTCGATCGTCAGTCCTTCCAACGCGTCCATGAAAAGCTCCTCGGGGCGCGGGGTTATCGATGGGTCGCCGCGAGTATGACGTCGATCGCCCGACGACTCGATCCCCGAGCGGACGTCTCCGGGTCCGCGCGTCCGCCGGGCAGAACGCGCCCTGGCTTGCTAAACCCGGCGCATGGAAATCGCCTGCCTCGACCTCGAAGGGGTCCTGATCCCCGAAGTCTGGATCAACTTCGCCGAACGAACGGGGATCGACGCCCTGAAGGCGACGACCCGCGACATCCCCGACTACGACGAGCTGATGACCCGGCGGCTCGAGATCCTGCGCGACCACAAGCTCGGGATCGGCGACATCCAGGAAGTGATCGACGGCATGGACCCGCTCCCGGGCGCTGCCGAAGCCCTCGACTGGCTGCGCGAGCGCTTCCAGGTCGTGATCCTCTCGGACACGTTCTACGAGTTCGCCGAGCCCTTCATGCGCAAGCTCGGCTGGCCGACGATCTTCTGCCACAAGCTCGAGATCGACGGCGAGGGCATGATCACGAACTACCTGATCCGCCAGCCGGACCCGAAGCGTGCGTCGGTGAAGGCCTTCCACGACCTGCGGTTCCGCTGCATCGCGACCGGCGACTCGTACAACGATACGACCATGCTGTCGGAGGCGGACGCCGGCATCCTGTTCCGGCCGCCGCAGAACGTGATCGACGAGTTTCCGCAGTTCCCGGTCGCCCGGGAATACGCAGCGCTCCAGGCGGAGTTCGCGAAGGCCTCGCTGCGGGACCTCTAGGCAGCCGCGCTCCCCTCGGGCGGCCGAGATCGCGCGCGCGACGGCCGGAGCGCGCTCGAGCGCGCCTGGGACCGCCGATCATCGCGCCGCCTTCGCCTTCGCGGGCGCAGGCGCAGGCGCAGGCGCAGGCGCAGGCGAAGGAGACCGACCGGCAGGTTCCCTCCCGTTCTGGAAATTCCCCTGCGGCGACCTAGACTGCGCCGCGCGCACGCCGCGTGCGCGTGTGCCCCCCACCCCCCCCAACCCCCACCCGAAGGGCCCCAGC
>JBCCZJ010000524.1:0-2863 GCA_039187915.1 Myxococcota bacterium
CGCCCATGCGTCCTCGTCGGCGACGCCGAACTCGAGCACCTCGGGCCGGCCGTGCTCGATCACGCCGGCGGCCGCCTCGATGACGGCGCCCTCGACGCAGCCGCCCGAGACCGAGCCCTCGAAGTGGCCCCGATCGTCGACGGCCAGCTGGCTTCCCGCCGGACACGGAGACGACCCCCAGGTCTCGATCACCGTCGCGATCGCCACGCGGCGCCCGGCCGTGCGCCATGCCCGCGCGAGTCCGAGGGGATCGCCCGCGACGCCGCCCAGCGGTTCACCGACCGCGTCGCCGGATCCGCCGGCGACCTGGCCGACGAACTGCACCTCGCAGTCCTCGGGCAGCGCGACGTATTCCGGCTCGTTGTGGATCACGCCGTCGACGGCGACCGCAGCGTTCTCGAGCTGGCCATCGAGGGCCGCGTAGCGCGCGTAGAGCGCGCGGATCAGCGCGTCGACCCGCTTCGCGTCGATCTCGACGCGCGCCTCGCCGTCCGTGAGGCGCTGCTGCACCGACGAAAAGAGGACGGTCGCCAAGCGGATCGCCTACCGATCTCGCGGCGCGCGCCGGACCGCGTCGTCGAGGGCGTCGAGCACCCGCGGCGGCGACATCGGCAGCGCGTGGAAGCGAACGCCCGTCGCGTCGCGCATGGCGTTGGCGACCGCGCCCAGCGGCGGCACGATCGGCGTCTCACCGACACCGCGCACGCCGTAGGGATGGAGCGGGTTCGGGACCTCGACGATCACCGTGTCGATCATGGGCAGATCGCTCGCGACCGGGACGCGATAGTCGAGGAAGCCGGCGTTCTCGACCCGGCCCTCGGCATCCCAGAGGTACTCCTCGTTCAGCGCCCAGCCGATGCCCTGGGCAGCGCCGCCCTGGTACTGCCCCTCGACGTAGGTCGGGTGAATCGCCTTACCGGCGTCCTGGACCACGAGGTAGCGGATCACGCGGGACACGCCGGTCTCCGGATCGACTTCGAGATCGCAGACGTGCACCCCGAAGCCCGGCCCCGCCGCCGGCGGACTGACCGAGGCGCTCGCGACGATCGGTCCGCCGGTCGCGCCCATCTTCTTCGCGATTTCCTCGATCGAGAGCGACGCCTCGTCCCGAGTGAGATCGGATTCGTCGAGGACGACGGCACGGCCGTCCCGCCAATCGACGCTGTCGAGCTCGACGTCGAGCATCGTCGCAGCGCGCGCGCGCAGGTGATCGATCACCTGCCGGGTGGCGTCGATGACGGCCATCCCCGTCGCGTAGGTCACGCGGCTGCCGCCCGTCGCGTCGCAGTGTCCGACCGAATCCGTATCGCCGACCATGGGCCGCACCCGCGTCACGTCGATCCCGAGCTCTTCGGCGCACATGAGCGCCATGCTCGCGCGGCTGCCGCCGATGTCCGGGTTGCCGGTCCGCACGACCGCAGATCCGTCGGGATTCAGGCTGACGGTCGCGCTGGACTGCATGCCGGCGTTGAACCAGAAGCCCGCGGCCACGCCGCGGCCCTGGTTCTCCTCCAGCGCGGCCCGATACTGCGGATGGGCCCGCGCCGCTTCGAGGGCCTGCTTGAAGCCGATCGGGCCGAATCTCGGACCGTACTTGGCGCGACCGCCCTCTTCGATCGCGTTCTGCAGCCGGAGGTCGATCGGATCGCGGCCGAGCGCACGGGCGAGCTCGTCGAGGAGGCTCTCCGCCGCGAAGGAGCCGATCGGCGCGCCTGGCGCGCGATAAGCCGCGACCCGCGGCTTGTTGACGACGATGTCGCGGCCGAGGATCCGGAAGTTCGGGATCACGTAGGGCGAAAGCGTCGTCATGCACGCCGCGCCGACCGGCGAGCCGCGGAAGCAGCCCGCCTCGAAATCGAGCTGGAGGTCCGCCGCGACGAGCGTCCCGTCGCGCTTGGCACCGAGCTTGAGCTTCATCTTCGAGCCCGACGTCGGTCCCGTGCCGCGGAAGACCTCTTCTCGCGTCATCGTCATCTTGACCGGGCGCCCCGCCTTGCGCGAGAGCACGAGGGCCGCCGGCTCGAGATAGACGGGGATCTTGCCCCCGAAGCCGCCGCCGATCTCGGACGGCGTCACCTTGATCGTCTGCGGGTCGGTCCCCGTCAGATTCGCGGTCTCGGTCTTCACGCCGAAGGGCCCCTGGGTCGCGCACCAGATCTCGGACGTGCCGTCCTCGCGCGCGTTCGCCAGACAGGCGTGGGGCTCGATGTAGCCCTGGTGGACCATCGGTGTCTCGAACTCGCCCTCGACGACGACGTCCGCGGCGGCCCAGCCCGCGTCGAGGTCCCCGCCCTCGAAGACGATCTGGTTCGTGATGTTCGTGTCGCCTTCGACCGGCGGCCCGGCGCCCTCGGTCCGCTGCCCTTCGTGCAGGACGGGCGCCGCGTCGGCGAGCGCCTGGTCGATCGACAGGACCGGCTCGAGGACTTCCCACTCGACGTCGATCAGTCGGCCCGCCTCGACCGCGATCTCCCGGCTCGTCGCCGCGACGGCCGCGAAGGCATGCCCGTGGTACAGCACTTTCTCGCGCGCGAGGATGACCCGCTGGTTCGCTCCGGGATCGACGCCGCCGGGCCCCTGCGCGATCCACTTCATCGGGACCTCGGGAAGGTCCGCCGCCGTGATCACGGCCTTCACGCCGGGCAGCTTCTCGGCTCGTCGCGTGTCGATCCCGAGGATCCGCGCGTGGGCATGGGGACTCCGCACGAAGACGCCCTGCAGCGCCCCCGGCAGCGTGAAGTCCGCACCGAAGCGGGCGCGCCCCGTCACCTTGTCGAGCCCGTCGTGGCGGATCGGACGGCTGCCGATCTGCTTCCACTTGCGATCCCGATCGACCGGCTCGGCGCTCATGCCCGCCCCTCCC
>JBCCZJ010000525.1:0-2855 GCA_039187915.1 Myxococcota bacterium
GGTCAAGACCGCGATCAGCTGGTTGGCTGCGTACTTCGCACCTTCCACGACCACGGACGCGTACCCGCCTTCATCCGGCAGCCAGGGCCGCCATTGCCAGACGAGTATGTGAGCCACGATCGCGACCACGGTGAAGCCGATGAAGCTGGACATGAAGATCTTGTGGAACTCCTGCGCTTCCGTTTCGGTCAGCCCCGAGAGCGAGCCACCGTGACCCCCTGACTCTGAGTTGGACATCTCTACTCCTTCCATCGGGCGTCGTGCCCGTGCGGTCCGAAGACCGCATCCGCGGAACTCCGCGGATTGCGAGCGCGCGATCGACGAGTCGACCGCACGCCCTTGCGCCGGCCGCGAGGCCGGTCACATCTCAGGTGGGCCTACAAGCCCACCAACGAATGCTGTGCGAGGCCCATCGCCTGGTCGCGCGCCGCCCGGAAGGCGGAAGGGAACTCGCCCTCGCGGATCGGCCACGGCTGCCATCGCCACGCCGTCAGCCAGCCGGCGATCGCCGGCAGGATCAGCAGGAGGAAGCTCAAGACGATCGTCCATCGCATCTCCGCCACACCACTCCGTCGTAGACTCTTCATCGCTCTACCTCCGGTCCTCTTCGAATTTCACTGCACGGTCGGGCCGGGCCCGGCCAGCCCGCTCGCCTTCAGTCGATCCACGGTGATCCGCTCTTCGCCGGCGAGTCGCGCGTCCCGTTCGACGGACTCGCGCAGGCGCTTCGACGCGGAGATCCGCGTCAGCATCGGCTCCCGATCGAGCACTTCGTCGACGATCTGCTTCGCGTCGGCGTCCCAGGGGAGCGCCACGATCGCGCGGGCGGGCGTCGACTCGACCGCGTCCAGTTCCTTCGCCGAGGGCAGGACGTGGAAGAGCGCGTCGAAAAGCGCATTGCAGCACTCCTGGACCAGGTAGGCCGCGCCCGAGTAGCCCATGAAGGGCGTGCCCGTGTGGCGACGCACGATCGCGCCCGGGAAGGAGGCCGGGATGTACGCGGCGCGCGATCCGACCTCCTGCGCGTACATACGCTCGTTGAAGCTGCCGAAGACGATCTGGGCCGGATTCGCGGCCATCGCGTCGCGGACCGCGACGTTGTCCGGCTTCACGCCGGCCTTTCGGGAGAAGGCCCACGCGCACGGCATGCCGAGCTCTTCCTCGAGGAAGTTCCGGACGCCGCGCGTATAGGTCTCGTTGGCGTGGATGCCGAACGCCGTCGTCCCGAAGAAGTCCTGCGTGACCGACCGCCAGAGATCCCACACCGGCTTGATCGTCGTGTGCTTCTCCTGCTCGATGAAGGGCTCGGGATCGATCTCGAGCAGCTCGCCGAGCTTCCGCAGGAAGCGCGTCGTGCTGTGCAGACCGATCGGCGCCTGGAGATAGGGCCGTTCGAGGGCATCGCAGAGCAGGCGGCCGAACTCGCGGTACATGCAGATGTTGACGTCCGCGCGGGCCAGGCCCTTGATCGACGAGAGCGGGCAGCCGAGGGGAAACACCAGGTTGACCTCGACGCCGAGTCCCTCGACCAACCGTTTGATTTCCGCGAGGTCGGATGCCGAGTTGAACATCCCGTAGGCGGGCCCGATGATGTTGACGCGCTTGATGCCGTCGGTCTCGCTCGCCGGGCGTCGGACGCGCTTCGCGCCGTACTCCCGCCACAGCCAGTTCACGGCACGATCGGCGCACTGCCACTGGTCTTCGTCGATCGTGCGAGGCAGGAAGCGCTGGATCTTCGTGCCTTCGGGCGTCACGCCCCCGCCGATCATCTCGGCGATCGAACCCGTCACGACGACGCTCGGACGGTCGGGGTCCAAGGTGCCATGGGCGCGTTTCATCGCCTCTTCGGTGCCGGTCTGCCCGAGCTCTTCCTCCGCGAGCCCTGTAACCACGATGGGAAGCTCATGAGGTGGGAGTCCGTCGGTGTAGTGGAGGACGCTCGTCACGGGGAGGTTCTCGCATCCGACCGGTCCGTCGATGATGACCTGGAGACCCTTCACGGCGGTGAAGACGTAGACGGCACCCCAGTAGCCGCCCGCTCGATCGTGATCCTGAATCAGCATCCCATCGCCTCCTTCAGCGTGTCCTCCCGAGCAGACTTGCCGCTGGGCTTCTTCGCCGAGGTCGCTTCGACCTCCTCGAGCTCCGGCGGGTCGCTCCAGACGCCCGCGGTCTCCGCGTGGCCGACGCCTTCGAAGAAGGCCGTCATCTCGTCGAAGCGGCTACGACTCGCGATCGCGGTGGAGACCACCTGCGACAGCGCGCCGGCGCCCGCCGGACCGGCCAGCGGACGCGCCGAGATCAGGTTGGTGAAGTAGAGGCCGGGGACCGACTTCTCCTTGGCCGCCTGCACGACGGGCGTCGTCCCGATCGCGAGGTCGGGCTCGTATTCCTCGAACGCCGCGAGATCGTCCTCGAGGGACGCGCGATAGTTCACCTCGATGCCGCGACTCTCCAGCCACTGACGATCCGGCTCGCTCCACTTCGTCTGCGGCAGCGCCGTGCCGACGTAGCGGACGTCCGCGCCGCTCTCGACGAGCAGACGGGCGACCAGCAGCTCCGACCCTTCGTAGCCCGACAGCGTGATGCGTCCCTCGATCGGCGCCGCGGCCAGCGCCCCCTCGACCATGGGCAGGAACTGGTTCTTCGCGGCGTCGATCCTTCGGCGCTCGACGCCGCAGGTCTCTCCGATCGAATCCAACCACTCCGCCGTGCCGTCCCTTCCGACCGGCGCCGAGCCGAGCACGGGCCGGTTGGAGGCGCTACTCTTGTGGGAAGAGGGAATACGTGAAGCCGCGTACGAGTACGGCCTTTCACAGTTGCTACGTGCCTGCGCGGCCACCGAAACCAAAGAC
>JBCCZJ010000526.1:0-2833 GCA_039187915.1 Myxococcota bacterium
GCCGGGACGACGATCCCGCGACCGCGGCGCTCGCGCAGTGAGCGCGCCGGGTGCTTCGCCCGGAGGACGCGGTGGTCGTCGTGACGCCCGGGGAGGCGCCGCCGCCGGGTCTCCACCCGGACTGGCTCGCCGATCGCGACGCCCTGGACGGCCGCGCGACCGCCTACGTCTGCCTCGGCACGGCGTGCTCCCTCCCGATCCAGGATCCCGCCGAGCTCGTCGCGGCGCGGGTGCCGGATCAGGGCTGAACCGGCGCCTCGCCGCCCAACGACAGGTTGCTCATGTCCGATCCCACCCCGAAGAAGCGCTCTGCCTCGAACTACGGCACCGGCCACGACGACGGCCTCGAACCGCTGGTCCCCCTCGACGTGGGCCGGCTCGACAGCGTGGACGCGCTCGTCTCCGCCATGGCGAACACCGCCTTCGGTGGCCGACGCCTCGGCGAAGCGGCGGACGCGCTCGAGGCCATGGTGCGCGACCCGGCCTGCTTCCGCGTCGTCACGATCTCCGGTGCGATGACGATCGCCAAGCAGGGGCTCGTCCTCTGCGAGATGATCGAACGCGGCTGGGTCCAGGCCGTCGTCGCGACGGGCGCGCTCATGACCCACGGCTTCGTCGAGGGCGCGGGCATGCTCCACTTCAAGCATCGCGCCTCGATGCGCGACGAAGAGCTCTTCGAGAAGGGCTACAACCGCGTCTACGACACGATCGAGCTCGAGAAGAATCTCGATGACGCCGAAGCGCTGCTCGACGCCGTCCTCGGGGACATCGAGCCGGGATCGACGATCTGCAGCCACGACCTCCTCGCGCGCGTGGGCCACATGCTCGACCGAAACGACGTCGGCCGCGCCATCCTGCGCAGCGCGGTCCGGCACGACGTCCCGATCTACGTCCCCGCCTTCACCGACTCCGAGCTCGGCCTCGACTTCGCCATCCACAACCGGAAGCGCCGCGAGGCCGGCGAGGCGCCCTTCGCCTACGACCCCTTCCTCGACCTCGAGGACTTCGCCGACCGCGTTCGCGCGAGCGAGACCCTCGGCATCTTCACGATCGGCGGCGGCGTCCCGCGCAACTGGGCCCAGCAGGTGGCACCCTATCTCGAGATCACCGCCGACCGACTCGGCACCGACGAGCCCGTGAAGCGATACAAGTACGCGGTGCGGATCTGCCCCGAGCCGGAACACTGGGGCGGCCTCTCGGGCTGCACGTACACCGAAGGCGTCTCGTGGGGTAAGTTCGTGCCGGAGAGCGAGGGCGGGCGCCAGGTCGAGGTCCACGCGGACGCGACGATCGCGTGGCCCGTGATCGTGCGGGCCGTCCTCGAGCGGCTCGAACGCGGATGAGCGGAGCGGACGCGACCGGCATGCGGGCGGCCGTCGTCGGCGCCGACCTCTCGATCGGCGTGCGCGACGTCGCGCGCCCGGCGTGCGGACCCGGCATGGTCCGCGTCGCCGTCGACGCCTGCGGCCTGTGCGGCAGCGACCTCCACTTCCACCACGCGAAGTCCTGGCCCGAAGGCCTGATCCCCGGCCACGAGATCACCGGCCGGATCGAGGCGATCGGGGACGCGCCGCCCGCGCTCGTGACGGAGCGCGGACTCGAGGTCGGCCGCCGCGTCGTCGTCGAGCCGCTCGTGAGCTGCGGCACGTGCGCTCATTGCCGGGCCGGCCGGGACTCCATCTGTCCATCGCTCACGCTGGCCGGGGTGTCGCGCGCGGGCGGGTTCGCCGATTCGATCGTGATGCCGGCGCTCCGGATCCATCCCGTCGCCGAGGACCTCGATCCTTCGGTCGCGGCCCTCGCCGAGCCCCTCGCGGTATCGCTGCACGGCCTCGACCGCAGCGGCTTCACGCCCCAGGACCGGGTGCTCGTGCTCGGGGCCGGCGCGATCGGCGTCCTGACCGCGTTCGTGGCCCACCAGGCCGGCGCCCGCGAGGTCGTCGTTCGCGCTCGCCATCCCTTCCAGGCCGAGCAGGTGCGCGAGATCGCGGGCGCGGAGGCCCGTGACGCCCATCGCTCGATCGACGAGGACGGCCTCGACGGCGCGTTCGATCTCGTGATCGAGACCGTCGGCGGCGCGAGCGAGACCCTCGTCGACGCGGCGCGCGCCGCACGCCCCGGCGGGCGCGTCGGGATCCTCGGCCTCTTCGAGCCGACACCTCCGATGTCGCCGATGGAGGCCCTGGTGAAGGAGCTCACCTTCCATTGGTCCAACTGCTACTGCCGGCACGTCCGGACGCCCGAAACCTCCGACTTCTCCGACGCCGCAGCGCTCCTCGCGCGCGAACGGGAACGGCTCGCGGGGCTCGTGACCCACCGCGTTCCGCTCGATTCGATCGGCGAGGCCTTCGCGATCGCGAGTGACAAGCGTCGCGGTGTGGGCAAGGTTTGCGTGGTACGCTCGGCGCGTAGTCGCGGGAGTAGCTGATGTCTGAGAGTACGCGGATCCTGATCGTGGACGACGAACCGACCTACCGGGAGTACCTGGAGCGATTTCTCAGTCGCGACGGCCTCGACGTTCGCACGGCGGAGACCGGCGCCGAGGCGATCGAGCTCGCGCGGGAGTTCGCGCCGGACATCCTGCTCGCCGACTGGATGCTCCGCTGCGAGATGCACGGCATCGAGGTCGGCGAGGCGCTGCGCGCACAGCGCCCGGACCTGCGCATTCTGCTCATGACCGGCTTCCCGACCGCCGATCTCGAAGCCGAGGCCGCACGCGTCGGGATCGACGGCTTCCTCGAGAAGCCCTTCGCCCTCGAAGACCTGTCGAAGGCGATCGCCGCCGCCCTGCCTAATTAGTCGCCTGCGGGCGCTCGGCGACGGGTTAGTCGCC
>JBCCZJ010000527.1:0-2815 GCA_039187915.1 Myxococcota bacterium
CGCGCCCGCGCCGTCGCGCGGCGCCACGTCGACGCGATCGAGGGGGACGAGTTCGACCTGATCCAGGCGGTCGCGAACCCCGTGCCGACGGTCGTGATCGCGGAGCTCCTCGGCATCGATCCGGAGCGACACGAGGACTTCAAGGTCTGGTCGGACGCCGTGATCAAGACGGCCTTCACGCCCTTCGGCGCGCCGGACGACGTCGCCGCGGCCGACGCCGCCCGCGAGAAGCTGTGGGCCTTCTTCGAGGAGGAGATCGCGCGACGTCGCGCAGCGCCGTCGGACGATCTCGTGACCGCGATGCTCCAGGCGGAAGAGTCCGCAGACTCGCTCTCCGATCAGGAGATCATTCTGCAGTGCAACCTGCTGCTGCTCGCGGGCAACCTCACGACGAGCGATCTGATCGGAAACGCGGTCATGGCCCTCGTCCGGAACCCGGACCAGCAGGCGCGCCTGCGTGCGGACCGGAGCCGGATGAAGAACGCCGTGGAGGAGGTGCTCCGGTACGACTCGCCCGTCACGAACTCGGGCCGGATCGCGCACGAGGACTTCGAGATGGAGGGCTTCCAGATCCGAAAGGGGGACGCCCTCGGCGTCTCGCTCGCCGCCGCGAATCGCGACCCCGCCGTCCATCCCGACCCGGACACCTTCGACGTCGGGCGCGAGAAGATCCAGCTCCAGTCGTTCGGCGGCGGTCGCCACTTCTGCCTCGGCGCCCACCTCGCGCGTCTCGAAGCGGCGGAGACGCTCGACGCCCTGCTCGACCGTTTCTCGCCTCTCGAGATGGGCTCCGGCCCGTACACGTACGCCATGAACGCGAGCTTCCGCGGCCTGTCGACCTTCTCGGTCCGCGGGACGCGAAAGACCTAGCTTCCGACGCGCCAGAACGGCGCGGGCGCCCCGCCGACGACGCCCACGATCGCGCCGCCCGGGCTTTCTCCGTCGCCGCGCGTCGGTCCTCCGCCGCAGACCCGTGGGCCGCCGGGCGTCCGTGCGTCGCCTGGCGTCCGTGCGTCGCCTGGCGTCCGTGCGTCGTCTGGCGTCCGCGCGTCGCCTAGCGTCCGCGCATCGCGTGGCGGCCCGCGGCGCGCCCGAAGAAGGATCCGTCGCCGAGGGACATGCCGCTCGAATAGCCCTGCTTCGCCACGCCGCTCGTGGTGCGACCCGCCGCGTAGAGTCCGGGGATCGGCTCTGCCGTTCCCGCTCGCACGCGGGCATGCGGGTCGATCCAGAGCCCGCCGAGGGTGAAGGCGGAGTAGACCATGTTCTCCGTCGTGAGGTCGATCACGCCGAAGGGGGGCTTCGTGATCGGCGTGAGCCAGTCCGCGCCTTTGTGGAAGAGCGGATCCTCGCCCCTCGCCGCGTGGGCGTTGTAGAACGAAACCGTCTGAACGAGCGCGCCGGCCGGCATGCCGAGCTCCGTCTCGACCTCTTCGATCGTCTCCCCGACCGCCGCGATCTCGACCGGGAAGTTCTCCGGCCGCCCGAAGTGTTCGTCGTCGACGAGGAGGTAGACCCGACCCGACTGGTGCAGGAGCGCGACCTCCCCGAGCCGGCCGAAGTAGACGTCCTCGTTCAGGAAGCGCTGCCCCTGCGCGTTCACGCAGAGGCCGAAGCGCAGGTCGTTCGGCGGGAAGATCGCGAGGCTGACGTCGCCCGTCTCCATCCGGATCGCCTCTCCGCCGACCGCGAGCCCGAGCCGGATCCCCGAGCCGTCGTCCGTCTCGGTCCCCACCTTATACCTGCAGGCCTGGAGAAGCGGCGCGTATCGACGCACCATCTCCTCGTTGTAGATGAAGCCGCCCGCCGTCAGGACGAGCCCCTTGCGCGCCCGGACCCGGCGACGGCCTTCGACCGTGTGCGCGATCGCCCCGACGACACGACCGTCGCTCGCCTGTACGAGCGACTCCACCCGCGCCCCGAACGCCGTCCGGACCCCGGCCCGCTCCGCCGAGGCGATCAGGGTGTTCATGAGCAGCGCCCCCTTGTCGCGAATCGTCTGCGGCGCGTGACCGCGCGGCGCCGGCGTGGCGAGCGCGTTGAAGGGCCACGCGAGCTCGCTGCCCGAGTAGACCAGTCCGTCGTCGGAGTGGAAGGGCTCGTGGGCACCGGGGAAGAAGCTCGCCTTGTAGGGCACGCCCTGGTCCACGATCCAGTCGAAGTGGGCGACGCTGCCTTCGCAATAGGCCTCGATCAGCGCCGCATCCGGCTCCGGCCCGCAGGCCGCCAGCATGTACGCGGCCATGTTCTCGACCGAGTCTTCGTACCCGAGCGCCTTCTGGAGCGCGGTGCCGCCGCCGCAGTAGAGGAAGCCGCCGGAGTTGATCGAGGTGCCGCCCGGGCCACTCGCGCGTTCGAGCACGAGCACGTCGCCCCCTTCGGCGCGCGCTTCGAGCGCGGCACAGACGCCCGCGCACCCGTAGCCGACGACCACCACGTCGGCCTCGGCGTCCCACGACGCGACGTCGCGCGCGTCGACGCGGAGAGGCCTCTCGCCGTTCGATCCCATGCTTCCTCCCGGGGTCGCCGCGCGCCCCACACCGCCCGCCCCGACACGGTAACAGCCCGATTCGCCTAGGAACTTCCGGTCAATGACTTGGCGAAGGCGGCCCGGGCTGGCCTAGAGTCGAGGTCTGGTCCGGGGTCCGCACGACGCGCGGGCTCCCCCCCGAAATCCCCCCGCCACGACGGCGACCGCGATCGCGGCGCCGATCCGGGCGGGCGCACGACGGAGCACCCCAGTGTCGGAAGAGACTCTCACCATCAAGCCCTACCTGAAGGCTCCGGCCGGCGAGGACCCGTACCTCGAAGGTCA
>JBCCZJ010000528.1:0-2803 GCA_039187915.1 Myxococcota bacterium
GCATGAGGAGTCTCCAGGTGATGGGCTGGGGCGGAGCGCAGCTCTTCGTGCTCTGCGCGTCCGGCCCGAGCCGGTGGTGATCCGATGGCGCGGAGCATCGTCTATTTGCCAGATACGGAAAATTGGCCAATATATGAATTGATAATCCGAAATATGCGGATAATTGATCATTGACGGCAATGAATCTCGACCACCTCCGGGTCTTCCTCACGATCGTGGAGAAGGGCAGCATGGCCGCCGCCGGTCGCGAGCTCGGCCTCTCGGCCACGACCGTGTCCGAGCGCCTCGCGACCCTCGAGGCGCACTACGGCGCGGCGCTGCTCCATCGCACGACTCGGACCCTCGGTCTGACCGACGAGGGACGGATGCTGGTCGACGGTGCCCGTTCGCTGCTGGAAGAAGCGCGGGACCTGGAGAGTCGGATCCGGCGCGGCGCCGAGACGCTCTCCGGCCGGATCCGGATCGGCGCGCCCCTCGATCTGGGGCGCTCCGTCGTCGCCCCGGTCGTCGACGGATTCCTGCGGCAGCACCCGAATGTGTCGGTCGAGCTCCTGCTCTCGGACGGCTACCTGAACGTGATCGACGAGGGCATCGATCTCGCCGTTCGTTTCGGCGACCTGGCGGACAGCACGCTCCGCGTGCGCAAGCTCGGGGAGCACGATCGCGTGGTCTGCGCGGCGCCCGCCTACGTCGAGGCGCACGGCGCGCCGCAGACGCCCGCGGAGCTCGAGGCGCACAACTGTCTCGTCATGCGCTTCGGACAGAACCTCGACAACGTCTGGCGATTCCGAGTCGGGCGGCGGCGCCAGAGCGTGACGGTTCGAGGGGACCGCACGACGAACGACAGCGCGCTGGCGCGGGAGTGGGCCGTCGCGGGGCATGGGATCGTCTGCAAGTCGGCGCTCGACGTCCGGGGCGACCTCGAGGCGGAGCGCCTGCTCCGCCTGCTCGACGATTTCCCTGCGCTGCCGCTGCCGCTCCAGATGGTCTTTCCGCCGGGACGCGGTCAGCCGCGGCGCGTCCGCGTGTTCGCCGACGCGCTGGCCGGCGCGATCCAGGGCCCCGCTCGCTAGCGGCGCGGATCGAACGCACGCGGTCCGCGGCGGGCGGGACGCGCTGGTCGTGGCCGCGCGAGGTATGCTCCGAGTGGAGCGGGGCCGACCTCGACGAGGAAACCGGCCGGAGGGGATTCCTTGGAGCGCAACCTGGAGCGCAAGAAGGCCGTCGTGATCGGAGCGGGATTCGGCGGGATCGCCTGCGCCCTCCGGCTCCAGGCGCAGGGCTTCGACACGACGATCGTCGAGAAGTTCGGCGGACCGGGCGGTCGCGCCCGCGTACTCGAGCAGGACGGGTTCCAGTTCGACATGGGGCCGACCGTGCTGACGGTGCCGCACTTCATCGAGGAGCTCTTCGCGCTCGAGCGGGACGAACCGGGACTCGATGCGCCCGATTTCCCCGACGAGGTCCTGACGCAGCCGCGCATCCGCGAGGGGATCAGCGGCGGCCCGCGGACGCGCGAATACGTCACGATCCAGCCGATCCTGCCCTTCTATCGGATCTACTTCGACGACGGCACCTACTTCGACTACGACGGCGACCCGGAGAGCACCCGTCGCCAGATCGAAGCCATCGAGCCGCGGGATCTCGCGGGCTACGAGCGTTTTCACGAGGACGCGAAGGCGATCTTCGAACGCGGCTTCCTCGAGCTCGGCTACACCTACTTCGACGACGTCGGGAAGATGTTCGCGGTGCTGCCCGATCTGCTGCGGCTCGACGCGGTCCGGAGCCTCTTTTCCTTCACGAGCCGCTACTTCGAGAGCGACAAGCTGCGGCAGGTCTTCTCGTTCGAGACGCTGCTGGTCGGGGGCAATCCGCTCGCGGTGCCGGCCATCTACGCGATGATCCACTTCGTCGAGAAGACCTGGGGCATCCACTACGCGATCGGCGGAACCGGCGCGCTCGTCCGCGGGCTCGTCCGGAAGTTCGAGGAGCTCGGCGGCGAGATCCGGTACAAGGCCCCGGTCGAGCGGATCCTCGTGGGCGACCGCGAGGGTCGCGAGGTGCGCGGTCTCTTCGCCCGGCGCTACGTGCAGGGCGTGCGGCTCGAAGACGGGACGGTGCTCGACGCCGACGTGGTGGTCAGCAACGCCGACTACGCTCACACCTATCTCGACCTCGTCGAGAGGAAGCATCGCTTCTGGAACGCGAAGCCGCGCATCACGACGTCGCGGTGGTCGATGAGTCTCGTCGTCATCTACTTCGGCTTCGCGAAGACGGAGACGCCGCTCGACCTGCAGCACCACAACATCCTGCTCGGCCCGCGCTACGAGGGTCTGCTCAGCGACATCTTCGACCGCAAGGTGCTGGCGCCCGATTTCAGCCAGTACCTGCACGTCCCGACCATCACCGACCCGAGCATGGCTCCGGAAGGCCAGCACGCGGCCTACACGCTGATCCCCGTGCCGCACAAGGGCGCGGACATCGACTGGTCCGTGAAGGGGCCCGAGCTCGTCGACGCGGTGTTCGACTACCTCGAGGAGCGCGGCTTCATCCCCGATCTGCGCGCGCGGCTCACCACGTCGAGCTACATCACGCCGGACTACTTCGAGACCGACCTGAACAGCTGGCTCGGCAACGCCTTCGGCGTGGAGCCCGTGCTGCGCCAGTCGGCCTTCTTCCGGCCCCAGAATCGCTCGTCGGACGTGCGCGGGCTCTATCTGGTCGGCGCGTCGGCGCAGCCTGGCGCGGGCACGCCGAGCGTGATGATGAGCGCGAAGATGACGGCGCGGGCCGTCGCGGCGGA
>JBCCZJ010000529.1:0-2785 GCA_039187915.1 Myxococcota bacterium
CGAGGCCTACCGGCTCTTCGACAGCCGCGCGGACGGCGTGCTCAAGGTCCTCCTGAACCCCAACGACTAGCGTCCGGTCCCCGGGCGCACCGACGAGAGACCGATCGATGCGCGTTCCCTATCTCGCTCTGTATACGCTGTGGATCCTGGGTTGCACCGCCGCCTTCGGCGCGTGGCACGCCGACGTCCACGGAAGCGTGAACCCTTGGCAGGTCGCCCTGGCCTTCTTCCTCGCCATCAACCTCGTCACCTGCGTACAGGAGATCTGCCTCGGCCTGCGGATCGGACAGATCGAACGCTGGTTCCACGCCCGCGAGACCCACCACGAGCGACCGAGGGGCTCCTTCTGGCTGACGCCTGTCCCGATCGGCGATCTCTTCTCGGCCACGTTCTGGGCGCGCATGTGGTACGAATACGCCTACTTCGATCCGGCCTACGCCGATCGAAAGTCGTTCGGCTTCGCCGTCGACGTAGGTAATGGCTGGTCGACCCTGATCCCGAGCGTGCTCTTCCTCTTCGGAATGACGCTCTGGGAGTCCCCGCTCGTCCTCGGACTCCTGGGGGCGCTGATCTTCTATCAGAAGCTCTTCAACACGAGCCTCTACTTTTTCTCGTACGTCTTCAACCGGCGCTACGAGCTCCAGCCGCTCGGTCGCGTGATCCCGGTCGTGGGCGGGACGAACGGCGTGTGGATCCTCTTCCCCGCGATCGGCCTCTTCGTCTGCTCCCGCCTGATCCTCGAAAACAGCCTCTCGATGATCCGCTGAAGATCCTGCAGACTCGTCCTCGGGAACCAGGGACGGATCCCGGCCCTTCCCGGTTCTTCCCGGACCGAGGCGGACGCGACCCGGATCCGTGCGGCGCATCCCTCCGCGATCGCGAGTGCGCGCACGCATGAGCCACGAACTGCGCCGGACGCGTTTCGCCGAGAGAGGCAACCCATGGGAGACTTCGACGGACGACGAGCGCTGGTCACCGGCGCCGGCGGGGGCATCGGGCGCGCAGTCGCCCGACATCTCGGAGACGCCGGCGCGCGGGTCGCCTGTCTCGACGTCGACGAGGCGGCCGCCCGGCGCGTCGCGGACGAGCTCGGGGACGGGGCCCTCGCCGTCGCGGCGGACGTCTCGGACGAAGCGCGCGTCGCGGATGCCGTGGAGGCGGCGGTCGACGCCCTCGACGGACTCGACGTCCTCGTGAACAACGCGGGCATCACGATCCTCAAGCGATTCGAGGAGACGTCCTCCGAGGAATGGGAGCGGACGATGGGGATCAACCTGCGATCGATGTTCCTCGTGACCCGACGCGCGCTGCCGGTGCTGAAGACTTCGCCCCGCGCGGCGATCGTCAACATGGCCTCGATGGCGGCGGGCCGCTTCACAGTTCCGCACGTGGCCTACGCCGCGTCGAAGGGGGCCGTCGTCTCGCTTACGCGCGATCTCGCCTTCGAGCTCGCCCGGTACGGCATCCGCGTGAACGCGGTCTCGCCAGGGCCGATCGCGACCGCGATCCTCGGCCCGCTCCGCGACGAGCAGATCGAGCAGGCCGGCCTCCGCTTCCTGCTCGGACGGATGGGGCGACCGGAGGACGTGGCCGAGGCGGTGGGCTTCCTGGCCCGCGATCGCGCGGCCTACATCACCGGCGCCGACCTGCCCGTGAGGGGTGGCGCCGAGCCAGACACCCGTCCGCTTCGCCCCGAGGACACCCAGGAGAACCGACATGAAAGACGACCCCCGACGCGAACGCGGCAAGGCCAGGATGGCCCAGGTTTCCGGCCTCCCCGCCTTCGACCCGCCGGACGCCTTCACTGCCGCCACCTGCGACGTGGTCTTCGGCGAACTCTGGCAGCGCCCCGGTCTGCCCGACCGCGAACGCCGGATGATCACGATCGCGATCCTCGCCACGCGCGGCCTCGAGACGGAGCTCGGTATCCACCTCCGCGCCGCCCTCTCGAGCGGCGACGTGGATCCGGCCGAGCTGATGGAGCTCGTCCTCCAGGTCGCCCACTACGCCGGCTTCCCGCTCGGCTCCGTCGCCTATCGCGCCTACCGGAGCGCCTGCGACGAGCTCGGCCTCGAGGTGCCTTCGGACTAGCCGAGGTCGCCCCAGTGGGCGCCGAACGACCGGCGTCCGCCGCGGCCCCCGGTCTTCGACGGTCCACCGTCCGCCGACGGCGCGCGGGTTGGGATCCGGCAGTTCGGATCGCCCGGCGAAGGCGAAGCCACGCGCGTCGACGGCGCTCTTTGCGAGGAGGAAAAGATGCCCGACGTGTGAAGCGGTTCACGATCGCCGCCCCCGACCCGTCGATAGCCTTGATCGAGCCCCAGCAGGAGACCGGCTCGATGGCCCATTCACGCCCCCCCTCGTTCAGCCCCTCGGCAGGCTCGGGAGATCGCGCGCACGACGCTCGTCGTCTCGTGCGCCGTGCCCTTCTGCTCGCCTTCGTCCTCCTGATCGGGACGGCCCCGCTCGCGGTGACGATCGCCGCGGCCTCGCCTCATGCCGATCCCCAGGACCCGGCGCAGCTGGCCTGCAATCTGAGCCCCGCCGAGAACCCCGTCGAGCATCGCGCCTGGTGGGATCGGGTCGCGCGGCATCCGCGCTATCAGCAGTGGTTCTGGAACGAGATCGTGCCCGTATTCGGCTCGGTAGCGTTCCATCGCCGGAGGGAAGTGCTCGGTGCTGAACGCCTCCACGGTCCCGTAGCCGCCGGCTCCGAGGCCGGAACGCCAGCGCCGCGCGGGCTCCGATTCGTCGCCCGAGGTGTCGAGCCAGCGCGCGATCGACC
>JBCCZJ010000530.1:0-2782 GCA_039187915.1 Myxococcota bacterium
GGCATCGACCTCCGCAAGGATCGCGCGACCCTCGAAGCGGCGTACGACGATGCGCAGGGGATCACGGCCCGCTTCGACCTGAACCTGCTGGCCCGCATCAACCGCGAGCTCGACGCCGACTTCGATCTCGACGCCTTCCGTCACGTCGTGCACTACGACGAGGCGTCGGGCGCGGTGCAGAGCTTCCTCGAGAGCCAGTCCGACCAGCGCGTCGCGATCCCCGGGGCCGATCTCGCGATCCACTTCGCCGCGGGCGAGCGGATCCACACCGAGGACTCCCACAAGTACGGCCCCGACGAGATCGAGGCGCTCGCCGCTTCGGCGAACCTGCGGATCGAAGACCAGATCCGGGACGAGGCCGACCGTTTCAGCGTGAACGTCTTCGCGCGCGCCTGACACGCCGGCGACGACGCGGGCCACTTCCTCGACGCGCGGCCCGAGCGCGCTGGGCGCTTGGGCGCCGAAACCGGGCCCCAGAACGAATGAACCCGGAACACCCAAAAGGGTGTCCCGGGCATCCCTGGGAAGGGGAATTCGGCTTTTGTATTAGGGAAGTGGACGCTGCCCGATCGACGTGTCACGAAAAAACCGCCGCTCCTCCGTTTTTTCGCCGTCTCACGCCCTTTTTTCCCCGAAGGTGACACCCCCCGCACCCCGAACGCACTTCGCCGGCAACCCACCCGCAGCCCCCGATGAACTGCACGCGCGCAACGCGGGCGCACCGGAACCCTCGAGACGCGCCCCACTCGGACCGCGCTGGACCTCCCCGCGCCCGCGGCACGAGCGCCCCGTCGACTCACCCAACGACGGCCGGGCGTGCCGGGGGCGTCGACTCCGAACGCCTCGCAGCAGAACTGCCGGCAGGCGTCCTCCCGGACGTCGAGGACGGCGGAGCGTTCGAAGACGGCGGACCCGGCGCGGCCGCAGCCAGGCTAGTGGGCGTCCCGCCAGTTCGGGCCGTGCCCCACATCGACCGTGAGCGGCACCGACAGCGCGGCGACCTGCTCCATGCGCTCGGTCACGAGCTGCGTCAGCGCGTCGCGTTCGTCTTCGGTGGTCTCGAAGACGAGCTCGTCGTGGACCTGCATGATCATCGTCGCCGTCAGGTCCGACGCGCCGAGCGCGCGATCGACGTCGACCATCGCCTTCTTGATGAGGTCCGCCGCCGTCCCCTGGATCACGGTGTTCGTCGCCATCCGCTCGGCCGCCTGTCGCAGGACACGGTTGCGCGAGGCGAGATCCGGCAGGTAGCGGCGCCGCCCCATCCAGGTGCGCACGAAGCCGTCCTTCTTCGCCTGCTCGGTCGTCTCGTCGAGGAAGCGCCGCACGCCCTCGTAGCGGGCGAAGTAGGCGTCGATCGTCTCCTGCGCCTCGCCGGCCGCGATGCCGAGCTGCTGCGAGAGACCGAAGGCCGAGGAGCCGTAGATGATTCCGAAGTTGACGGCCTTGGCGCGGGCGCGCTGGTCCTCGTCGACGGCGTCGAGGTCGATGCCGGCGACCTCGGCAGCGGTGCGCCGGTGGATGTCGTCGCCGTTCTTGAAGGCATCGATCAGCGATGCGTCCCCGGAGTAGTGCGCCACGATCCGCAGCTCGACCTGCGAATAGTCCGCCGCGAGCAGCACGCGTCCCTCGGCGGGGACGAAGGCCTCCCGGATGCGGGCACCTTCGCTGCCCCGGATCGGGATGTTCTGGACGTTGGGATTCGAGGCGGAGAGCCGGCCGGTCGCGGCGCCGAGCTGGTGGAAGCTCGGGTGGATGCGGCCGGTTTGCTCGTCGACGAGCGGCGGCAGCGCGTCGATGTAGGTGCTCTTCAGCTTGGAGAGCTTGCGCCAGGCGAGCACGCGTCCGGGGAGCTCGTGATGCTCCTGCAGCTGCTCGAGCACGCTCTCCGCGGTCGAGTAGCCGGTCTTGGTCTTCTTGAGGATCGGCAGCCCGAGCTTCTCGAAGAGGATCACCGAGAGCTGCTTCGGACTCGAGATCAGGAATTCCTCGCCCGCGAGCGCATGGATCTCCTTCTCGATGCGGTCGAGCTCGCCCGCGTATTCCGTCGAGAGGTGGGCGAGATGCGCCTCGTCGACCCGGACGCCGGCGCGCTCCATCTTCGAGAGCACCGCGGTCAACGGGATCTCGACCTCGTCGAAGAGCGACGTCAGCTCGTCCGCCTCGAGACGGCCCGCCAGGGCCTCCCCGAGCGCGAAGACGGCGGCCGCCTGCGCGCCCGCCCAGTCACCGACGGCTTCGACGCCGAGGTCCGCGACGGACTTGGCCTTCGCGCCCCTCCCCGCGAGCTCCTCCCAGGCGGGCACCGTCCGACCGAGGTGCTCCATCGCGAGCGGCGTCAGCTGATGGGCGCCGGTCGAGTCGATCATGTGTCCCGCGACTTCGATGTCCTGGGCCGGCAGCGGCAGCGTCAAGCCGAGCTCGGCGAAGAGGCTCTGGGTGCCCTTCGTGTCGAAGGCCGACCACGCGACGTCGCCTTCGACGACGAGCTGCGCGAGCGCGCTCGCCGCCGCTTGCGCCCCGACGCCCTCGCGATCGAGCAGGCCATCGCCGGCGATCGCCAGGTAGCTCGCGCGGCCGTCCTCGCCGCAGAGCGCAAGGCCCTGCAGCCGACGCGAGACCGCCGTCCCGTCGGAGGTGACGGCATGGATCGCGATCCGCTCGGCCTTCGCGAGGCCCGCGATCGCGGCGGCCAGCGCGGCCTCGTCGCGCACCAGCGTGGTCGCGATCTCGGCCGTCTCGCCGACCGCGGCGGTCCCACCGCCCTCTCCCTCGGCGTCCA
>JBCCZJ010000531.1:0-2769 GCA_039187915.1 Myxococcota bacterium
GGGTCGAGCACGGCGGGGGCCCCGAACGGCTTTCGGACGCGGTTCAGGCCGCCGAGGGCGAGGCGACGCCCGCGGTTCGGAACGTCGAAGAGCGCCGTGCCACTTCGCTTGGCCGGGTCGATCGCCTGCAGGACGGTGAAGTCGCCGCTCGCCCGGACTGCGCCGGTCTCCGTGTCGCGCTCGGCCCGCGCGAGGTCGGTCACCGCAGCGTTCGCCGGCGCTGCGGGATCGAAGGCGTAGTGGACGCGGCCCTCGATCAGCTCGTAGGGGATCGCTTCGCCCTGCGCGTCGCGGAACGCCTCGGGCGCGAGGATCGGAACGCGGCGCGTGATCTCGAGGCCGACGACCCGCGCCGGTGCGGGGGCCGCCGAAAGGACGATCGCGGCCAGCAGCACGATCGCGATGCGCAGGCGTCTCATTCGGTCGCGTCCCCGGCGCGATGCAGGATCCTTCGACCGGCAAAGACGTCCTCGACGACCCGGCCGTCTTCGAGCGCGACGCGTCCGGCCACGATCACGGCCGTGAGACCATCCGCGCCCTGGAAGGGATCGCCGTAGGTCGCGCGGTCGATCACCGTCTCGGGATCGAAGACCGTGACGTCGGCGTCAGCCCCGATCGCGAGGCGCCCCTTCCTCTCGAAGGCCGGAAAGAACTTCGCGAGCCGCTGGGCGGGGAGGGTGGTCATCTTCGAGAGTGCGGTCACGAGATCGAGGTCGCCTCGCTCGCGGACGTGGCGGCCGAGGATGCGGGTGAAGGCGCCGTTGTGGGGGGCGACCATGCTCTCCTCGTCGACCATCGGGAGCAGGTCGCTCACGACGATCACGCCGGGCTCGACGAGCGCCCGTCGGGTCCACTCGGGCTTCAAGTAGTGATGGACCACTTGGCCGCCGGGGTGCTTCTCCCGATACTCGTGCCAGGTCGCCTCGTCGAAGCGCATGCCCGTCGCGGCCCACTCGACGTCGGCGTAGTCGATCGCGAAGACCTCGCGCCAGTTGCGCGAGAAGACCGCCGACGAGATCAGCGCGGAGCCCGCGTCGTAGGGCAGGAGCTCCGTCGTGACGTCGACCCCCTCGGCTCGGGCCTCGCGGATCTCGCGCAGGAAGAGGTCGATGTTCCGCATGGCGTTGTGCGAGATGTGACAGACATGGATCGCCGCGCCGGTCTCGCGAGCGAGCCGCAGCGCCTCGCGGAGGCCCGCCGGGTCCCCGTTCACGCCGCGGCGGACGTGGATGTAGAGCAGGGTGTTCGCGCGCGCCGTCGCCTCGAAGACCATGCGGAGCTCCGGCTCCTTCGTCCCCTCGCTCAGATAGTCGAGCGGCACGCCCACGCCGAGCGCGCCGGCCGCCAGGTCCGCTTCGATCAGGCGGCGCATGCGCGCACGCTCGTCCGCCGTCGCGACGCGCGTGAAGGCTTCCGTCGGCGGGCCTCCGAAGATCCCGCGGAGGATCGTCCAGAGCCCGCGCAGGCGGACCGGCCGCGGCCGGCTCGACAGCAGACTCTCGAAGCGCAGCCCCGCGATCGTCTCGACCCGGGTCGAGGCCCAGCCGACCGAGGCGCCGAAATGAATGCGCGCGGCGCCGTCGAGCTCCGACGCGAAGTCGGCGACGGGATGCGCGCCGGCCTCGAGCTCCAGCGCGGTGGTCACGCCGTCCATGAGCTGGTAGCGCTGGCCGAGGGGCGTCGCGGAATGGGTGTGGAGGTCGATGAAGCCCGGGGAGACGACCCGTCCCGTCGCGTCGATCGTGCGGGCGCCTTCGAGCGGCGTCTCGCTCAGCGCGGCGATCCGATCGCCCCGGATGCCGATGTGGCGCACGGCGTCGAGTCCGCTCCCCGGATCGATCACGCGTCCGCCGCGGATCACGAGATCGTAGTCGGGGGACGCGCCGGCCTCGGCTGCGCAGATCAGCCAGACGCTGGCCAGCGAGCAGAGGAAGAGAACGATCCCCGTTCCGCGGACGGGCTTGCTCACGTCGACGCTCCTCTCTCGGGCTCGCAGCCCAGCGGGCGCCCGAGCATAGCGAGCGGGGCCTCGACGCGAGGCCCGGCGGAACCCCACGTGCATCCCGCGTGCGAACGGGCAGCAGACCGGGACCGGAGAGGTCCCGCCCGGAGGCGGCCGGCGACTTCCTCTTCGGTGATCGAGTTCGATCCCCGCCTCGGGACGTCCTCCCGGCGCGCGGAGCCGATCCTCCTTCCGGGGCCTGCCTCCTGGAAAGAGGGGCCGACCTTTGACTGCGGGGCACCTGGCGCAGTCCTGGGTCGGCTCGGATCACCCGGTGGCCGTGCGCCGCGTTCTGGTACCGTCCGCGAGCGCGGCGAACGACGTCCCCCGCCCGGCGCGGTTCGGGCCGGGCGCCTCCGGACGCGCGTCGCATCGCACGACCAGGAGAACACGGCATGGAATTCCGGAACCTCGGCGACTGCGGTCTCAAGGTCTCCGTCGCGGGCCTCGGCTGCAACAACTTCGGGATGACGATCGGCTACGAAGAGAGCGAGCGCGTGATCCGCGCGGCCCTCGATTCGGGCATCAACTTCTTCGACACGGCCGACTGCTACGGCGGGGGCGGATCCGAGGAGTTCATCGGTCGCGCCCTCGGCGACGAGCGGGATCGCGTCGTGATCGCGAGCAAGTTCGGCATCCCGATGGGGCCTGGGCCGATGATGGGCGGCGCCTCCCGGCGGTACGTGCTGCAGGCCTGCGAGGCGAGCCTGAAGCGGCTCGGTACCGATTACATCGACCTCTACTACCTGCATACGCCGGACGCGGAC
>JBCCZJ010000532.1:0-2764 GCA_039187915.1 Myxococcota bacterium
GCTCTCGCAGATCCGACAGCGCATCGCGTGGACCTGATCGAACATCTCTTCGTCGTTCGCGTACGCGCTCTCGTCGACGCCGTAGAGCGCGAGCGCCTTGGGCGTGCTGCCGCCGCTCTGGTCGAGCGCGGCGATGAAGCCGTCGTCGTTGCGTACCTTGGCAAGCTGATCGTCTCGGTCGCTCATTCTGTCCGCCTGGGTGGGAATTGGATCCGGCCGCGAGGCACGCGTCGCCGGGAAATCGCGCGCGGCAGTATAGGCTACGCCGCGCCTGGATCGGCGCTCGATCGTCCCGAACGGCGCGATGCGTCGGGCGGGGCCCTTCGGCGCGTCAGGCCAGGATCGTCTGCGTGACGAAGCGGCCGAGGGCTTCCCGGCTCCCGGCGTCGATGGCGCTCCAGACGAGGCCGGTATCGGGCAGCAGCTGGTAGGTCGCCTCCGCTTCGAGCGCGATCGATTCGCGCCTCGGCAGGACGAGCTCGAGCCGGACCTTCTGCCCGAGCAGGATCGCCTCGGGGCTCCGGATCAGACAGCCGTTCTCGGAGAGAGAGAGCACGCGGCCCTCCCATTCCGTGTCCCCCGAAGCGCAGTGGGCGCGAAGCTGGGTCGCGACCCGCGGCGTCGAGCGCGGCACGTCTTCGAAGACCTGCTGCATGAGCTTGTAGAGGTCGTGCAGGCCGGCGGGGCGTTTGACCGCGCCGACGATCTGCGGATCGTCGCCCGTCGCGCCCTGCCTCCCCGTGAGCAGGACGATCGGCGGACCGGCGCCCTCGTTCTGGTACGCCTCGGCCTCGTCCAGTCGGCGCTCGTCCACGACGAGCAGCTCCGCCTCGAGGTCGGGATGCTCCGCACGGGTCGCTTCGAACGTCTCCGGCAGCAGCATCTGATATCCCAGACGACTGAGGATCACGTCCGTCTTGGGTCCGAGCGCATCGCGGGAAGCGTGATAGACGATCGTCCGGCTCCAACACGGCGCCTGGGCCAGGGGCTCTTGGGCAGAATCCGACATGCTTGTGGAATCGGGTCGTCCGCCCGATGGATTGAGGGTTTCCTGCCCCGAATCACCTCTTCTTCCCCTCGGGAGCCAGCCTCGATCGGCCCGTTCCACCCGAAGTCTCCTCACGAGAAACGCTTTGGGGGACGCGGCCCTCGGTGAACCGTTGCTAGTCTGTCCGCGTGGAAGAAGCGGTCGTCGGCGACGTGAATCGGGATCTGGCCACCTGGCTGGTCGCACAGCGACTCGAGATCGAGCGCGTGATGCAAGAGCGGCTCGGGGCCGCTGCACCGGCCGCCTCCGGCCCCGAAGCCGAGACCCTGCGCCGCTTCCGCACCTTCGCCTCGACGGCGCTGATGCGCGGCGAAGCGCCCCGACCGGTCCTCGATGGGCTGCGCCCGAACGAGCGCCGCGTGATGGCCCTGCTCACCGCCTGGTCCGAAGCCGCCGCCAGCCTCGCCGGCCCGGACGCCGAGGCCGTCGCCGCCTCGCTCGCCCCGCTGCTCGACGCCTTCCGACTCGCGATCCGTACGACGGGCGCGAAGCGCAAGGTCAGCGGACGTCCGCGCGCCGCCCGACGCGCCATCACGGCTGCGATCGATCGGATCGCCGACCTCTACTTCGCGATCGACGTCGACTCCGGCGAAATCCTCGACGCGAATCCCGCCGCGGGATCCGCCCTCGGCGTCGCGCGCGATGCCCTGATGGGCATCGAATTCAACGCCTTCGTCCCGACCGAAGGCCAGGGACCCTGGTGGACGGCCCTCGACTCGATCGCCGAGGGTCAGGAGAACGTGGTCTTCGCCGCGAGCATGCAGGACCGCGAAGGCCGGGCGCTGCGCCTCGCCGCCTCCGCGACGCGCTACCTGCGCAGCAACAACCGCACCCTGGCCCTCGTCCTCGCCCGCCCGGATACGAAGATCCAGACGCTGGTCGACGCCGCGCCGGCGCCGATCGAAGCGACCGGCGCCTAGCGCAGCGCAGCGCTCACGCCCCGAGCGCCTCGCGCAGGAACGGCACCACGCGCGTCCAGGCCGCCGCCGAGGCTTCCGCGTAGTAGGCCTCGGGGCGCGTGCGGTTGAGAAAGGCGTGGCCCGCGCCCGCGTAGCGATCGATCTGGAAGCGCTGGCCGCTGCGGGCGAAGCCCGCCTCGAGACGATCGACGTGCGCCTCCGGAATGAACCCGTCCTCGCGGCCGAAGGACGCGATCGTCGGGGCGGCCGAAGTCGTCGGAATCGCGGTCGCCGTGTCGAGTGTCTTCACCGGGCCGGTGACCCAGCCCACGGCGTCGCTTCCCGGATCGGGGCTCGTCGGCTTGTGATCCCAGGCGACCACGCGCGCGTGCAGCCAGTAGTCCTCGCCCAGCGAGAGTCCCGCGAAGTCATAGTCGAAGCTGTGCGTGTACCCACTGAACCCGGGGGCGCCGGGATCGCCCGTCACCGTGGTGAGGGCGAATCCGATCGGCTCTTCGTCCGGTGACAGAGTCGCTGCGTCGGTAGCGAACAACTCCACGACCAGCGGATCCCGGCCCGACGCGGTAAGCCCCCCCGCAACCCTCGTCGACGCGACGCTCGGCGACCCGACGAGGTCGAAGGTCTCAATCGCGGGCGGCGTGATGGCGGCCGCCGCGGCCCCGCCCCGCAGCTCCGCGGTCGCCACGCTGGTACCGATTTCGGCGCGTCGGAACTCATCCCAAGCGAGCGGCCAAGCGACGGCGAGGTCTTTGTCGCCCGCTAGGTCGCTCTCGCTGACGTAGTAGGTGAAGGCGCC
>JBCCZJ010000533.1:0-2685 GCA_039187915.1 Myxococcota bacterium
CTTCGTGAAGGGCATTCCCCAGCGCCGCTACGGCGAGTTCGAGGACCTCGACGGCCCGCTCCTGCTCCTCGCGTCGGATGCCTCGTCCTACATGACCGGCGCCACGATCGTGGTCGACGGCGGGCATGTGGTGTCGTCGCTTTAGGCAGCGTCTCTTCGTCTCAGGCTGCGTTTCGAAGCGCCGAGCGGTTTCCTGAACCGCCGGGCAGCGTCCCGTCCTTCCGGAGGACACGCGCGCCGCGAGGTCGCCCCTATCGATTGACCTCGACGATCGCTTGCATCATGTCGGCGAGATCGTGTGCGACCGACGGCTTCGCGTCCATCCGCGCGATCCACTCGCCCAGGTTCGTGAGGTCGGGGGAGGGCGCCGCGCCGAGCGTCGACGCGAAGAGCGTGGCGAGCCGATAGGTCACGTCTGCCGGGTTGAACCGGTCGGCCGCGATCCAGTCACGTCCCTTCAGCCGCGCGTCGAGCGCCGCGTACTCCTCCGCGAGCGCGCCCTTCGCCGCCGCGATCTGCTTCGCCTCGCCCGCGCCATAGAAGACGTTCGCGATCAGCGTCCACACCTGCGGAAAGAAGACTTCGTCCGCGTGGAGCTCCGCCATCCGGACGTGCGCGCGGCCACGGGCGTCATCCGGGAAGAGTCGCGGCGAGGGCCACTTCTCGTCGAGGTATTCGACGATCACCGTCGAGTCCCAGAGGACCACGTCGCCGTCGACGAATACCGGCACCTGCGCCTTCGGATTGATCTCGAGCACCTTCGGATGCTTCGGCGCGTAGCCCGCCTTGGTGAACGGCACCTCGACCCGTTCGTAGTCGAGGCCCTTCTCCGCGAGGGCGATCCGCACCTTCGCGGTGAACAGGGAGAGGGGGCCGGAGTAGAGAGTGGGCATGGCGGGCTCCTGGGCGGGGGCGCGAAGGCGATCTTCGAGCAGGGGCAAAGCCTCCGAAAGAGCCAATTCCGCGCGAATCCTCCCGACCAATCCGATCGATCCAATCAGCCTTCGGCGCGCGCGAGCGTCGCCCAATCGAGGTCGAAGCGAGCGAGGTATTTGCGCAGTCGATCCGCGTCGTTGGGCTTCGCCCGTTTCGCTCTGGAGACGTCGAAGAGACGTCGCCCGGCGTCGGAGAGGGACGCGCTCCTGCGGCAAACGGAGGCCACATGAGCCAGTTGCGCGCGGTCGAAGGCGTCGATCCCGGCGAGTTGGTCTGCGGAGAGCACGCGCGAGAGATCGAACCCGGTTCGCGGTTCGGATTCGGACGACCAACTCGCGCGGAGTCGCATGATCTCCTCGTCCACGAGCGGGAGACGGATTCGGCCGCCTTCGGCGAGCGTCGCCATTCGGGTGATGGCCGCGTTGAAGTCCCGGAAGTTGCCTTGCCAGCGGGCGTCGTGTCCCGTCGCGAAGTCGAGGAAACGCCTTCGCGCTTCCGCATTGAACGACACTCGGCCGCCGGTTTCCCGGGTCCATTGCTCGAGCTCGTAGTCCAGGTTCGGTTCGATGTCTTCGCGTCGGTTCGCCAGGCCCGGGAGCTCGAAGGTCCAGAGATTGATTCGCGCCAGGAGGTCTTCGCGAAAGCGTCCTTCTCGGACGCGTCGAGGCAGAGCGCGATTGGTGCCGGCGATCAGCTGAAAGTCGCTCTCGACCTCGCGATCGGTGCCGACCGGTAGAAATCGTTTCTCTTCGATCGCGCGAAGGAGCATCGCCTGCTCGTCGGGTCCGAGCTCACCGATCTCGTCGAGGAAGAGCACGCCGCGATCCGCCGAGCGAAGGAGGCCGGGGCGATCCGTCGAGGCGCCGGTGAACGCGCCCTTCACGTGACCGAAGAGCGCGGACATCGCCTGGTCGCCCCGGAGCGTGGCGCAATTGACCTCGACGAAGGGTCCCCCGACCTGATGGCGGCGTTCCTTCAGTTGATAGATCCGCTTCGCGAGCTGACTCTTGCCCGCGCCAGTGGGGCCGGTGAGGAGGATCGGCGCGGTGCTCGCGCCGGCGACGCGCTCGATCCGCTCGATCAAAGCGTTGAAGCTCGCGTTACGGGTCTGGATCCCGGACTTCAGGAAGCTGACGTCGGCCTGCTGCTCGAGTTGGAAGCGCGAGGCGAGCCGGTCGTATCGCGAGAGGTCGAGGTCGATGATCGTGTAGCTGCCCGGGCCTGGGTCCGTTCGCTGGCGACGAGGCGGCGCCGTCTGGACGAGCTTGCCCGGGATGTGATGGGACTCGGCGAGCAGGAACATGCAGATCTGGGCGACATGGGTGCCCGTCGTCATGTGGACCAGGTAGTCCTCCGCGTCGCGATCGAAGGGGTAGTCCCGGGCGAAGTCGTGGAGGCGGCCGTAGACCTCTTCGAAGTCCCAGGGATCGCGGAAGGGCACGTCGCGGATCACGACTTCGGTTTCGGGCGAAACGGCTGCGATGTCCTCGGCGACCTGGTTGGAGAGCGAGCGGAAGCGTCGCTCGGAGAGCAGCTCGAAGCGGTCGATCACCAGATCGTCGAAACGGCACAACGACACGCTGGGTCGCCAGCGCTCCCAGCGATTCGGCCCCTTGCCCAGGTCGAGCTGACTCCCGAGCAATCCAAGGGCGACGGTTTTCCGCGCCATGCGTCTCTCCGACTAGCTGAAATTCTAAATAAGCGCTCATCATATCGAAAAATGACTCGACTGGTCGAGTCATTTTTCGA
>JBCCZJ010000534.1:0-2447 GCA_039187915.1 Myxococcota bacterium
CGAGCCGGGCAGGATCGAAGCGAGGAGGACCACGTTGTTCGTGCAGCCGACGGAGCCCAGCAGGTTCGGATCGAGGTCGTCGTAGATCGCGCCGAGCACGAAGCGCTCGGGCGGGATCGGGCGCCAGAAGGTCGTGACGTAGCTCTGCTGGTTCATGGCCGCGGGCGCCGGCTGCTTGAGGATCGCGTCGGTCGCCCCGTATCGCTTCGCCGCCTGGGTCGCGTTCCACTCGGCGAAGCGCGGCTGGAGCGCACTCGTGAACTTCGAGAAGCCGAGCAGCTCGTAGCCTCCTTCGACCATCCGTCGGTTCTCGGCGTCGAAGTCCCCCGCGAAGCGCGCGCGGATCTCGCCCCCGGACCCGCCGCCGAGCTCGCTCTCGGGCAGCGACGGCGTGAAGCTCATCGCGTGGTAGTTCATGACCGTGCAGCCGGTCGTCGAGAGAAGGGCGACGAGGACGAGCAGGCGGATCAGGGTGTTCGTTCGGGTCATGCGTGGCTCCAGCGTGCGCGGGACGTCTCCAGACTAGGTCGCTTGTCGGCTTCGCACGACCCGGCCCCGCGCCCTCGAGGGAGTGCCGACGTGGGCGATCCGGTTCCGTGGGCTCGCGCGACCGCCGCGAAGATGGCTGGTCCCCGCCCCCGCCGCCCGGCTATCGTGGCGGGTCCCACCGGAGGTTGCCCGTGCCCCTGAATCTCGCGTCCACCTGGGAGGCCATCTCCGACCACGCCGGCGATCGCCTCGCCGTCCACTGCGCCGGCGTCTCGCGCAGCTGGTCGGAGCTGGACGAGCGGGCCGCGCGCCTCGCCAACGCGCTCGCTTCGGTCGGCGTCGGCGCCGGGGACAACGTGGCGATCGCGCTCTACAACGGCAACGAGTACGTCGAGGCCGAGTTCGCCGCCATGAAGTGCCGCGCGGCCCACTGCAACGTGAACTATCGCTACGTCGAGGACGAGCTCGCCTACCTGGTCGACAACAGCGATGCCAAGGCAGTCTTCTTCGACGGCGCGCTGACCGAGCGCTTCGAACGCATCCGCGAGACCCTCGACCGCGTGAAGCTCTGGATCCACGTGGGCGACGACGCCTGTCCGGACTGGGCCGTCGGGTTCGAAGCGCTCGTCGCCGCGAACGATCCGGCCGCGCGGATCGACCGCAGCCCGGACGACCTCTGGCTTCTCTATACAGGGGGAACGACCGGTCATCCCAAGGGCGTGATGTGGCCCCATCGCAACCTGTGCATGCTCGTGCGACGTACCCTCGAGCCCGCTGGCATCACGCTGCCCGACGCGCTCGACGGCGTGCCGGGCATGGTCGCGGCGATCGAGGAGAAGGGGCTCGTCCCGCGCCAGCTCGCGGCGTCGCCGCTGATGCACGGTACGGCCGGTCTCGGCGCCCTCTCGAATCTGCTGATGGGCGGCGCCGTCGTGACGCTCTCGGGCCGGAGGTTCGACGCGGACGAGCTCTGGAAGGTCGCGGTCGAGCAGCGGTGCACGATGATCAGCATCGTCGGTGACGTGTTCTGCCGCCCGATGGTCGAAGCGCTCGAGGACGCGGAGAAGCGCGGCGTGCCCTACGACCTCTCCGCGCTCCGCGGCGTCACCTCGTCGGGCGTGATGTGGACGCAGCCGGTGAAGGATCGACTGCTCGCTTTCGCCAAGGCGTCGGGCGCTTCGATCGTCCTGAACGACTCGCTCGGCGCGAGCGAGGGCGTGGGCTTCGGCATGAAGCAATCGAGCGGCGAAGGCGACACCGAGACCGCGAAGTTCACCCTGGGCCCGAATGCGGCGGTCTTCACCGAGGACGGTCGACGGGTCGAGCCCGGCTCGGACGAGACGGGCTTCCTCGCCGTCACGGGTCCGATCCCGCTCGGCTACTACGGGGACCCCGTGAAGACGGCGGAGACGTTCCGCGAGTTCGAGGGGAAGCGCTGGTCCGTACCCGGAGACTTCGCGCGGATCGCGGCCGACGGGACGGTCACGCTCCTCGGCCGCGGCTCCGTCTCGATCAACACCGGTGGCGAGAAGGTCTACCCGGAAGAAGTCGAAGAGGCACTGAAGCTGCTGCCCGAGGTCGTCGACGTGAACGTCGTCGGCGTCCCGGATCCGAAGTGGGGCGCTGCGGTCACGGCCGTCCTCGAGATCGCGGCGGGCGTGCAGGTCGAGGACCAGGCGCTCGTCGACGCGCTCCGCGGCAAGCTCTCGCCCTACAAGCTCCCCAAGCACATCGTCCGCGTCGAATCCTTCTTCCGCAGCCCCAACGGCAAATCCGACTTCAAGTGGGCGACGAAGACGGCGCGCGCGGCGCTCGGCATTCCCGAGGACGCCTAGCGGCGCTTCGGCCTTCTTTTACTCCTCGTTCACGAGCCGGTCGCGTCTGGACGCGTATCCGGCGTGCGAAAGGAATCGGGACATGCGAATCGGCGTGATGGCGGGTGCGACCCCCGGTCAGGA
>JBCCZJ010000535.1:0-2413 GCA_039187915.1 Myxococcota bacterium
CGACCTGATCGACCTCGCAGAGCCCGATTTCGACGCTTCGTCCTACGGCCTCGACCAGGCCACGATCGAAGCCCGGATCCACGGCATGCGACCGGACGGCACGATCGTCGAGGGCGTCGAAGTCTTCGTCGAGATGTACGAAGCCCTCGATCGGGGCTGGCTCGTGCGCGTCGCGAAGGTCGGTTTCGTGCGCGCGATCCTCGACCGCGCGTACACCTGGTTCGCCCGCAACCGCCTCCGGCTGACCGGGCGGGCGCCGAAGACCTGCGAGCTGCCGCCGACCTCCCAGCCCGCCGCCGACGCCTAGACGCGTTGGTTCACCTCGGGCGGCCTGAATCCGCGCGCTCGTTCGGCAGGACGCGCAGCGGTTCGGGCGAGGCTCAGGAGGTCGTCGCCGCCGCGACGATCGCGGGGATCCCCGGGAAGTCCGGGTGGTCCGCCGCATGCTTGGGGTGGTGGGCCCAGACGATCTTCTTGTCGGCGACCGCGAAGATGCCCGGCATGCGCCAGATGTCGCCCTCCCGCGGGCCGCTCTCGTGTCCCTTCGCCTGGGCGCGGCGCCGCGCGCCGATCACCACGGACGGGCCGAGCGCCTCGAGAAAGGTGGCGCGGCGGATTCCGAAGCGTTCGTAGAAGGCGAGCTCGGGGTCCGCGACCGCGCGCGCCTCCGGCCAGTAGCGGCGCAGGAAGGCGCGGCCTTCGGTCGCGCTGCCCTGGAAGAAGAAGAGCACGTCGGGATAGTCCGGGTTCGCCTCCGAGGCCGCGCGCAGATCGGCGATCGTCTCGCGACAGAAGATGCAGCCGAAGTGGCGAAGGAAGACGAGCAGGGAGACCCGATCTCCGCTCACCTCGAGTTGGTCGCCGAGCGTCCCCGGAACGAGCCCGACGCCCGTGACGGGCGCGGCCAACGCCGCCTCGTCGATCCACCGACCCGCGTTCATGCATCACCTCCGAAGCGGCCGCTCGCCGACCGCGCCGGCGGACTCTAGCTCCCCGATCCGGTGGCTCGCCCCGCCTCCAGGGCTTACGGTCTGGGGTCCCATGAAAGACGCCCCGACCGAATCCACCCTCGACGCGATCGTGATCGGCGCCGGCCCGAACGGCCTGGCGGCCGCGATCGAGCTCGCGCGCAACGGCGCCAGCGTGCGCGTCGTGGAGGCCGCGGACGAAGTCGGCGGGGGCACACGCAGCGCCGAGCTCACCCTGCCGGGCTTCCTGCACGACGTCTGCTCCGCCGTCCACCCGATGGGGATCCTCTCCCCGTATTACCGGACCCTGCCGCTCGAGGAGCACGGTCTCGAGTGGATCATCCCGCCCGCTTCCGTCGCCCACCCCCTCGACGACGGCGAGGCGGTCATGATGTACCGCTCGCTCGACCGCACGGCCGAGGGGCTCGGCCGCGACCGTAAGAACTACCTCCGCCTGATCGAGCCGCTCATGCGCGATGCGCACGGGCTGCTGGCGGACGCCATGGCGCCGCTGCGCATTCCCAAGCATCCGATCCAGATGGCGCGTTTCGGCCTGCGCGCGGCCTTCTCCGCGAACCGGCTCGCGCGCCTGCTGTTCCGCGACGAGCGGGCGCGCGCGCTGCTGGCCGGCTGCGCCGGGCACTCGGTGCTCCCCTTGTCGCAGCCGCTGACGGCGGCGCTCGGCACCCTGTTCGCGATGACTGCGCACATGGAGAACTGGCCGGTCGCCCGCGGCGGCTCCCAGTCGATCGGGCGAGCGCTGGCTTCCTATCTCGAGAGCCTCGGCGGGGAGATCGAGCTGGGCCACCGGGTCGAGCGCCTCGACGCGCTGCCGAAGTCCCGGGTCGTCCTCTTCGACACGTCGCCGAACCAGCTCGCTTCGATCGCGGCCAACGACCTGCCCGACGGATACCGGAAGCGTCTCGGTCGCTACCGCTACGGCCCCGGGGCCTTCAAGCTCGACTGGGCCCTCGACGGGCCGATCCCCTGGAAGGACGAGCGCTGCCTCGAGGCCACGACCGTGCACGTCGGTGGCCCGCTCGAGGAGATCTGCGCCTCGGAAAAGGACATGTACGCCGGACGCCTGAACGACCGGCCCTACCTGATCCTCTGCCAGCAGAGCCAGTTCGACGACAGCCGCGCGCCGGCGGGACAGCACACCGGCTACGCCTATTGCCACGTCCCCCACGGCTCGACCGTCGACCGGACCGAGGCGATCGAGAACCAGATCGAACGCTTCGCGCCGGGTTTCAAGGACCGGATCCTGGCGCGCCACGCCATGAACGCCGCCGACTTCGAGGCGCACAATCCGAACTACGTAGGCGGCGCGATCACCGGCGGTGTCGCCGACGCCTTCCAGCTCTTCAACAGCCCGGTCACCCGGCTCGATCCCCACTCGACGCCGAATCGCCGCCTCTTCATCTGTTCGGCCGCGACCCCGCCCG
>JBCCZJ010000536.1:0-2273 GCA_039187915.1 Myxococcota bacterium
ACATCGATCATTCGAACGCTCTTCGACCGGTCCTAGCGGCCGGCACGCGCGGCGAGGTGCGGACTTCGCTCGCGTCGGTATCGAGGGCAGGCGCCCTCGGCCGCGGGAAAGGCGGGCCGGGCGAGGCGCCCGGCGGCGTCCAGTCCGCGGGGGCGGCCCGCATGCCGACGTCGCGCCCGATGTCGGCGCTCCTCTTCGGCGTTCAGCGGATCGTGCGGCTCGCCATCGGCTTTATCCGGCGGCGGCCCGCCGTCCACGCGAGCGCGAGCCCGCCGATCGGCAGCGCGAACGCCGGTTCGGGCACGGTCTGCGCAGCCCCCGTGACGAGCCAGCGGTAGCCGACGGTGCCGAACTGTGTGATGTAGGGCGGAGGATCCACGTGGAGGTCGAAGGACGTCGCGTCGACGTCGAACGTGCCCGGGAACGGGAGGACCTGTCCGAACGCGTTGAAGTCGTAGCTGAAGATCACGGTCGCGGAGAGGTCGATGTCGACGATCACACCGTCGACCAGGGTCACGGTGCTGCCGGTGAGATCCTGGAAGACGCTCTCGTACCCCTGCCCCGTGACGGTGTCGTCGTCGGCGATGAATTGCTGGAAGTCGATGGTCACGGCGGTGATCGGAGCGACCTCGGTGCCCACCCCGGTCAGGCCGGACTCGTCGAACTCGATGTCGCCGACGTCACCGAAATCCGCGCCGAAGGGGAAGACCCGGACGGTGCCGTCGCCGATCGGGGCGAACGCCGGGAGCGCGCTGGAGTCGTAGCAGCAGTCGGGAAAGTCCGGTCCGCCTCCGTAGAGGGGGCCCCCGTCGACCTGGCCGAAGCCTTCGGAGAAGGTCTCGAACCAGCGGCCGTCCCCGTCGGCGACCAGGAAGAGATCCGCGGTCTCGGCATGGACCGGGCTCGCGAGACCCAGGAGAAGGCAGATCGCGATCAGCGGCGTGGGACGCTGTCGCTCGCGTCTGCGGAGGGAACGGGCAGTGGCGGGAGCGGGCGGGGAGGGGCGGACGGCGCGGGACACGGAGTCTCCTTGGATCGCAGGTGCAGGAGATGCAAGAGGTGCAGGAGGTGCACGAGGTGCAGGGTGGGGCCGCCGCAAGGCGGTGGGTGCCTGAGCGCGCTGCAACCTACACGAGCGATCGGGGACTTTCAAACCAAGCCCGGGTCTCCGTGTGACGAGCGTTGCCGGTGTTCTGCGGGTGGCTGAACCCGTTCGTTAGGCGCTCTCGTCGGTCGCGTCGTACTCGGTTCCGGTCGGGGCCTCAGGCGCTAGTTCGGTCCGTGACGGATCACGAAGAGTTTCTCGACCGCCGCCCAGGTCCAGTAGCCGACGAAGCCCACCGGGCCGAGGATGCGTTCGGGCTCGCGCTGGTCGAGCGTGAGCGTGGTCTGCGACAGGGCCGCGTCTTCGCGCAATCGCTCCACGCGCCCCGTCAGCGAGTCGAGCTCCGACTGGACGCGCGTCAGCTCTTTCTCGATCGCGAGGATGTCCTCGATCCGGCTGGCCTTCGCGAGGAGCCCGCGCATGCGGTCTCGGAGTGCGACGAGATTCGCGATGCGGGCGTCGAGGTCGATGACCTGCCCGGTCACGTCCTCCGTCGAGACGTGGCGATCCAGGACCTTCCCGAGCGCCGCGAAGCGATCGAGCGCCGATTCGAGTCCGTCGACCGGCACGCGGAGACCGAGCTCGAACCGGTCCTCGCCGTTCGCCGAGCTCCGGTCGACCCGTCCACCCGCTGCTTCGACGATCTCGATCGCCTCGTTCCTCGCCATCGGCAGCGCGTCGACCTCGACCCGCAAGAAGGCGGTCTTCACGAGGAAGGCCGTCTCCTGCGTGACGCCACCGTCCGGCGTCCAGGGCGAACTCGCGTCCTCGAGCCTGGCTGTCGGGGCGCTCCGCGCGAGCGAAGTTCCGGCGCAGCCCGGGGCGACCAGCAGAACGAGCAGGCAGCTCGCGAGGAAGAGTGTCCTGTTCATGCGCCGGCAGACACCCGGAGAACCGCCCCGGTTCCCGGTCGCGTGTTATTCGACGCCGAAGCCGCCGGCACGAACGTCGTCGTGGCGCTCGGGCAGGGGGCGCCGTGCGGCAAGTCGAGGATCGCACCCCCGTCTATTCAGGGACCGCCACGCCGCGCTTATTCGGGGACCGCCATGCCGCGTTTATTCAGGGACCGCCATGCCGCGCTCGACCGCGGGTCGCGCGGCGATCCGGTCGAGCCAATCGACGACGCGCGGCTTCTTCGTGACGAACTCGACGCCGAGTTCCTGCGCGG
>JBCCZJ010000537.1:0-2189 GCA_039187915.1 Myxococcota bacterium
CAGATCTACAACACACGGGTTCCGGTGATCGCGGCCGTCAACGACTTCTGCATGGGGCTCGGAATCGGCCTCGTCGCGAGCTGCGACCTGATCGTCGCGTCCACGAACGCGCGCTTCGGCCTGCCCGAGGTCGACAACGGTGCCCTCGGCTGCGCTTCGCATCTCGCCAAGCTCGTCGCCCCCATGAAGCTCCGGGAGATGAGCCTGACCTGCAAGCCGGCGACCGCGGCGGAGCTCCACGCCTGGGGGACCGTCGCCTATCTGACGGAGCCCGACGAGCTGCTTCCCAAGGCCCGCGAGATCGCCGAAATGATCCTCGAGAAGCCCCCCGCGGCGGTCGAGTTCGCCAAGGCGGCCCTCAACCACCTCGACGTGTTCGAGATGCACACGAACTATCGGATGGAGCAGGGCTACACGTACCAGCTCAACATCATGGGCACCGGTGACGAACAGCGGGACGCCTTCGTCCGCGGCGACCGGGTGATCACGCGATGAGCGAGGCGGCCGCCGGGCGGCTCGCGGGGAAGGTCGCGATCGTGACCGGCGCGGCCCGTGGGATCGGCGCGGCGACCGCCGAACGCTTCGTCGAGGAGGGCGCGCGCGTCGTCCTCGCGGATCGGCGAGAAGAGGAAGGCGCGGCACAGGCCGAGTCGCTGTGTGCCCTCCGCGCGGACTCGGCGCGCTTCGTCCCTCTCGACATCACGAGCGAAACCGCCTGGGCCGACGCGATGGCGGCGACGACGGACGCCTTCGGCGGCGTCGACGTGCTCGTGAACAACGCCGGCATGATCCGGGTGAAGCCGCTCGAAGAGACCGACCTCGAGACGTTCCGGCAGGTGCTCGACACGAACCTGGTCGGCGCCTTCCTCGGGATCAAGGCGGTCCTCGGCGCGATGCGAGAACGCGGCGGCGGCTCGATCGTGAACTTCTCCTCCGTCCAGGGGCTCGAGGGCCGCGAGAACATGTCCGCCTACGCCTCGTCGAAGTTCGGCGTCCGCGGACTGACCAGGACGGCGGCGATCGAGCTCGGCCCCGCCGGCATCCGCGTGAACGTGGTCGTCCCCGGCCCGACGAAGACGAAGATGACCGAACGCAAGGGCTGGACCGACGCGGAGTACGACGCCGCCTACGGCGGGTATCCTCTCGGCCGGATGGCGAACGCGCGAGAGATCGCCGACGTGGTGCTCTTCCTGGCGAGCGACGAGAGCGCTTTCTGCACGGGCGCCGACTACGTCGTCGACGGCGGCGTGCTGGTCGGCAAGCCCCGCGCCTGACGCAACGGGGACGCCGGACTCGCCGGGTCAGTCCTCGATCCGGCTCAGCCGGAAGACCCGGATGTTCCGATCCGTGCGGGTCTCGTAGACGTGGATCATCGGGATCTGCGCCCGCATGAGATCCCACACTTCGGCCTTTTCCTCGTCGTCGAGGACCCGCGCGCGCGCCCGGTAGGACGCGCCCCGCGTCTGCACCTCGCATTCGGGATTCGCCTCGAGGTTGTAGCGCCAGGCCGGGTGCTTCTCCTGCCCCATCGCACTCGCCACGAGCAGGAGATCCCCCTCGTGATGGACGCAAGCGAGCTGCACCGACCGCGGTCGCCCGCTCTTCCGACCCGTCATGGTGATCGCCACCATCGCGTCGTTTCCGGGCCCCATGGAGTGGACGCGACCGTTGGTGCGCCGGTAGAGCCAGGGATCGACCCGCGCCGAAAACGTCCGGATCCACCAGGTCGTCACGGGATGGGTCACCAGCCGGACCAGGAAGCCGTCCTTGGGATGCGCGGTCTCGATCTCGGGCATGCAGGGTCTCCGCTCGTTCCCCGTCCGGTATAGCGCGCCGTGCCCCGCACGCCGGCGGGGCGTGCGTGCACTACACTGCTCGCGCTCCGCCGGGCTCCGCTCGGCCCCTCGACTCTCCCAGGACCCCATCGATGCGCGCAGGCCAGACCCGATTCGACTTCTCCGATCAGACCGTCGTCGTGACCGGCGGGAGCCGCGGCATCGGCCGCGCGATCTGCGAGGCCTTCGCCGACGCCGGCGCGCGCGTCTTCACCTGCAGTCGCCGCGAGCCCGAAACGCCCTTCGCCTCCGAAGCGATCACGCTCGAGAGCATCGACGTGCGCGATCCGGAGGCGACCGAGGCCTGGCTCGCGCGATGCGCCGAGGGCAGCGGCGGCATCGACGTGCTCGTCA
>JBCCZJ010000538.1:0-2120 GCA_039187915.1 Myxococcota bacterium
CTTCGACCGCGACGACGACGCGGCGCAGAAGGCGACGGGGTGAGATGGCCCGACTGCCCCTCGTCTCGCCGCTCGACCGCATCCTCTTCCTGAAGGCGCAGCCCTATCTGGCCGGCCAATCGCCGGAGGTCCTGACGGCGCTCGCCTCCTACACCGAAGAGCGACACCACGCGCCGGGCGAGCTCGTCCGCCCGGCGAGCAAACGGCTCGACGAGATCCTCTTCCTCGCCGAGGGTGGCGTCGTGATCGCGGACGCCGGCGCACGTCGGATCGAGGCACCGGGCGTGATCGGGATCCCGCACGCGGCGGCCCGCTCGGGCGACGTGCCGGAGATCCGCAGCGTGGAGGATACGCTGCTGCTGGCGATCGACGTCGCGGACATGGACCAGATCCTCGACGATCACGCGGCGCTCCTGATGAATTTCTCGCTGCGCACGGCGGAGCAGTGTCTGCTCGTCGAGCGCACCCTCGGCGACGCGCGGCCGGACGTGCCGGGGTTCGCCGCGGAGGACGACGCCGGCACGCCGATCGAGCTCGACCTGGTCCACCGCCTCGCCCGGGCGCGCCGCGCGCCCTTCTTCGCCGAGACGAACCTCTCCGTCCTCGGTCAGCTGATCCGATACGAAGACGTCCGCTACATCCAGCCGCAGGCCGCGCTCTGGGAGATCGGCGACCCCATCCGCCAGATGACCCTCGTGCTCGACGGTAGCTTCGAGAGCCAGGGACCCTTCGCCACGGCGCGCGCGTCCGCGGGGGCGGTGATCGGAGCCTACGAGATCCTCTCGGAAGCCTCGCGCGAAGAGGCCTGGATCGCCCGCAAGCCGAGCCGCGTCCTCGACATCTCGCGCAACCACTTCATCGACGTCTTCGAGGATCACCCGGAATTCGCGCGGGCCTATCATGCCTACTGCGGACGTGCGACGCTCGACGTGTGGGCGCGAGCGGCCCGGCTCGACACCCATGCCCCGCCCGACCCGACCGCCACGAACTGAGGAGAGCCGCTTGCGCGCGATCGCCGTTCCCCGCCCTGCCCCCCCGAAACGGATCCGCCGCCTCGTCGCCCTCGCGTGGGCCTGCTTCGCGATCGCGGGGCCGGCTTCGGGCCAGTCGGACGAAGCGCCCTCGGAAGCCGAGACGACGTCCGGCGAGTCGGTCCGGGTCGCTGCCAGCGAGCGCTACGCCGCGGGCCGCGTCTACCGGTGGGCACTCGGCGGGGGCTACCGCGATCTGTGGGAGGCCCCGATCCTGCTGCCGGTCCTCGACCTCGAGAACGAAGGCGGGGGCCTCGAACCGGTCGGACGCTTCGGGGGACTCCAGACCGCCGTCCTCGGCCTGAAGGGCGGCGACGGCGGCAGCTACACGTTCCGCGGCACCGACAAGGATCCCTCCGCCGTCCTCGACGAGCTGCTCCGGGACACCCTCGTGCAGGTGATCGTGCAGGACCAGATGGCCGCGCAGCATCCCGGCGGCCCGGTCGTCGCCGGCGCCCTCACGCGAGCGGCGGACGTGCTGACGATCGACGAACGCATGGTCGTCGTCCCCGACGATCCGCGTCTCGGCGAATACCGCGAGGAGTTCGCGGGCATGGTCGGGACCTACTTCGTCTATCCACGGGCGGCGGACGGTGAGCGGCCGGGCTTCGCGGACGCGGTCGAGATCCTCGATCACGACGAGGTCTACCGACGCCTGCGCGCCGAAGCCGGCTTCGCCGTCGACACCCGCGCCTTCCTGCGCGCGCGCCTCATGGACCTGCTGCTCGGCGACTTCGACCGCCATCGCAAACAGTGGCGCTGGGCGAAGCTCCCCGGCGAGGACCGTTGGCAGCCCATCCCGGAGGACCGTGACCAGGCCTTCGTCCGCTACGACGGTGTCGCCCAGCGAGTGATGCGGATCTACATCCCCATCCTCCAGAACTACGGGCCGGACTACCCCGGCGTGAAGGGCCTCACCCTGCACGGCTGGGAGCAGGACCGCTGGCTCCTGCCGGCGCTCGCCTGGAAGGACTGGGCCGAGGTCGCCCGGGAGATCCAGAATCGCCTGACCGATCCGGTGATCGACGCGGCGGTCGATCGGCTCCCGCCCGAGTACGCGGCGCTCGACGGGGAACGCCTGCGCACGGA
>JBCCZJ010000539.1:0-2111 GCA_039187915.1 Myxococcota bacterium
GATCGCGATCGGCGGGGCGAGGAGGATCGTTGCGGAGCGCGCGAGGCCGGTCTGGGCCGGCGTCAGCGCGACGGCCTGCGACCAGCCGGCGCCTGCGCACGCGAGCAGGAGCAGGCCCGGCAGCGCCACGGCGCAGGCGAGCCGCGCGCGCGGTGGCGTTCGGCCGCGCCAGGGCAGGTCGGCCACTACCGTGGGATCGAGCGCGAGCGTCGGTTCCGTCGGGTCGCTCGCCGGCGCCGCGTAGGGTTCATGGGCCATCGCGGCGCCAGGATACGCGATGCGGCCCGGGCGGGACCGCCGCAAACCGACGCCCCGGGGCGGGCCCCGATTGACGCCCGCCGGACCCGCCCGCTATAAACAGCCGGACCCCCCCGGTCGAAGCAGGTGTACGTGAAAACGAACTCTGCAGCGACCGAGTCGTTGCAGGCTGCATCGACTTCATCGCTGCGCTCCGTCGCGTCGAATCGAAAAACGACGCACACAGGGTCTCGGTGATCCGCGAGGTCAACGAGAACCCGGTTCAAAGCGTCGTGAGGATCCTCCCCACGGCGCCGACGGCGGAGCTCCCCCGGTGACATCCCCGGAAGAAAAAGAAGCCCTTTTGCCTGATGCAGGAGGAGAGGGCGGATCGATGTATTTCGCGTCGGATCCGACGGAGCTGGGCCTTTCGGTTTCGGCGATGGTCTGGCGCGAGGGCGAGCTATTGCTGATGCGCCGTTCCGACAATGGCTGCTGGGGGCTGCCCGGCGGTTTCGTCGAGATCGGGGAGTCGGTCGCGGACGCGGCGTGTCGCGAGGTGGCCGAGGAGACGGGCTGGACGGTCGAGGTCGGCGGACTGATCGGGGTCTACTCGGATCCCGGGACGAACGTCGTGGACTACGGCCAGAGAAAGGGTGCCGCCCCCGATGGCGGGGATCGGCGCATACAGATCGTGAACCTCTGCTTCCACGCGGAGGCGGTCGAAGCGGGCGAGATGACGACGCCCGACGAGACCCTCGAAATGGGATTCTTCGCGGCGGACGCGTTGCCGCAGCCCTTCGTTCCGATCCACGCGATCCGGATCGAGGACGGGCTGGCGAAGCGCGCCGAGGCCGCGGTTCGATAGGTTGGAAGGGCAGGGCGCAGATCCTGCCGGGGGGAGAGCCAGTATGAGTCCGCGACCGACCAAATACATCTTCGTGACGGGCGGCGTCATGTCGTCCCTCGGCAAAGGCCTCGCTTCGGCCTCGATCGGCGCGCTGCTGGAGGCCCGGAGCCTCAAGGTCACGTTCCTGAAGCTCGATCCGTACCTGAACGTGGATCCCGGGACCATGAACCCGTTCCAGCACGGCGAGGTCTACGTGACCGAGGACGGCGCGGAAACGGACCTCGACCTCGGTCACTACGAGCGCTTCACCACGACGGTCCTCGGCCAGGTCAACAACATGACCGCCGGCCGGATCTACGACCAGGTCCTCTCGGCGGAGCGCCGCGGCGACTATCTCGGGGGGACCGTCCAGGTCATCCCCCACGTGACCGACGCCATCAAGGGCGCCATCCGCGGCGCGAGCCAGGACTGTGACGTGATCCTGGTCGAGATCGGCGGCACGGTCGGCGACATCGAGTCGCTCCCCTTCCTCGAGGCCATCCGTCAGTTCCGTGCCGACGCGGGTCGCGAGAACTGTTGCTTCATCCACGTGGCGCCGGTGCTCTACCAGTCGACGGCCGGCGAGGTGAAGACGAAGCCGGTCCAGCACTCGGTCAAGGAGCTGCAGAGCGTCGGTCTCGCGCCCGACATCATCCTCTGCCGCACGGACCGCTTTCTCGAGAAGGGCATCAAGAGCAAGATCGCGCTCTTCTGCAACGTCGACGAAGACGCCGTGATCACGGCCAAGGACGTGAGCTCCATCTACGAGGTCCCGCTCGCGTTCGCGAAGGAGAACCTCGACGAGAAGATCGCCCAGGTTCTCAACATGTGGACGGGGCGCCCGGATCTCCGCCACTGGGAGCGTCTCTTCAACGTCCAGCAGAACCCGGAGCGGAAGATCAAGATCGCCATGGTCGGCAAGTACGTCGACCTGACCGAGAGCTACAAGTCGCTCAACGAAGCGCTCTACCACGGCGGCTTCGCC